>NZ_JBLXEM010000029.1:0-28138 GCF_048263065.1 Thioclava sp.
GTCGGGACGAAGTTCACCGTTGACCTGCCAAATTGCGCGTCGGTGATTGAAGCGGAAAAGACGCTCGCTGCGGCCTGAGGGGCAGTGGGGCGCTTGGGCTACGCGGTCCGTATGGGCGAACTGACAAAGCGGTGCCGAATGGGCATAAGCGTGCAAAGAATCACTTCCCAACAAATATTGCAGCGTAAAAAAGCGTTAATAATCAGGCTGTTATTTTGGAGCCCAATTTCGCTGATGAGCATAAGTATGCAGCTACGGAGAATAAACGTGCATGCACTTAAAATAAAATGCCCGCCGGGGGGGCGAGCATTAACTAGGTAGACTACAGGTCCATCTTAGCTATGAGTTAATTTCAAATAGCTTTTGGGAATCGAACGCCTGCAAGAAGTCGGGTGCAGTGAATGGCGAGGATCGCATCAAAGTACCTGTTTTGGTAGCGAACTGTACGGCGAAGTCGTTCACTTCAAGGTGATTTCTACCAGACAGCTTTACTTCTACTAACGTATTGATCAACAATTCGATTACGAGCCCCCACCGGTGGGAGCAAGCATGATCAAGGCGTGCCAAAAAGTCTGGGGTAACAAGTTCATCGATATTCATCTTTACGCTATCGGCATAGCAGTAGAGGAGTTTCACGAGTTGGTCACGGTCCCGTTTTAGTCTAATCTCATCAAAATGGACTGGGTCAACTAGCTTCTCAAGCTGTTCGTACGAACGAATATAATCGGAGAGGGTCGGAACACCAGATAGAATTAACATCATTGGCCAACGAGGCTCCTTCATCATCGACTTGAAGCTATCGAGGAAAATCTTGTTTGATTTTGCACCATCGATAAAGACGTGTTGGCACTCATCAAAATGGATGCCGATGACACCCTGCCTTTCAGCTTGATCGACAACTCTCTCCCAGATGTACTCTTGGGTCGGGCTCCTCCTTTGCAGGTCATACCCAAGAGATTTAAGGGTTTTGATTCCAAGGTCCTTGAAGGTGACCCGACCAGAAAGCAGACAACTGACGACCCTAGCCGGCCGGCCGTCTGCCATCAAAGTCCCACTTTCGTTGAATTCTGTCACCAGCGATTTCAACTCTCTTGATTTTCCAACTCGAGACTGACCCGTCACCATCAAGCCGCGAACCTCGAGGCCTCCAATTTGTTGGGCTAAAAAGTGCTCCTCGACACACCTTTCAAAGGCCGCTCTTAGCATTTTTGCGCGAGGGAAATCGAAATGCTCACTTTTGAGCTCCGTCAAGAGTGCAATCCTTTTATGGTTCACGAAGCTCATTTAAAACTACCTTTTCCGTTGGGTCGTCCGATAGGTTGGTGTTTCTTGTCAGTATCCGGATTTACGCTCTTCGAAACTGAATTTGTGGCAGCTGGGAAGATCTCTGGAACAACTTGATCCATTTTAAAAGTCTCAGCCACTTCTAAGGACGGCTTCAGCTTCGCACTTGGGTTCTTGTCCGCGCCAAGTGAATAGACGCCTGGGCCGCCGTTACTCGAAGTGATTTCTCCAGGTCGTACCGTTTCTTGTTCGAATTTTGATGGTTCAATGCGAACACCCCTGAACACATGGCGAGCCTTTTCTTCGCACTCTTCAAATGTTGAATAGCTGCGAGGCAAATTGTTCTCGACGCCGATTCTTCTTAGCTGGTTGTGCAGCCTACGTCGTGTCGACATAATTCGATCTTGGTAGATCACCGCAGCGTCCGGGGATTCGCGAAGGTGAGCTTCTGTAACCTCAAGGACTTCCGCAACCGTCAGGTCTGAATATGCTGTAACCTGAAGTTGAAGTCGAAAAATTTCTGAAACACCCGAGATGATAGCTGTGGCTTCATTCACATTGTCTGGGTCAAGGTATACTGAGACTTTGGTGTGTGGAGTTTCGTCTACAACCTTTTGGAATTGTTCAGAGTTGTACCAAAGCTCAGCTAATACTCGGACTCCTTCGTCATTTGGAATTACTTGAAAGTTCCAGCCGAGGTGAATTCGGCGCTGGTCTTCATCCAGCGGTCTGAATAAACCGCGTTCGTTGTTGAGATCCTTTAGGACTTCTGCGGGTCGGCGTCCTCCCATTCCTACTCCCATGTGCTTTCTTGAAGGATACTCATCAATAAAAAAACGGGTTAGAATACCGTAAAGTTCGTCCGTGTTTAGCGCACCATTTTTTACTGAATCGTAGCCCGGGAGCTCTCCAGCTTTCCGGCCGGTGTAACCGTGGATCAGTTTGATAAGCATTGACTCAGTCATTCCAAAAAAGCATTCAACGTATGGCTTGTCGGAAGAAGCAGAAGTCCTGACGGCGTTGAATAACGCGCCTAACCCGACCGCACTGCTAATTACCGTTGAGTTTCGTAGGCCAACTCCATTATCGGACTTGATCATGCCCAAACCCATGGCTGGTGCGGGGTCATTAGCGCACCCATAAACAGTCTTTTCCCTCGTCTTGTCGCGTGTGGCCATTCTGAAAAGTGCTAATGTCGCTTTCGCTTTGGGTTGGTCACTCAGTACCCACGCTAGAGGCATCCTGCTGGCGACATCAATCATTACAAGGAGACTCAAACGCTGTTTGATGTCCTCGTCCATAGCGGTGAGGTTTTCTTTCTGGTGAGTTGATAATCTTTCCCAATACCCCTGCATTTTTGCAGTTGTGATCAGAGAGATTTTGCATTCATCAATTTCAACAAGCTCACCTACGAGCAAAGCCCGGAAATCTGTACTGCCTCTCCCCCTTTTGTTTCGGCCGTAAACTTCTCCCTTAATTGCAACTGTATATTCAGTTGGGCTTTGGAGGTACGCTCGATGAGCTAGGAGCGTCTTTTGCGATGGTACAGCAAGAGCGTGAAGGCCATTCCTTTTTCGAGCTTTGTTCTTCTCAAAAATCAGCATTTCGAGATGATTTAGAACATTTGAGGGAGAAGGGCCCTTAAGGTCCAGTCCGATCTCCTCCCATGCTTCGGTCATAAGTTCCATTAGTTCGATGGGTAGCCTCTGGGTCCTATTCCCTTTTTTATGGTCAAGTGTCGCAAGCGCGGCAATCACGTCGTCTTCAGTGGTTAGCTCATCAAAGATCTCTAGGTACTTTAAGATCGTCCGACCGCGATAAAGTACCCAATGCGAGTTCCTACCTCCCGGCGGCTTCGCTGGATACACGGCCTTACCGAGAACGCTTTTCGCGACCTCGCAAACAAAAATTCGATTGCTTCTTTCGTCAAGTAGCTTCCCAGTTAATCGTAGATTGTTGTCTCCACTTTTGATCCGTAGGTTCTCTCGCAATGATACAGCGGCGATGCAGATTGCACGATGAAACTCCCCGTTCTCTCTCTGAGGTGCTGCAAGTTGATCGGCATACTTCAGGTCTCCGAGACGGAGCTCCAAAATACCTGTAGTTAATGCGCTTGAACAAGATACTTTCATTACGGGGCTTTTTAGGAGGCTTGCGAATTTGGAGAAAGACGTCACTCCCACCTCACCGGTGGAAGTGTTTACAAGCTCATAGCCTTCTGCAGTTGTAGAGCGAAGTAACAGGTTTTCAGAGTTAAGTGTGATTTCGGTTCCTGCGGGGTAACTGTATCTGGGGCTAAGTCTCATGCAGCCACCTGCACACGGGATGTTTCTAGAATAACGTGGTCCAAATTTGCGATCAGCTTCTTGCGTGCAATTAATCGGTAGCACGCGCGAAATGCTCGTGGTTTAGGAATTTGAGACGACCTGATGATATCTTTCATTTGCCAAAGACTCTTCGATGCTTTTGCAATCGAAAGCACATGGTTTTCCGCCTCGACGTCCTCTTCTTGTAGAAACTGATGCATCCGAAAGAGATTTTCGCGGCGTTGCCTAGAGTAGTCGTCGGAGCTAACAATGAGCAAATTATCTGCGGCCTGGGGAGGCGTGGCCCTGATGATTGCTTCGATCTCGCGCCGTGTTTTGGGTTTGCTGAGACTTGTACCGTTTCGGACAAACACCAGATCCCTTCGCCCAGACCTATGCGTGATTAGCAAGTCATGAGTGTACTCGCGCTGCTTACCTTCATACTCAAACGCGACGGAAAACGGTTGAAACTTAACATCGTATGTTTGAGGCGAGATCAGAGCATCGATTGCGACTGCTGCTTCAGCGGCGCTTTCACAGATGCCCACTTTAGGTTGCCAGTCGTTGGCGGCTGTTTGATAGGGAAGCCAGATACGGTGAGACGTTGAGCTGCGGAAGCCGGGGTTCCGAACGCCGTCAAAAGGCAAAACGCCGTGAATGTGGTTCAAGCGCACTACCGATGCTTTCGGTAGTTTAGGAGGGGAATAGTTCCAAGTGTCGTGCTCGACAAGTTCAGTAGACATGAGAGCTCCAGTGTACTCATGGAGCTTGGTCATTAGCCTGCAGCAAAGCTGCAATGGCATCCAAGCGTTAATAATTAGCTAAGATTCAGGAAAATTTATCCTGATTAGGTTAGCTGACTATTCGTTTCAAACGCCGAAACTGTGGTGTGGATGCACGTGTAGCTCGCCAGCGGCGCTGGCAGCAAATCAATGGACAGGAGAGAGGTGAATCGATGAAGAAATGCACTTTGAAAGCCATGTTTTAAATGATCGAGCTTCAGGTGTGAGGAGAGGCTGCGCTTACCTCACAGATCGGATCGCTGTCTGTCCGATAAACGAACTTCAGCGTGCCGATATCTGGGCAAAGGCGATATGATCATTCACTGTCATCACTGAGCAGTAGGCCTCAAAGGAAGGGGGGCTGCAAGCTCAAAAGTGGATCGTTGCCGAATTTTTGCCTAACGGGCGATTTGCAAAAGATTAGTGTGGTACTCGATTGTGGTCCGATTGGTCATAAAAGTGGACACCAATCGTCATCTCCGGATTAATCGTTAATGCGATTCCAATTGCACTCTTGAAAGCTACTAAAAGGCGAATCATCTAAGGGGTGATTCGACTTCCACTCGTATATTTGGCGTCATATTGGGGTGTAGCTTGGTCTCGGTCGCGCTACTCAGGAAGAAAAATATGCAACCATTTTATAGGATAGAGGCCTCGATTTAGTAGAATAGCTATTCTTAACCTATCCCCAATTTTCCGAAGTTAGGGAATTAGGCTAAGCCTAATTCCCTAAAATGAAAGAAGAGAATTAGCAGCCACTTTTTCATGGAATAGAGGGCCAGAACAAAATGTAATTGACTCGAGAGTACATATCGCTCCAGCATTTGATGCGATGGTAGCTTTCTCAGTGAATGGGGGGCGATATGGGAGAGGGTGATATGTTGGTGCGAATGAAGCGTAATGGCTCGGTGATCTGGAGGCGGAAACTTTCTGTTGATCGACCGGGTTCTCTATTAGCTATGCTCGGTTGTGTAAAGTCTGCCGTTTGGCCAAAAGTAGATAATTGGACATTGGCACATGTCTCTCTGCTTAAATACCTTGAAGGTATAAGATGCCTTCCGTCAGTGACGCTGTCTCTGTCATCGCGGCCCAAGCTTGAGCTTACCTCAATAATTTCGGATGGTAGGCGCCAGTGGCGATGAAGGCTGGTGGTAAATGCTTAAACCATATCCTAATTTCCGCGTGCTATGCGTGGGAAGTATGAATTGCAATCTAGCGTTATTAAACGCTCTCTGGAACGTGAATGGTTCACATGAGGAGCTATTTTTTCTCGCTGTTAAGAAGTTGTTAACCTCTTGATGTTGGTATGGCTTAAAAGGAGTGCGGACAGATGGATGATGACGAACGAATTCGGCTGCTCGAGGGAATACTAATAAGGTATGTTGAACTGTTTGGGTTCATTGATGAAGCGCGAAGCTATTATATCGGCTTGCTGAATATCGATACTAGGTCTTAAGGCAGGTTTGATAATGCCGATTTTGCTATTCGCTTGCAATCTGTGATTCAGCTCGCTCAAATTGTCTAGAC
The DNA here is from genome assembly GCF_048263065.1 of Thioclava sp. Lineage (NCBI taxonomy): Bacteria > Pseudomonadati > Pseudomonadota > Alphaproteobacteria > Rhodobacterales > Paracoccaceae > Thioclava > Thioclava sp. Next base: position 5,900 of record NZ_JBLXEM010000029.1, read on the forward strand.
ATAGTAAATTGAAGTCGGGTTCTGTCCCGCAAGCTTGCGTGGCCCAATATTACGCATGATAAGGCAAGGCAGAATGAGTTCGTCGGAAGCCTCGACAGTCATAAGCGGGCTAGCAAACACAGGGACCGTTTGTCCAAACATCTGCGACATTTGGTAGCCCGGTTAGGGGGGGATTTGAAGTCCTAGTCTTCGGACTCCGCCCTGGTTAAATAAACCGACCGTAAATCTTCACTGGTAATCCACAGAACAGAGAGTGCACACCTGCGCTGATGTAGCCATGCCTTTGTAGTAAAGGTTTAGGATTTATGCACCATCAGTCCTCTGGATGTTAGGTTGGAGGTTGCCCCTGACGTGGTATGCGAGGTTCATTTGGGCGGAAGGCTGGGACTATGTGTTTCGTGCCAAAAACGGATGGCAGTGCCTCGGAAACGTGTGTTAGAAGGTAAGTACGACAGGTAGTGCTAGTTACGGAAGTGGACCATGACCTTTCAGCTAAGTATCGACACCGAAGACGATCAATTTTCACTGAAGATTAAGAATTTCAGGCCGGAGAGCGGTGAGTTGATTTACATTCGGTTGGAGGAGGTTAGGGAGCTCCTTGAAGCGATTGTATCATCAGATGAAGCTGCAAGCAGTTTGACTGCCGCTGAATTATCTCAATTGCAACCAAGCTTGGCTGCGTTAGAGCTGAAGTACAAAATACTGATACACCAAGCTGCACAACTAGCTTCAACTGCGAGATTAGCTGCTGAAGGCCGCGGCTCGAGCTTCGAACACGCACTGCCAGAACTTGATGATGTCTAATAGGAAGACTGCTTCGATACATATGGGAGCAAATCGAGTTGCAGTCGGTCTTACAGACTGCATTTCAGCGCGTTTTCGGAAGATTTTATCGAGTGTCTCTACGAAACCAGTGTCTCGTAAAGAGTACGTAGAGAACTTCCGAGCAACGATGGTTGCATCTAGTCGTCTGGGCCTTTTGCAAGGGGCGGTAGAGCCTGCGTTGAAGGGCAATAGCGCCCTCGATAAGTTTCAACACATTGTAATCAGTGAACACGCTCTCTTGGGCTCTGTTAAGGATATGCTTACCAAGAAAACCATGTTCCCGAAAGCGAAACGCCGGGTCCAGAACATCGATCATGCCTTTTCAGATCGTGATATTAAATTGCATTTGGCAATAGCCCCCCAGGCCGAATGTCTAACATCCCTTCTTAGCGACGACGACATTCAGCTCGGACGTCTTAACGGAGCTTTTCCGGTTCATTCTTGGGCCGACCTCGTAAGACGCATAAGAGATGCGTGTCCGAGAGCGAACGTGATAATATGGGACTTTGAAAAGCCGGATGAGATCGAGCGTTCATTTTTTTCGTCGCTATTAGACGTTGGAGATGATCTTCTTGATGATCGCACTGAACATGAGTTGTTAGGCAAAGCTTGCGAGCAGCTAAAGAGTGCTAAGCTTTTGAGTAAAATTGTCCAAATTGACGAAGAACTTCAGACGCGTATGGATGCCCAATACGAGCTTGACCTAGATGCAATCGCTACCATGCCAAATGTCGTCCTAAAGCGCAGTTAGCGCTCAGTTCTCCTGAAGAAAAATTGGCGATGTGAGCTAGAAGTGGGGCGTTACTGACATATATCACTTATGTGTCATTATAGAAGCTATCACCAAAGTGCTCCCGAATGAAATGGCTTTGAGGAGCCGCCAGTTCTTTGAGTCGTGCAATCACAAATTCGGGTAGCTCAAGTGGTTCCGTCCGATGGACCTTTTCTCCAGCTTGAGGGTACTGTGCGGGGGGGAGATCACAATGCTGTTCAATCTTCCGTAGCGCACTTTGAGGGTCACATCTTATTTGGCTGAATGGCAAGTACAATAGCTGATCTGAGGAAAATCTCGCGCTCCAACGAGGTATATTATTAAGGTAGTCGCCTCTAGTTTTGAGAGCAGGTTGCTTCAACAGCTCTTCCCAGCCTTCAGGCGAGGATGGCAATTTCTTTTTACGGTGTGCATTCATTCTCAGTTGTGAGGTTAGGCGATCCAAAGGGTTACGGATAATATAAATCAGTTTGGTTTGCGGTAGGAAACGTTTAAAAAAATCTACACCTTCGTCTGGGATGCAAGAGTATTCAGGAGTAACATCAAGGCATTTTTGGTTTTCCGCCGCTCTCGAGAAGATGTACTTATACCATGTACCATTCAGCATTGGTTTAGTTTGGAGGCGATCAAGGTACTCGAGATAAGTAGTATCAGGTTCCAAGGTCCGCATTAAGTGACGTTCGCGGGCGATCTTCAGTCCTTGCTTTACGTGCCATGGAGCCCAACGGCGGCATTCAGCTATAAACTTATGGTCAAAGAAATGCATCTCTTTAAATGGCGGAACCCAAACGTCGTCTCTCGCTGCCAGAGTAACGTGTAGCCATGAAGTGCCTGCCTTTTGCGCACCAATGCACACAATATCCGGTTTACGCCCCTTGTTCATATTTACTCCTAGCTAGCAGGCAACCGTTGAAAAATCTCAGACTTAATCCGGCTGAAATAGATATTATTCGGGCGCTTAAAGATTATTCTTCATTATCCGCTGAAGCCTGTCTTTAACTTTATCGTCTACAATCGGGGTGGCCTTCTCACCTGATATTCGCTTGAACCTTCGGTAGACCGTCGGCCCAATCTTCATTCTCTCGATAACTTCCCCAAGAACCTTTCCGGCCGTAGGCTCCAAGACTGCGACTTCATATGATCGCTGAAACATATTCTCAATCATATCTCCCTGCTCGGTCCAATAGGTTAGCATTCCGTCGAACAGATTGCCCCCTGATGAAAACCGCTTGCGGGGAGGCCATGGGCGTCTGGGGTAAAAAAGCTTAAGTTCGCTCTCATGTAATTTTGCGGTATTTGCGTAAACGCTGGCGCTCAAGCCGACAGCCCGTTCTCCTGAGCTTCGACCAAAGTCTGCAATCGTATCAGCCACGGAAACGAGCCAGCGGAGAGAAAGCTCCGACCGGATAGTTTCAAACTGTTCGTCCATGATGCGCCAGAAAAGCTCAAGGGCCTTCTCACAGCTCGGTGCTCTGCGAAGTACGACGATAGTACATGCTAGTAGGTGTGATAGCCGAGAGGCGCCGGAAAATTCTGGTTGAAGCTTCCGGAAATGCGCCACTAGGTCTTTGGAGCGCCCAGCCCAAGCGTTACTCGGGTCTCCTGGGATAATCTCATCTACGAATGGCTCGAGGGCACAGGCGGCGTCCGGAAGCGCCTTTGTAGCATCTTCTGCGATGACTTTTTGATCCGAGAAGTAGGTGGACCAGAGATCATATACTGTGTCGGTTTGGTGGCTTATGGGTGCAAAGACATACGGTCTCTTCTTTTCGCCGGTGATATTCGGGCCGTAGTTGAGCATGCGGTAGTCGTCCGCAAACAACCGGTTGAACCGATCTTCGTCATGGGCGCTCCACACTTCCTCGTCTTCCCTCCCCCCACGAGAGGCGCGAAGGCGCGGAAGCTGGGCAAAGATCCCTTGTTCTGCGCAAAACTGTGTGAAGTCCTCTTCTAAGGTTTCAAACCTCAAAACAGTATCTGCATGGCGCAAGCAGTTAAACTCATGCGTCTGCGGAATGATGTGATGTTTGAGATTCCACGGGATGCTTCGATGACTTCTATCAAATCCTACCCAGGGGTTTTCTAGTACATCAAGCGCTTGTGAAATCGTAAGGTCGGGCCATCGTGGTTCGGCGTAATAATCGTTTTCAAGTTTATTGCCGAACTTGAACATCCGAAAAGCGGAAAGGAAACGAGCTCTTGGTTCACGAACCACTGCTAGGCACAGCCTTCCCCGAAATTTTTCTGGTATGTGGCCAAAGTACCGTCCTTGGAGTTCCCCCAATGCATCTCTCACGGACGTTCCACCCGTTTTTGGCAGGTGGATAAAAACAATTTCAGGCTCTTTAATTATAAAGTTTGTCATCGCATCCCGGTTGGCTCTTGAAGCCGAAGCATTGTCGCATCTAGCTGTGCTTTATAGCAGGACGTTACCTACTGATTATTGCGAGTTCCACCTCGAACTGAACTGGCCCTGCCAATCAACTTGTGAGTCTCTGTGGGGCCTCATTTTCACAGTTTGCTTCATGCCGCATGTAGAGCTGGTCAGTCCGTGTTGTCGCGAAAGCCGGGGGCTTTAATCACGGCAAAGCGTTGAAATATCATATTTTGTGTTTCAGCATGAGGTTTAACTAAGATGTCCAGTTTTCGGACTTTAGTCGCCGAAAGCTAGTGCATTCAACTCATAGGCTAACCAACCATCAAGGAGTCTTTGATAGTAGCGTTTGCTCTTTTCGCACCGCTGCTCGCCAAGCTTGACCCAGTCGGAGTGCATCGCCTGCTGCCCGGTGAGTTCCATGTCCATTCGCGTAGGCCCTGAAGAACATCGCCCTGGCAGTACCAGCGAAACGAGCTTCGGCGTGCTTTTGGACGCTGTTAACCTCCAAGGAGTCACTTGCTGTGTCTGTAGCTAATAGTTTGTTCAGCCATCTGCTATCAAACTTAGGCGCATCGCTAAGAAGCAATCTGCCAGCTAGGCGGCTTTGGGCCCATCGCGCAATGTTCATAGCATCCTCAGCTGCTTTAATTTCATCCAGGGTGATACCATGAACCTTCTGGCTGAATTCCGACCATTCGCTCATTTGCCAACTTGCGTGAGGTTTAATAAGCTTCGCCGCAACACGAAGTTTGTTTTGCTCATCGATCCAACAAATGCCGATCTCAATCGGCCAGCTATCTGCTGACAAGCTTGATGCTTCAAAGTCAATAAAGATCATCTGGTGCATTCCAGAAAACTAGCCTCATAGTTTGTGAAGCATTTTCTTCACAAAATGTTGGAGGTTCTACCGGATGGTAGGAATGGACGGACTTGAACCGTCGACTACACAGTCATCTACTGCTGAAGGGTGTATAAATCCCGCGTCCCACCTTGGCACTCCCGAAAAAATCGTTTGACGATTAGAACGGTATTCGAATGCTAAGCTTAATGTAGGATGTCTGGTTCATAAGGGCACGTTAAGTTGAGATTTGCAATCTAGTCAAGCATAACTTGGTCAGTGTCGGCCGACTGAGACATCGGTCTTCGTGCCGCCATGGTCCGATTGAATTGCAGGGAAGGGGCTCTGGGGGCTTTGGAGCGACCTAGCGGTGTGCAGGGCAGCTCATCGAAGCTCCCGCTCTTGCATCCTGCAGCATTTCGCCAACCCACCACTTTGGCGTGTTGGAACTGCTCGACGTTCAGTTTGGGGCTGGGTTTGGGCAACCATTTAGGAAGCCACTGACAAGAAGGGCGTGTCGCTCCCTTCGCTGCGTCCCTGCGCAGAAGGCAGCTGTGCGCAAATAGTAACATTTGAAAATTTGAGCTATCGGGGCCCAGGCTGTACGGGAAGAGCTCACACCAGCCGTTCGTGATTCGCGCAACGAAAGTCAGCTTCGAGCCCAAAGTTCTGAATGCTGCAGTTCGGCCGAACGGCAGCAGCCCTACCTGAAGCTGACTTTTGCGGGAAGCAGTCAGGGTGTATGATCCCTGAACAATATCTGGGAGTTTACTGATGCCGGCGATGATTTCATTTCGTTCTGTCGTTAATCCGTCTGATTGTGATTTCCTCGGCCATTTGAACGTGTCCCGCTACTTTGCAGCATGTTCCGATGGTGTTTTTGCAATTCAGTCGGAAATGGGTCTAACGGCAACCGATATGCGAGACGGTCGACGACTTTCTTTTGCAGTCGTAAATGCTCAGAGCGACTTTCGTGTAGAACTGGCTGCAGGCGATGCGATCAGGTTGGATACTTCCGTCATGGAGATTGGCTCCAAATCCATGACGTTCCGACACCGGCTGATCAAATCAGAAGGCGACACCGTCGCTTTCGAGACAGTCTTTAGATGCGTGATGTTGAACCTTGAGACGCGGAGAGCGGCGGAAATCCCCGATGATGTTCGCCAAATGGCCGCACAGTGGTCGGAACAAGAAGCGTGAACTACTGAAAGACCGTGTCGAATGGTCGATTTGTCCCACCAAGTAGACCTCAGTGCTCGATGCGGCTAACGGCAGGAACGAGCCCATCCACGACATACCTCAATCGTTGTGCTATAAATCCATTCGAGGCATTCATGCAGGTGAAACCCGCTCATAGGGGGACACACCATGATTATGCGCATTTTCCAGGTTCTTGTGCGAGAAGGTAAGGAGAAGGAGTTCGGCGAATTCTTTCATAATAAGGCAATTCCATTGATGAAGGGGACTGAAGGTATTGTTCAAGTTCTACCAGGCGCCCCACGGTCAGATAGTCCAAGAGAATTCAGCTTTGTTATGGTCTGGGACAGCCTGGCGTCGCTCAAAGCTTTCGTTGGTGAGGACTATCAGACCCCGCACATAGACCCGGCAGAGGCTGAACTGGTCGAGGCTCGCACCATAAAGCACTACGACTTGGTCGATTAGAGTCCGCTTTGTCCGCAGACCGCACACCAGCTGCACCCTTCACTACCGACGATGCTCGCGCACGCAGTAGAAGCCCGGTTTGAGCCCTCTTTTCTGAAATGCTGCGAAACTAATCAGCGACCGCGTTGGCGAAGCCACAGACTTTTTATGCGGTTTGTTGTAGCATCGGCTCAGACATGGTGCTGAGTATGAGAGACAGATACGGATATTCGCTTTCTACGAACTCGCAAAAGGCCAGAGATGCGTATGTTCTTGGCCTTGATCGGTTTCTTGGGGCCGAGATTGGCGTTGAAGCCGCGCTCAAACTGGCGGCCGAAGAGGACGAAGGCTTCGCCCTTCCACATGTCGTATTGGCACGTTACCGGCAGCTTGTCGGAGATAGGGCTGGTGCGCAACAATCACTTCATCGCGCAAAAGAGTGCGACAGGCCGCTGACAGAACGGGAAGCGCGGCAGATGAAGATCATCGGCCTATTGATCGACGGCAAGAGCGCCGCCGGATATCAGGCCGCACGGGATCAATTGCAGGAATATCCCCGTGATGTGCTTATCGCGCAAGCCTGCTTGGGCGTCCTGAGTCTCATCGGATTCAGTGGCGAGCCGGGACGCGAAGCTGAGAACCTTGCGCTGGCGGAGATTCTTGAACCCCATTATGGCGATGACTGGTGGCTCCAAGGCCTATTGGGCTTCGCGCAAGTTGAAGTCGGCCAATTCCACCGCGCCGAGAAGAGCATCGATAAATCACTTAGGGCTAATCCGCGAAATGCCCATGGGGCGCATTTTCGATCACACCTCTATTATGAAACCGGCCAGACAGAAGCGGGCTATGAGTTCATCACCGACTGGCAACGCTCCTATCATAAAGAGGGGCAAATGCATTGCCATATCGCTTGGCATATTGCCCTTTGGGCATTGGCACGCGGTGATACAGACGAGATGTGGCGCATTGTTGACCGGGATATCGATCCGCGCGGCGCATGGGGACCTCCATTAAATGTAATGGTTGATCTTGCAGCGGTTCTATATCGGGCGGAGCTTTCGGGTGTAGAGATTCCCCAAGAACGGTGGCAGATCGTTTGCGACTACGCCGCAGAGAAGTTTCCGAACCCCGGCTTAGGTTTTGCGGACGCACATGCAGCACTCGGATATGCGATGGCAGGAAGATCTGAGGCGCTTGAACGGATTATTGCAGGAGCAAAGGGACCGGCAGCGGACCTTGTGCGATATCTGGCAGAGGCATTCGGTGCCATCGCTGCTCAGAACTGGTCGGACGCGAATGACCTTTTGACAAAAGCGCTTTGGGATCACGCGCGGCTTGGTGGCAGTCGTGCGCAGCGTGATTTGATCGAATATGCGTCAGTCGGCGTTCTGCTACGGTTGGGGCGTCATGACGAAGCGCGTAGGCAACTTGCCATGCATCGCCCCAAGGCAATTATCGAAAATGCCGTAAAGGGCATCTGGTAAATTTCTAAAGCAGACGTTGGCGCAGGCGCAGCTAATGGCAGCTTTGTCTCGCATTGCAGACCTGGGAGTTCGTTGCAGCTAACAGCGGCTTCCGGCCCATTCCGGCCATTGGCTAGTTGGTCAATCGCTGCGGTGCAGCTTCCCCAAACTGGACATTCGTGCGCAACGCAGCATTCTTGTGGCCCTATCGACGGGCAACGAACGAACCGCCAATTGTCGTCCTTTGAAAGCCAGCCTTTCTCACGAGGAGCGTAATTAGTTAGCCTGTAGCCAGGTCATTAGAACCAATGTATTTGATGTCGATACGGTCGCCGTCAGGACCCACTTCGGCGTGCAGGAGTCCCGTTCTTCTAGGGTTGAGTGCGGCCTCAACAAGACCGAGTGGCACGCCATCAGTGGAAAAGACATGCGGATTTCCAGTCCATTCATAGATTTGGACTGGCGTGCCAGACGCAGGCGGCGAGCCGAACCATTCCACCCCCGCCCAGTACCGGCGGTCTGCCCAAATCAACTTTTCATTAGGAGAAAAACTGCGTACAAACTCTATCCACATTGCTCTTGTTTCCAAGGTTGGCCAATTTGGCAGCGCGCTCCACCCTAATATTTCTTCAGAATTAAGCCATTGACGCAGCTCCTGACCCGTTCGGAACGTCGCGCCGGTATCGTTAACCGCCTTGATAGCCGCGAGCCGCGAGTGGAAACCTGCTTGAATGAGGATGGAAGCTGGCCGATTTAATGTACCCGTTTCAACCGCCGTGACAGCAAAACCAAGCTCATGGTCATCAATCTGAAAATCGCCAATGGTGTCACCGTTGGCAATCGCCCTTACACGAATGGCTTCCATAGCCCAGGGCAATCGATAGACTAATCCGCCTTCCACAAACCGCAGTGTTTCTGTCTCCTGCCCTGTCGCGACGGCTGCGATAGGCAGCCCGAGCAACCAAGCGCGCAAGATATCACGCCAATTTGCCGGCATTGGATCAGGCTTGAAAGGATAAAAAGAAAAGACCAGTTCAGCGATGCTCGTAATCGCTGCAATTGAGGCTTCAGTATCGGCAGCTAGGATACTGCCGTTTGCCTGAACAAGTAGCTGGTTGGCATCGGCTGCAATAGCGTCGAGTGCGAGACCAGTCTTCAAGCCGACGCCTGCGAGGAAATACCCGCGACGCCTTACCGCAGTAGACTGGCTCCAAATGAGCTTGCTACGTGAGACGAGGCCTGCAGTTAAGGCTCGTTGTTCATTTTCGCCCTGTCTCGCCAATCTGCGGTGCCAGAGGGACGACTGAAGTATATCATCCAGAGCGATCTCGATGCCCTCGTCAGGGACCTCGTTCTCGCCAATCAAACCGAGGATCGCCGTGTCTAATGTCGCAACATGCTGTTCCCAATTCACGAGCGCGCGCTCGCGAACATCAGGTTCCTCATTGTCGACCTCCGGAAATATCCATGCTTCTGCGTTATTGACAACGTATTCGATTAGTTGATCCAGCTCTCCACCGACGCGTTTCCACATTCGCACCAGCAGTAGCCCAACAAGTTGCACGAGGCCGCTCTCCATTTCGCGCGCACCAAGATCATCAATCAAAGCTTCCCAATGCCAGCGCTTTTTTTGAGCATCCTTGAACATTGGGAAAAGAACCAAGCCTTCAACATCAACATATGCACGCCCAGCACGTCCGATTATGTTTTTGAATTCAGAAACCTTGATCCGTTCGCCAAACCGGTGCAGCGAATGAAAGACGAGCGCCGTTGCAGACAGGTTGAGACCTTGGGCGAGCGTCGGGGAGGAGATTGTGACCTTTAAGACGTTATCACGTAAGAGTCGCTCTATTTCCTTCCTGTATGCAGACGGCAGTGCTCCGTGATGCAATCCGATACCAAGGCGGAGGCACTTGAGGATGCTACTGTTTGTGCCAAGCCATTCTTCCCCAAGCGCAATTGCAGTATTGAGCACTTCGGGATCAACGTCTAACAAAGAAGGTAGAGCACCTCGTTGATACAGATCGATAATCACGTCGGCGAATGGCTCTACACTGCGCCGTTCTGGGCAGTAGATTAAGACCGTTTGCCCATCATCTACTAGTCTCCAGGCCGTCGCCAAACAAAGCTCCCTTTGATCGTCGGGGAAAAGGCGTGTTCTCTGACGCTTTGGCAAAACCCAATTTGGAGGAGCGACGCCTACAAGAAAATTCCGGACCCAAGGGCGTTCATCGTCAATCCGTAGATTCAGGCGCGCTGATGGCGATGTCCACACCACCTCTCCAAAACGCAGTCGCGTCGGGCGCCAATCAGCTTTAATGACACCACCGGCATCATCCCGACGCAACCAAGCGGCAAAATCATCGAGCTGGTCGCCATCAGGCAACACCGCTGAAAGGCACACAATTCGTCTTTCATCCGCATCTGGGCGACGAAGTAGCCTTTGAATTTGAACTTCGTAGCGCACTTCACGTTCATCAGGGCCGATCATGTGCCCTTCGTCAAATACTAGCAAACCCACGTCGTCTAAAAGCGAGGGATCGTTCCGGAGTGCGAAGTCTAGTTTCTCTGGTGTGGCGACGACAATATCGCTGTCTCGGATCGCATCCTCGTCAAAGCCACTGACCCCAATGCTTCCATAAAGCGATGAAATTGTTTTACCAAGCGGCCCAAAAGTCTTTTGTAAGGTATTTTCCGTCTGCGCGGAGAGCGCGCGCAAGGGGGTGATAAAGACGACACGTTTACCACCAGCCAAACAGCGCAATATGCAAAGCTCTGCAATGCGCGTTTTTCCTGAACTTGTCGGTAACGAAATCACCAGATCATCAGATTGGTCAACGGCGCGAGAGGCTGCCTCAATCTGCGATGGCCAGAGATCGACTTCAGCCCTTACGCGTGATTGCAAAAGGGAAATGAACAACTTGCGGAGATTGCTCCAATCGGCTGCTTCGCCACCGATTGGCTGTAGGGGTAGTCTCTCGTGGAATGTACACGACCACCAATCGGTCAACAGGTGGATCGCAACTCGGTGGGCCCACCACTGTGGCAGCATGTTCAACTCGCTGCATACTGAGAGGCCTACTTGCAAGCGTTCCAATGCCTGATCAAGTAGAGGTCGCTCCCCACGTTCAAGAGCGACGAGGAATGATGCCACTGCAGAAAAGAAACCGTCAGTCAGTGCTATGTTTAATCCGTCGAAGAGGAAATCGTGACCTTCACTCTTAGGAAGCGCTGCAATCTGTTCAATAGAAGCCTGGATACTTTCGGCGATCCGATCATCGCTGGCTTCGCCAGATGCCCGATAGTCTAGGATGTTGGCACGAAGAGCTCCGAAATCCCGCTTCATGAGTTGCACCAAAACGCGCTCAATGGGCGAAAAGTTCTCGTTAGTTTCAATAGCTGTCAGAAGCGAGTACGCCCGAGCGGAAAGGTGCGCCAGGTGATAACTCGCTGCTGCCATGACAAAATGGAAATCACGGTCGACTTCTTCAGGACTGCCTTTGGCAATAACTGCCTCGAGAGCGGTGGCGGATCGTTCAAAAGCAACTCGTGCCTGTGCAGGATCCCCACCAAGCTCACGCAAACGCATGCCAAGCCCGAGAAGGGAATAACCGTAGGAATGCAGATCCTGGCTAAGCTGCGGAGAAAAATTTGGTGGGTCGGGTGGAAGAACTCCATCTCGCCAGATGATAGCCCGTGCTTGACCGCGTGCGATTAATTGTCCGCGAAAGCCAGCGGTAGCCGCCTCTTCGATATCGGCTGCTATAGCTTCAGGCGTTGTTGGCATCAGCAATCACCCGGTCATAGACTGCGCCGACGAAGGCGGCATGGCCTTCGATACGCAAGCCGACGCCCCACTGTTGAACCTGACCTGGATAGGCTTGGAGAGAAGTTCGTATTAGGGCGTCCGGCGCGTTTCCAGAGAAAATAAAGAGCAGATGCGTAACGTTTTGCAAAGGAATTCCATATTTTAGCAACGCATCATCAATGGCATCTGCAAGGGGCAAATTATTAAGTTCGAGAAGACGAGCCGATATGAACGATAGGGCATGAGCGGACGGTAGACCCCCTTCCTTATCGAGGCCAGCGCGCGCTTCCGCAAGTACCTGGGCAGTAAGTGCCACTCGACTCTTGGCCTCCGTTTTCAGAAAGCGCAATCGCTGCGTTTGTGGGTCGAGAAGCATTCCTATGACGTCCTCTCCGCGCATTGCCATGTTTCGATGGTCTTTCCAGCGTAGCCGTTTAATTGGCGCGCAATAACCTCCGCTGAAGGCATCAATCCACTCGGTCGCAAAGATCTCCCCTAGATCGCCAGACCTTATATTCTTAGTTGTTGGGAGTTTCTCTTCAATCAAATCGGCTGCTGCGGGTTTTCCCAACCTTCGGAGCGCACGCGCTACATGTTCCTCCGAAGCATAGTGCCCCGTAACAATCGAGGCAGTCGCGCCTACCCCTACGTCGATGCGATCCTGTTGCCCAGTTAAAACACGTAAATAGTGTGTCCCAACTGGTTCGTCAGAAGTCTCACACCAATCGTTAAACTGTGCCATGCTCCTCCTCCCAATTAGTAAGAAAAGAGGTCGCGAACACGAATGAACGGAGACCCAGTTTCGGCGGCTCTGCGAACCTTGCGCTCAAGCACCTGGGTGAACGAAATCTCTTGGTCGAGTATCTCAAACAGATCCAAGCCGTCCATACAAATAACGCGTTTGCCTTTTCCAAATGCAACAAGACCATCCTCAGTGAAGCCATTCGTGCTGATAAACAAACCACGAGCCCAAGCAGCCTTCTGCTCGATCTTGCCATGAAACACATGCAGATCAGCGACCCCAGTGGGTTTTCCTTGCCACTTTGCTTCCAGAAGATAGGTTTCACTCCCCAATTGGAAACTGCCGTCTATCTGTTCGCCTTGAAGTCGAAACGACGCATGCGCCTTTAGTCCGTATACATCGAACAAGTTTTTAAGAAACTTTTCAAAAGCAAACCCACGCTCTTGGGGGCTGAGTGAAGTGACTCGCATCAGGTCTGTTTTGATCTTTACGATATTGATGCGATCTATCTCTGGAGCCGGGTCAATTTCTTTGTCCTTAGGTTTTTTGGCACCAGTGGCTGAAAGGCGGTCTAATAGGCTTCGATACCGGGCCTCTACGTTTTTCACTGGTTCATCTTCACCGCTTCTTGCCAAATAGTCAGTGCGATACTCCCACAGCGCAGAGAGAGTTTGGATAGCCGTAGCATTGTCGCAATTCTGCAAAAAGTAGCGGAGTCGTTTCCCTTTGGAGCTTCCTCTCACAGCGTATTTAGCTTCATCGATGTTAATCTTGAGTTCCGTCGAAAAAAAGTCAGCGAAACTTGTATCAGAAAAATCTAACACGAAACCGGGTCCTCGGACGAAATCCACGAGGTCATCGACAAGACGTAGGTCAATTGATCTCACTGAATTAATGATTTCGCTCCCTATTGAAAATCGACTACTTCATAATAAAGGTCAGGTGATCGAAGCTAACTTGCTTACTTTAAGTTGTGTTGGCAATACCTTTCCCTACTTAGAAGCGGAGTTTGCGGGGTCTAACATTTAACCTTATGGAAGATTTTTCTTATTACTGTTTTGAATAATGGACCCAAACGTCAGTTTGTAGGTCTGCTTTTTGACGATCAGTGGCAGCGAATTCACAACCGCAGCGAATGTCTGCATTCCGCCCTCCATGGCGGCGCCCGGGCTCTCGCCGCACCCTGTGCAAATGTCTTGGAGGTGCTGACAGCAGCCATTCGCTGTGTCTCGCCCAAATGGCTTCTCGTGGGAGGCGGCAAAAGCGGCGGCGAGCGCCGCCGGCGGTTTTGTCATCTTAGGGTATAGCCTTAGCTAATGATCGCAGTGATGATTAGATTGACGAGCTCATAGACTTTGGCGTCGGACTGGAGCATATTTGCCTACAACCGTCCCTTAAAGTACTTTACTTAGCTGTGTCCACACCACTTCCTCTGCGCCCAGCTCCTAGTCCCCGGGAGACAGTTCCATCGTTTTTAGCTAGAATTTCCGCAGCTAATGGGGTGCCTGCAGCAGACTTTGCCCTAGACATGGGCTTTTCGTTGAAAAAAATCGTCAGTCTGGAAAAGGGTGCTTTGCAAGCGCTCGCCAGGTGTGGTGGTTTAAGCGATACCCAAATCTCAGAACTATGTTCTTGGACAGGTTACAGTATCGGGGACGTCCAAATGAAGTTCAGGGGTGAAACATTCGTCTCTCGTGCTTTGCGTAATCCAATAGTACGTGGTTGCCCTAGTTGTTTGCGAGAGGATATTGAGGCTAGCACGAAGAGCCCACTTACCCGCATGTACTTGCGTGGTCACTGGGGGTTGAGGGAAGTACGCATTTGCCTGTCTCATCATCGTCCTTTGGTGCCCCTATGGGAATTTGCTCGCCCCGTCGAGAGATTCGACCTCCAGTCCCGCTTTGGCGATATAGTAAGCGATATTGCCCAACGCCGATTTAACCATCTGCAGGTGGATCCCTCATCGTTTGAACATTGGTTAGATGGCCGACTTGCCAATGGCAGCGATGAAACGTGGTTGGCAAACCACTCACTCTACGCCTCATCGACCTTTTGCCGGCTACTTGGAGCGCAAATGTTGGGCTTCAAAAATATATCGGACTTGAAGGATGAAGAGGCATACCGATCTGCTCAGGCAGAAGGTTTTAATGCTGCCAAACACGGCGAGGAAGCGATACGGGAAGTACTCTTTGGCTTATCTGTCCGAGCGGATGGAAATCAGGATGAACCACAAAAGGCATTCGGCCAACTTTACACCGATCTAGGGAGAGCCCATCTCCTTAAAGACGAGTTTCAACCTTTTAGAAAGATCTTGCGGGACTGTATTATTGACGTCTGGCCGGTCGCGAAAGGCGATACTGTTCTAGGATACGTTCAGCCTGAACGCCGCCTTCACTCTGTGGTGACTGCGGCAAAAGAAGCAAATGTTGGACCTAAGTTGATGCAGGAATTACTAATTGACTGTGGGGCTATTTCCGATAGTGCTGATTCTCCCAATTCTCGGAAAACTTTTAGCGCAGGCCTTTACGAAAAGTTCTTGGAAGAGATTCCTAAGCTGGTTGGGCCTGCAGAGATGTGCGCTGCGATGAATATGACGCGGTCGGAGTTCCGGTCTTTGGTCGACAGTGGTATATTGAAGCCTTTTATCGGTAACCCTAAGATAAAAGCGCCATGGCGTTTGCACGATGGTGTTCAACTTGTCGAAGAACTGGAGGAGTTGAGTGTCCCGGTTGGATCATTCGGAGATCGATGGGAAGGCGTTTCGCAGTCAAAGAATCGTACGAGATTAAGTGTTGAGACAATTATTGCCGCCATCCGTGACCGTAGTATTCGCTTGGGAAAATGCCACGATTTGAGAGGTTACGCCGCTTTTAGGGTTTCGAAATTTGAAATAGATGAGCTTAGAAAATCTATATCTGCTTTAAACAGCACTGATTTGATTACAGCGGCTGCGTTTGGCCGTTCTGTAGGAATGCGAGATCAGGGTTGGTTTGAGAGTTTGGCAGCAGCTGGCTACGCATCTGGGACACGCATCCTATCTCAGAGCGGTGATAAACTCTACGTTTCACTCGAGGATGTAGAATCCTTTCATGAGAAGTTTTTCACTCCTGCCACTATGGAGCGAAAGTTTGGAAGGTATCGGCGCACACTGCTAAAGAACCTGGAAGTAGAGAATGTTAAGCCCTTTTCACCGAAAGGAAAGAATTTCGGCCGCCTCTATCTCCGCAAAGATGTCGAGAGGGTGCTTTCTGAGGCTTAGTTTTGCCTTCGTAAAAATTTCCTTTTCCAACATTCGATAAAATTCTACCGTCAAAGACCCTTAATTTTGGGGGATTGCCGAAAAAGCTAGCCTTTAGCCGGAGCATTGAACCAGGTGTGTGGCTTGCTGCAGGCGTTGAGCGATAGCTTCTCCATCCATAGGGTCGTCTCCCTTCGCTTCTAAGAATGCGATCCCGTTTGACGACAAGAAGACCTTTGCCAGATCCCCACGGACAGCGAAATTGACGTTCTGAGCGATATCCCCTGTCAGGTCTGCGATTTCCACCGCATCAAGCTTAGAAACCACAACACCCACTACATTGCCAAACCTATCCACTGCTGGGCCACCACTATTGCCAGGTTGGACTGGAGCCGAAATCTGAAGGTTGATCTCGTCGCCCCTCAAGCCTTTCAGGGCAGAGATCGAACCACGCCCGACGTTTAGGCCCCCTAGCAAACCATGCAACGGATACCCTGCGATTGTAATGTCCGCATTCAGCCCAGCGCTCTTGGTAGAAAACTGCAGCGGCTCTCCAAGGGGTGCGCCTGGTACTGAGATTGCGGCGAGATCGAAGGTATTGCTGGAAGCCAACAGATTTGCCTGATGCCCGTTCACCTTGATCGAGGAGCAACCATCAACGACATGGGCATTCGTCAGCAACACACCCTCAGTATTGATAAGGAAGCCTGTGCCAGTCCCAGACGCATCAGATGGCTCCCTGTTGGGTGCAGCGGGCTGTCTGCGGCGCTCTTCTGAAACCCCAACCTCACCTGACCCAGTGCCGGTATTCTCAGAAGCCTTCATTTCTTCAAGCAGAAGTCTCGCATTGCGCAGCAGTACACCATCCGTAGGAGGTACAAGGGAGGTTGCCCGCTCGGTGGAAATGCTAGAGATCATAAGTCCCAACTCAGGCTCGCTTCTGGCATCCCCGGTAATGAATACCGTTGACCAAGCACCATTGATGTACTCGCTTCTTGAGTAGGACGACCCCTTACTGTTCTTCGAAGAAGTTACCCAACGCGTATTGTCGCGAACCTTATAAACTTCATCACGAAAGGAAGCATTGCTCTCAACGAAGTCATGGTGCTTCGCAAGAAAGTCTGAGCTATACCTTCCGGTGACCACGTACAGCTCTTTGTGATTGTGCTTCCAAGCTGTGGACGTCCCAGATTGATCCGTTACGGTCATCAGGCTTGTCGGCATAGCGACATTCATGCCCAACCTGTCAAGAACCACCGGCCGCCACCCGCCTTCGTCGATGTCTACAACAAAAGTCATGGTTAAGAAGGCTGCATCAGAGTTCAAAGGCTCTCGATTATGCTCCTTTCGGGAGTAGGACTCTAAGGATGCCTGGCTACCTCGCCCCCAGACACCATCTAGCAGACCTGCATAGTGCCCAGCATGGGCCAGCCCGGCTTGCAGGAACCTCTTCTCTGATTTTGTAAGCGGTCTCGCATCGAACTCAGACCACAAGTCCGTTGGTGATCCTACCGGCTGTGATGACCCAGACCTCCAATCCACCTGTTGGATATACTGAGACCCTGTGGAGCAGTAAGCATCTGACGGCAGACTGCCCAGCCGAACGCTTCTATCAATGACAGCCCGAGATTCAGATTTTGCGACCAAGCCGAGGGCGATAGCATACCAGCCATTCTGACTTAGGTAGACATAAGCTTGGTCTTCAAAGTTGTTCTCATAAATCCACTGACGGGCCTCCAACAGAGTCGATCTAGAGGCCGCGATAATCGCACAGTCTTGCCCGCCAAAAAAACTCTGGGCCCATACGGGCGCGGCAGTTAGGCCTGAAAGGACGGCCGATAGGGCTACATAAGAAACTCGACGGAACATGGGATTAGACTACCGTTTTAAAGTTTGCAATCAAGCCTAGGTTCAATCAAAAGTTATCTAGTTTAAAGCTCGCACGGCAAGGCAATCTCGTCGTTTTTATTAGGGTCCAGAAGCGGAATTCGGGCGGATATTTTCAATTTCATGGCCGCTAAAGGTGCGCGACATGAATGGCGGAATGCGGACTTCGTTGCGTCATGCATCAATGGCAGCTCTACATAAAAACGGATTGAACGAACATAAAACTCTGATGGCAAAAATAGTAGATGCTGCCGCAAGCAGGGTTGGCGATATCCGTCGCAACAAACTACTGCTGGAAACACAGGCCTTGGCTGAGCAGCTCCCTTTAGGTCACAGTTAATTTCTCGCCAGTGCCCCGACGCGATAAGTGACAATCGATTTTGTGCCTTCGTTAATGAGGAGCTTCAGACTCATTACTCGCGTAGTGGGGTCTTTGTGCTCGATATGATCGAAGCTGCGTTTCAATAGTTTCCAAACATCCAAAATAGTGAGTCTATCCCCCTGACACGGAATCGAAAATTCGTGCCTAGTTATCAACGCAGCTTGAGACCGCTCAAAACTGCAACGGATGAATTCAATTGGCTTCTTTGTCTCTATTTCTCGTGTTGTTGTATACGCCCAAACATCAAAATCTAAGGAGAACAGTTCTAAATCTCGTCCACTGTGGACAGCCTCAAACTTAGTCGTGTCAGCGAGCTGTCCGTCCCTTTCACATGCCTCAATCGCATACCGGACCGTATTCACACATAGCAGGCTAGAAACAACTGTAGTTGGGTAGCTCATGTCGAGCGCTAGCGCTCGTTCGTTTTTCAGTCGGTGAGTTGTGAGTTTTATTTTGATTTCATTTCCGCTGTTAACCGATTGCTCCCGGAATTTCTTAACTGGTTCCGAAGCATAAATATCTTCCAAAGATTCCTTTATGACGATGTTATGTACAACAGCGATCAAAAACCGTGCTTCGCCCTTGTGCTCGTCTTGCTTATTTGGGTCCCACCGATAGGGACTCTTGAGAGAATGGTGTCGGAGCTTTCCTCGAAGAAGGACAAGGGCCTTAATTTTATCTCGAACACTGGCGTTAGAATTAAACAGATCAAACTTTTCATTTTTGCCGTTTTGGTTAGACTTTGAAAGCTCTACAGCAGCTTCCTCGATGCTCAAGCACAAAGCTTGCTTATTTGATAGCAATTCAACCTGCTGTGCCGTCTTAGTCTTTCCGTCGCAGTATCTGGTCTCCAAGAACAAGAACATATTGTTATAGGCATCTACATATCGCCCTGCTTCGAACGCGAGCCGGCCTTCGCGATAATGAGACGTCGATTCTATTCGATCATCTGTGATCGGATTAGCACAAAATGCCCTCCCGATCTGCTCAAAATCGCAGGCAGAATTGAGTGCTTGATCATAGCTAGATTTGAATGACTTTAAGTGAATGCGAGACTCTTCTTCGATATCCTCAGCGTGAAACTGCATCTCAAAACTATCGTAGTCCAAGTTAACGACCTGAATTCCGCTAACAACCGCTTGCCAGTTCATGATCCTCTTTCTCGCCAAGGCAGCGTAGCCACCATCGTTTATTTTCAGATTCGCGCTCCCGCTTGTTCCGCTCGGCTGTGTAAGGCTTGGAGCATGTTCAACACCCACGCCAGAAAATGAGAGGCAGACCCTCTTTAGAACATTGCCTTCCCGCTCCAAAAAGAAGGTCATGTTCTCCTGCTTGAGCGGCCAACCTTCCATAACCTCGACATAATTCTTCACATCAAAGGCAACCGTAATTATCATGCCACACACTCCTTACTCATTACCTGCCCCCGTCGTCCCTCTGTCATAACGAGGGTCCTTGGGTTTGATAATCGCCGGTTTCGGATGGGGCAAGCGTGCCGGGCTTTGCTGCCATTCGTTGCTCCTGCTTGGTTTCTTGTAATTCTGCGCTGGTTCCAGAAAGGCGAGTTAAAGCCGGTCATAGGTGGTATGTTGCACTTTTGTCTGGGACAGCAGACTAGGTAGGCATTACGAGTTAATTTTAAATCATGCTCCTATCAAAACTTGGTGGTTCGGCATCCCGATGGAAAACACAATTACGTTCGCAAATGAAACAGCCCGACAGATGGGGCTTCTCTTCAAATTTGTTCGCCAGATGAGCGAACTCGATTTTGCGGGGTCGCTCAGTGGCGAATTTCGGGGCGCACAGGATGCTGGTTGGTCCACCACGATTACAGCAGAACAAGTGTACGCGGAGTTGAGCGGGCGATTGGCTGCGGGCCCAGTAGAATCTATCGCTGACATAAGAGTAATTCTGCTTCTTTACAGTCAGTTATCTGAGGCGGGTGGCGTGTATGAAACCCTAAAGAATATGATGGGCATAGTGGAAGGTGCCCCATACAACCTTTGGCCCTTTCAGGACTTGGTGAGAGTGAGGAAGAATCCCAAACGCGTTATTGGACCAAACGCAAATGCCACGTTCCGCGATTTGGCGACCCATGCTCGGAAGATCGGTATGATAGGATTATCGTCGGCTCTAGAGAATGTCTTCCGTGACGATGTACGCAATGGGATGTATCACTCCGACTATATCCTATGGAATGATGGGTTGCGTCTGCGCCGAAGGAACGGTGGAAACGCGACGCGCATAGAGTACTCCGAAGTGTTTGACCTTGTTGGCATCGGTCTGGCATTCTTCGAAACCCTTAAAATGCTTAGAACGTCTGCGGTTCAGTCATATGATCCACCACAAGAGATCATCGGACGCTTTAGCGCAAACCCACCAATGCCCCACACGGTCGGTTTTGATTCCAAAACAGGGTCATTTTCTATCAGCTGCTCTTCACCCGGGCCAGTCACCTCGCCAGAGTATTTAGTGCAGGAAGCGATCAATAAGTATCTTGGTGGCCGCATCATGGTCGTGTTCAGAATGAGTGGCTGCCCCGTGACCTCGAACATTGACTTCCTTGACCAAGGTTTTGAGCCGTCTGAAATCGACCTGCCGCAAGACCAGTTTGCCGAGCTCTTGAATGACATTGAGGCACGTGGCTTGTGGGATGAACGAGAAGCTGAGATTAATCGCGAAGGCCTGTTAACCCTCAGCCCTTGGGGGTTTCGCTATCTTTTATCAGCAGGTGACCTTGAAAGCCTCGTTGGTGAGCCAGAATTTAGTATGGAATTTGTGCCTCCCAAAGCAGTAAAAAAGTGACGATGTGCATCGGTCCGGGTTAGCAACGAGCTTCCAACGAAGGTAACTGAAAGGCAACGAAGTGTTAGCCCGTTCTCGCTCGATTTCGCTGGGGCTGCGGATTACTGAAACTGCTCGGTCTGTAGAATTGGGCCCATTGCGGACTTCAGTCGCGAGGTGCGTCAATGACCGCTAAGGGTCGTTTCGTTTCATAGCGGTAGTGCACTTCAGGCGATGCCTCACTATATGTTGAAGTATGGAAAAAGAATCTAACGAAATTCAGATCAAACAGGACCTCCCACCGAAGAGAACACCGGTTGGCTGGTTTGAAGGAAGGATATCAGCTCGCGGGCTCAGCCTAGGCCTTGATGATGTGAAGGCGCTTTATCAGGAGCTTAGCATAATCAATCGCAAGTTTGGCGAAAACATTATTTCTGGATTGCCTACCGATCCAAAGATGTCTGGTGAGGAGTGGGGACGCTACAAGGATTTTTTACTCGAGGATGCATTCTGCCTCACAATCTCGATCTTAGGCGATCAGGACCAGCAGTTGTACGGCGAAAATGCGGAAGTTTTTGAAAGCGACAACCTCCCGCACCCGATCCAAAAAATCTATTTCAACAATATCACCGCATGGCAGCGGCATTCGCAAGATTCTAGGCCTCAGAACACAATTGAAGTTGACTTGGATTTTTCTAAACCACCACTTTTGGATCCGTTCTCTGTGCTGTCTGAACCGACGCCTAACTCCAGTAACGTGACGGTACGTGCCGATGACATGACGTTCTATAAAGCTGCGCTGCAAATTGTTGACACCAAACTCGCCAAACACCGCACATGGTATGCGGCAATACATCGATCATTTGCATACGATATGGGGGTGTGGTTGGTCGCTCTGCCGGCAGGCTTAGTCATTGCCACACACTATATGGAGCGCTGGCTGCCGGTTGGCGGCAATCTGGAAGCATTTCGCTGGGCGTTCTTCTTATATTCGCTTGGCATTGTTATCTTGGGGTACCGATTTTTGTCCGGTTACATAAAATGGGCTTTTCCAGTCAATGTCTTAGCTGAAAACAAGGACAAAAGCCTCCGACATCGAATTGCACTTGGCGGAATATTTGTTTGGTTAGCTTACAAAGCCGCCGATACAATCTACGCTCTGTTACCGTTTGCGCCCTGACAATCAAGGTCTGCTTCGGGGAAACTGCATTGCGGCATCTGAGGTCCTACAGGACGGCAGCTTTGGGCCGTTCCCGCTCGGCTAAAATTTCTGAATGCACCAAACAAATCTATTGACAGTCATTTGCATCGAATAGCGGCGATTTGCACGCTTATGCTCCATTGGCAAGCGGACATGCAAATGGCGCTCCCTGAAGGATTCGAACCCTCGACCTGCCGATTAGAAGTCGGCTGCTCTATCCAGCTGAGCTAAGGGAGCACTCGGCCGCTTATAGGGGCAAGCCTTGCCTTGCATCAAGAGGA
>NZ_JBLXEM010000030.1:0-27884 GCF_048263065.1 Thioclava sp.
CATGACCGTCCTCCTTTGTGGATCATCGCAGACCCACCTTGGCACATCGATGCCGTCGGAGGGCGGTTACATCATCAGCGCCAGTCTGCAGTCTTAACTCAAAATTATTCCGTGAAAGAAAGCGAAAACGACAGAACAAATTATTCTGTCATCTTCGCTGCTCAGAAGAGAAATTTCAGAGCCCAACAAGGCATTCAAAGGCCAAAGAAGGATCTTGACACACTTTGCGCAGACTTATGCTTTCTCTTGCGCACACATCTGCTTTTTCTGGCTCATGGGGGGGCCTCCCGCTGTGCTCAAAGTCCGCGCGCGATGACAATGCGTTGCACGTCACTGGTTCCCTCATAGATCTGGCACACGCGCACATCGCGATAAATCCGCTCGACGGGATAATCGGCCAGATAGCCGTAACCGCCATGGATCTGGATCGCCGCCGAACACACCGCCTCGGCCATTTCGGACGCAAACAGCTTGGCCATCGACGCTTCGGTCAGGCAGGGTTTGCCTGCTTCGCGAAGGGCCGCTGCGTGCAGCACCATGTGGCGCGCAGCCGCAATTTTCGTGGCCATGTCGGCAAGGCGAAAAGCGACTGCCTGGTGCTCGATGATTGGCTTGCCGAAGGTGATACGTTCGCCCGCATAGGCATGAGCCGCGTCAAAGGCTGCGCGCGCCAAGCCAACCGATTGCGCCGCGATCCCGATACGCCCGCCTTCAAGATTGGCCAGCGCGATCTTGTAGCCCTCGCCCTCTTCGCCCAGCCGGTTTTCGACGGGCACGCGCATTCCGTCAAAGACCAACGCGCAGGTGTCGGAACTGTGCTGGCCCAGTTTGTGCTCGACCGTGACGACTTGATAGCCGGAGGTGTCGGTGGGCACGATGAAGGCGGAAATGCCTTTCTTGCCCGCCGCCGGATCTGTCACGGCAAAGACGATGATCACATCGCCATTTTTCCCCGAGGTGATGAACTGCTTGGCCCCGTCGATCACATAATGATCGCCGTCACGGCGGGCGCGCGTTTTGAGCGCCGAGGCATCCGATCCCGCCTGCGGTTCGGTCAGGGCAAAACCACCGATCCATTCGCCACTCGCCAGTTTTGGCAAGAAGCGACGTTTCTGCTCGTCAGTGCCAAAGCGCAGGATCGGCACGCAGCCAACCGAACTATGCACGCTCATGATGGTCGAGCACGCGCCGTCCCCTGCCGCGATCTCCTCTAGTGCCAGCGCATAGCCCGTGATGCCAATCTCGGACCCGCCATAGTCTTCGGGCACTAGCATCCCGAGAAAGCCCAGCTCGCCCATCTCGGTAAGTTGTTCCCGTGGGAAAGCGTGGTCCCGGTCACGTTGTGCTGCGCCGGGCGCAAGGCGGCCTTGGGCAAAATCATGCGCCGCATCGCGGATCTGTTCGTGTGTTTCGTTCAGCAGCATCACGCAATCCTCTCGATGGCAATCGCGGTCGCTTCGCCCCCGCCAATACACAGCGAAGCAACGCCACGATTCACGCCGCGATCCTCCATCGCTGCCAGTAGCGTTACCATCACCCGCGCGCCTGACGCACCGATCGGATGGCCGAGCGCGCAAGCCCCGCCATTCACGTTCACCTTGTCATGGGGCAGATCCAGATCGCGCATCGCTGCCATTGCGACCACGGCAAAGGCTTCGTTCACCTCGAATAGATCGACATCGGCTAGATCCCAACCGGTCTTGGCCGACAGCTTGCGCATCGCGCCGATAGGCGCAGTCGAGAACAGCGAGGGTTTGTCGGCATAGGTCGCATGGCCAACGATTCGAGCGCGCGGTGTCAGGCCCAATGCCTCGGCTTTGGAGGCGCGCATCAGCACCAGCGCCGCCGCCCCGTCCGAGATCGAGGAACTGTTGGCCGCTGTCACAGTGCCATCCTTGCGGAACGCGGGCTTGAGTTGCGGGATTTTTTCGGGACGCGCATTGCCGGGCTGTTCGTCGGTATCCACGATGATCTCACCGCGCCGGGTTTTTACTGTCACCGGCGTGATCTCGGCCTTGAATCGGCCTTCGGTAATCGCGGCCTGCGCGCGTTCGAGGGAGCTGATCGCATAAGCATCCTGCGCTTCGCGGGTGAACTGATATGTTTGCGCGCAATCCTCGGCGAAGGTGCCCATCAGGCGGCCCTTATCATAGGCATCCTCCAGCCCGTCGAGAAACATGTGATCGATCACCTGCCCATGACCGAGCCGTGCCCCGCCGCGCATCTTAGGCAGCAAATACGGCGCGTTGGTCATGCTCTCCATCCCGCCAGCCACGATGATCTCGGCGCTTTGAGCGACTAACAGATCATGCGCCAGCATCGCCGCTTTCATGCCCGAGCCGCACATCTTGTTAACTGTTGTGGCACCAGAGCCAAGCGGCAGACCAGCGCCCAACGCAGCCTGACGCGCGGGGGCCTGTCCCTGCCCAGCAGGCAGAACGCAGCCCATGATGATTTCTTCGATCAACTCGGGCGCAACATTGGCATCGTTGAGCGCGCCCTGAATGGCAGTCGCGCCCAGATCGGGTGCGTTCGCCCCAGACAGGACGCCCTGAAACCCGCCCATCGGGGTGCGCGCAGCTCCAACGATTACAATCGGATCTTGATCACTCATCTTAAATCTCCCGCAATACGTTTACTTCGCCGCCATACGCAGCGCGCCATCAAGGCGGATAACCTCACCATTGAGCATCTGATTGCGCAGAATCTCGGCCACCAGCGAGGCATATTCCGCCGGATTGCCAAGACGCGGTGGAAACGGAACCGATGCCCCGAGACTGTCCTGCACCTCTTGTGGCAGCCCCGCCATCATCGGTGTACCAAAAATGCCCGGCGCGATGGTCACGACCCGGATGCCATAACGCGCAAGTTCGCGCGCAGCGGGCAGGGTCAGCGCGGCAACGCCGCCCTTGGATGCCGCATAGGCCGCTTGACCAATTTGCCCGTCCTGCGCCGCGATTGAGGCGGTATTGATGATCACGCCGCGTTCACCCGTCGCGTCGGGCTCTTGTTTGACAATCGCATCAGCGGCGAGACGCAGCATGTTGAACGTGCCGATCAGGTTGATCGAGATCGCACGGGCGAAACTCTCAAGCTTGTGGGGGCCATCATGCCCGACGATCTTTTCGCCCGGCGCGATCCCGGCGCAATTGACCAGTCCGTCGATCCGCCCAAAGGTATCAAGCGCCATCGCAATCGCGCGCTGCCCTTCGGCGTCGCTCGTTACATCGGTCTGCACGAAACGCGCATTCGACCCTAGTGCGTCCGCCTTGGCCGCTCCGGCCTCGGCATTCACATCAAGCAGAACTGCCTTGCCACCTGCGCCGACGATCATTTCGGCGACCGCCGCGCCCAAGCCCGATCCCCCGCCAGTGACAAGGAAAACTTTGTCTTCGATTTGCATTTCCGTTCCTTCTCAGACTGTATCGTGTTTAGCGATTTCCGCGCGACGCAGCAGGAAACGCTGGATTTTACCGCTTGGGGTCTTGGGCAGTTCGCTTACGAAATCTATGGCGCGCGGGTAGGCATGGGCCGAAAGGCGCGTCTTAACATGCAGCCGCAATTCCTCGGCCAGCGCATCGCTGCCCTGCACATCTTTGTTCAGGATGACAAAGGCTTTCACGATTTCGGTTCGCTCGGGGTCGGGCACGCCGACTACCGCAGTTTCCATCACGGCGGGATGTTCGAGAAGCGCACTTTCCACGTCGAAAGGGCCGATCCGATACCCCGAAGAGGTGATAACGTCATCGGCACGCCCAACGAAGCTGAGCGATCCGTCGGCGGCAAACTCCACGCTGTCGCCGGTGCGATAATAGCCGCCCGCAATCTCGGGCGTGGGTTTGCCGTGATAGCCGGTGAACCACAAAAGCGGAGAGCGGGCGATATCGACAGCCAAATCTCCGGGCTGGTTGGTCGGCAATTCGTTCCCCTCGGGGTCCAGCACCGCGACCCGATAGCCCGGCATGGCAAACCCGGCTGACCCCGGACGCACCGGATGTTCCAACCCGTGATGGTTGTTGACCACCATGCCCAGTTCCGTCTGGCCATAATGGTCGTGAATCGGCACCGCCAGATGTTTTTCGAACCAGCGGATCACCTCGGGGTTCAGCGGCTCGCCCGCGCTACTGACGGCGCGCAGCTTGCCCTTGACGCGGGCGGCGGCCTCGGGGCCAGCGGCGATCAAAAGTCGAAACGCGGTGGGCGATCCTGCGAGGTTCGTCACCCCTAACTTTTCGATCAGATCGTAGGTCGTCTCGGCACTAAACCCACCCTCGTAGAAGGTTGTGCCACGCCCCAAGGCCAGAGGCCCCGTCACGGCATAATAAAGCCCATAGGCCCAACCGGGATCGGCAATATTCCAGAACGTGTCGTCTTCGCGCAACTCCACTGCGTCACGCATATAGATGGCAAAGGACATCATCGCGCGCAACGGTACCGGCACGCCCTTCGGGGCACCGGTTGTGCCTGAGGTGGACATCATCAGCATGAGGTCGGAGCCTAGCCGCATGACCGGTGTGAAGTCGGGATTTGCTGCGGCCATCGCGGCGCGCAGATCGATATCGCCGCGTGGCAGATCGGCGCCGGGGGCGCGCACCAGCGCCACTTGCGGCGCATTGGGCACCGAGTCGAGCTTGGCGCGATTGGCGCTGTCGGTCACGACGAGGCGGGCACGGCTGGTGGTTAGGCGCTGCTCAATTGCCTTGGGGCCAAACGCAGTAAACAACGGCTGATAGGCCGCGCCGACGCGCCATGCGCCCAGAATTGTTGCCATCAGTTCGGGCGTGCGTGTGAGCAGGCCAGACACCACATCGCCCGGCTGCACGCCAGCCTCCGAGAACACATTAGCGGCACGCGCCGCCATCGCCTGCAGATCGGCAAAACTGTAGGTTTCGATTCGCCCGTCGGCAGCGATCCAAGTCAGAGCGGTGCGTCCGCTGGCCACATGTCTATCGCAGCATTCAACGCAGGCATTAAGCCCCGCCTCCAGATCGCCGCTAAGCAACTTTTTGGCGTTTTCGAGGGAAAACTGGGCCATCGCCTCGGCATAGCCGGGCCGACCCGCGGTCACGGGTGTTGTCATGAAAATCTCCTCCCTTGGCGGCCGGGCATGATCGGGCCAAGCTACCGTTAGGCGGAAAGTGTAACTGTCCTGGCATTGCAAACAATGACATTTGAGGTCTAAATTGATGATCGATTTTACCATGCCCTTGGAGTAGATCATCGAACGCCGCACAATCCTGCCCGGTTTTGTCGAGGACGCGCTGTCGTGTCTGCGCGCTCAAGGCTTTGCCTCTGGCGAACTTTTGGCTGCGGCGGGGCTGCCCGATCCGGTGACCGATCCAGTTACCAGTGAAGAGTATGGGCGGCTCTGGACGGTAATGGCGGCGGCTGCCGGAGATGAGCTTTTCGGCCTCGCCGCACGCCCGATGCGCCCGGGAAGTTTTACCCTGATGTGCCACGCCGTGCTGCATGCCCCGAATCTGGAGCGTGGCCTGCGCCGCGCTTTGCGGTTTCTTAACTTATTGCTCGAAGATCCGCGCGGGGAGTTACGGGTCGAGAACGGTGAGGCACAGATTTTCCTGAACGATGCCGGGCAGCCGCGTGTGGCCTTTGCCTATCGCACCTATTGGCTGATCTTAATGGGGCTGGCCTGCTGGCTGGTTCGGCGTCAAATCCCGCTGCGACAGGTCGATATCGCCTGTCCCGCGCCCGAGAATCGCGTCGATTACCGACAGTTCTTTGGGGCGCCCGTGCGTTTCGATGCGCCGGCTCATAGGCTCACTTTCGACGCGAGCTATTTGGCTCTGAGGGTGAACCGATCGGAACAGGCATTAAAGGTGTTTTTGCGCGGGGCACCGGCAAATATCCTTGTGCGTCATCGCCATGATGTGGGGCTGGGTGCGACGGTGCGCGATCAGCTACGAGACTGCCAGCCGCCGCTATGGCCCAGTTTTGATGCGCTAGCAGCGACGCTGGAACTGAGCCCTGCCACCCTGCGTCGCCGCCTGCGGCGTGAGGGGCAAAGCTTTGCTGCAATCAAGGACGAGCTGCGCTGCCAACGCGCACAAGAATTGCTGGCAGGCGATTTGAGCGTGGCCGATATCGCGGGGGAATTGGGCTATAGCGAACCCAGCGCTTTTCACCGTGCCTTTCTGAAATGGACCGACCGACAGCCCGGCGCGTTTCGTGTGGCACTGCGCGCTGGACGCGAGGGCTAGGGGCAGTAGCAACTCGGCGTCACCCCAGTGCCTTCAACACCGCCGCGATCAGCTTTTGCGGTCGGTAGTTCAGATTCGACGACGTCAGATCCATCCGCACCTCGAGCAGATCGGCCGATGGGATCACCGTGACGCGGCGGTCCGTCTTCACCCGATCACCCACTTTACGGGAATGAGCGAAGGGGCGACCACGATGCAGTCATGCCCAGTTCGACAAGCTGGCAATGCAGGCCATAAACGACCTTGAAGAAGAGAACGGAACCCGAGGGACCCAAGTGGCGCACGGCCTATCTGAGCTACCTGACGGGATGCTCAATCTGGAGCTTTAACGAGAATCTTTACTTGCGACTTGTCGACCACGAGTGCCTCAAACCCCTAGGTTACGATGTCGTCGATGGAGATGCGTTTTGTTACCAGTTTAACGGCGCTGAAATAGCCCTGCATCATTAGCTCCATCATGGCTGGATAGACGTTGCGATAGGCGATGGTGCCTTACAACTGACGCTCTTTGAGCACCGCCGTGTTGGGTTGAAAGGATGCGTCGCCTTCCCAGATCGAGACAATAAGCGTCTGGCCTTCGTGGCGCGTGCAATCGATGCATTGTGGCAGAACCCGCGGCACGCCCGTCACCTCAAAGGCCACATGCACGCCGCCCGTGGCCTCGCGGATTTTTACGACCGGATCGTCTGCCATCGGGTCGATCGCGGAAATTGCGCCGAGTTCAAGCGCCTTGGCGCGGCGTTCTGCCGACGGCTCGACCACATGGATCTATGCCGCCCCCGCCACGCGCAGCGCTTCGACGACAAGCAGCCCGATTGGGTCCGCGCCAAACACGGCCGCCCTGTCGCCGGCCTTGAGTTTCGATATCCGCACAGCATGCAGCGCCACCGCAGCCGGTTCGACCAGCGCGCCTTGCTGATATTGGGATAGGAGGCGAGGGTTTCTTGCTTGAAATTATCGGATTTCAGTTGATTGAAGCCCCTCGGGAAATCACACCAAACACATTCGCTTATTTCTCATGGGTTTTTGAAAAGGCAAATGGTTCAAGGCTCTTGAATTAGGAGATGGTCTCGCTCCCCACAAGGCAAACTGAGCGGTCATACCGCCGGCAATGAGCCGCTTCGCCCATGGCTGTTGATCGCACAAATCGGCCCAGAACTAGCCGTTTTGACCTCGCGCCAAGAATCTTATCACGCCGGGAGCGATCCAGTGCCCAGATCGGTGTAAGCGCTGGTCGCACATTCGACGAGATCCTTGAGCGGAGCGCGAACCGTCTCCTCGCCCCGCCGGGCTGCCGCAAAACCAGAAGTCTGCGTGTCGCGTAGATCACCAGCGTTCGAAGGATCATCACGCGCGTTCAATTCCGCGCAAGCTGGGGCCCTTTGCGGCACAAAGCGCTTGATCAGACCGCACAATCTGACAGTCGGGAAGTCAAACGGCAGGTCCCTTGGGAAATGTCGAGCGCCTATTTGTCGGGCCTACCCCGCGCGCGCCAACCAAAACCGAGGAAACAATCAAACCAGGGAGGAGACCTGATGCAGAGCCAGACCACTCAAGGGAAACTTCAACGCAGTCTAGGGCTATGGGGGGTCGTGCTCTTCGGCCTTGCCTACATGGCGCCGATGATTGTCTATGGCACCTACGGCGTGCTGGCCCAGACCAGCCAGGGCCTAGTTCCCCTCGCCTATCTCTTGGCACTTTGTGCCGTCATGTTGACCGCGATCAGCTACGGCAACATGGCGCGCGCCATTCCCGTCGCGGGTTCGGCCTATACCTATGCCGGCCGGGCCATCGGCGCACCGGTGGGCTTCATGGTAGGCTGGGCGGTTCTGCTCGACTATTTCTTCCTGCCGATGGTGATCTGGCTGATCGGTGCCGCCTATCTCTCTCAGGCATTTCCGAGCGTCCCGAGCCCGATCTGGATTTTGGGTTTCATCCTCATCACCACCGGGATAAATCTTCTGGGCATCGCGCTGGCCAACCGGGTGAACATCGTGCTGATGGTTATGCAGGTGCTGATCGTTCTGGGCTTCATCACGCTCTGCATCTATTACGTCGTGGGGGCACAGGGGGCTGGCGGCCTCATGTCAGTCAAGCCGTTCTTCAACGCCTCAGTGCCGATCAGCGCCGCCTTTTCCGGAGCTGCCATCGCTGCCTATTCCTTTCTTGGCTTCGACGCTGTTACGACGCTCACCGAGGAGACAATCGACCCGAGGCGCACCATGCCGCGCGCTATCCTGCTGGTTGCGCTTCTGGGCGGAGCGATTTTCATCGCCGCGGCCTATTTCACCCAATTGGCCGATCCAACCACCAAGTTCGTCAATCCCGACGCCGCCGCGATGGAGATCGCCGAACGGGTCGGCGGCGACATCTTCGCTATGCTGTTCCTGACCGGGCTGGTTGTGGCCCAATTCACCGCAGGTTTGGCCGCACAGGCCGCAGTGGGGCGATTACTCTTTGCGATGGGTCGCGACGGGGTGCTGCCGCGCCGCGTCTTTGGCTACCTCCAGCCGCGGTTCAACACGCCGGCTTTCAATATCGTGCTGTCAGGCGTAATCGGCCTTCTGGCGCTGGCGATGACGGAGGAGACCTCGACGTCCTTCATCAATTTCGGGGCCTTCTTAGCCTTCACCTTCGTCAACCTGTCAGTTCTGGCGCTCTACGTCCGAGACCGCGCGGCACTGGGCGGGGCTGGCGTCATCACCGGCCTTCTGGTGCCGATAGCGGGAACAATCTTTAATCTCTACTTGCTCAGCAGCCTCGATAGTCAAGCTATCGAACTCGGACTCTCGTGGTTAGTCGTGGGGGCGGTTTACCTGACCTGGCTAACCCGCGGCTTCTCGCGGCCCACCCCGCAGGTCGAAGAGGCGGTCGACTGACCTCCTGCGCCCTAGGGTAGCCGTATTGAATAGTTACACTGCGCTCGGCATACCTGTTACTGAGGTCGTCGGATGAGCCTTTCCGGGGATAGGTGAACCTCGCCTATCCCCCAATTTGCGCAACGGAGCCCCCTACCGATGGAATCCAAACACAAATTCAACCTGGGCTACATTGTCTTTGCCTTTTTATGCGTAATGTTCATTCAGGCTTGGATCGCAAGTCGTACAGTCGCGACAATAGATTACAGCGAATTTCTTACCTACCTGAACGAAAACAAGATTTCCGAAGTTGTTGTGACCGAAAGTAAAATTCAGGGGGCGTTCAAGGCCACCGTGGATGGCAAACAATACTTCGTCACACAACGGGTCGATCCAAGTTTCGCCGCGCAACTCGAAGCCGATGGAGTAAAGTTCACAGGCGGCTCGGACGAAACCTGGCTGACGACGCTTTTGTCCTGGGTCATCCCGGTTTTGTTCTTCTTCGGCCTCTGGGCGATCTTTTTTCGGAAGATGGCGGATCGTCAAGGCATGGGCGGGCTGATCAACATCGGCAAATCCAAGGCCAAGGTTTATGTAGAACGCGACACTGGCGTCACGTTTGAGGACGTCGCAGGCGTGGACGAGGCTAAGGCCGAGTTGAAGGAAATCGTGTCGTTCCTTGCGGATAAAGACAAATACGGCCGACTTGGGGCGCGTATTCCAAAGGGCGTTCTGCTGGTGGGGCCTCCGGGGACTGGTAAGACTTTGCTGGCGCGCGCAGTCGCGGGTGAGGCAGGAGTTCCGTTCTTTTCGATCTCGGGGTCGGAATTCGTCGAGATGTTTGTGGGTGTCGGAGCGGCGCGCGTGCGCGACCTCTTCGAGCAGGCCCGCAAGGCTGCACCCTGCATCATCTTCATTGACGAACTAGATGCGCTGGGGCGCGCGCGCTCGGCGATGTCGGGCATGGGGGGCGGAGACGAAAAAGAGCAGACGTTGAACCAACTTTTATCCGAATTGGATGGATTCGATCCGAGCGTCGGGATTGTCTTGCTCGCCGCGACCAACCGACCCGAAATTCTGGACCCCGCCTTGTTGCGCGCAGGTCGGTTTGATCGCCAAGTGGTTGTCGATCGCCCTGAACATAAGGGGCGCGTAGCTATCCTCAAGGTGCATACGCGCAAGGTCAAACTCGATCCCGCAGTCAATTTAGATGACATCGCCGGGCTGACCACCGGGTTCACAGGGGCCGATCTGGCCAATTTGGTCAACGAGGCCGCAATCATCGCCACCCGGCGCGGCGGCGATTACGTTACCGAAGCCGACATGACTGCTGCCGTTGAGCGGATCGTGGCTGGGTCCGAACGCAAAACCCGGATCCTCAACCCGATAGAACGCAAGCGCGTGGCCTACCATGAGTTGGGACATGCCCTCGCTGCGACTGCGCTGCCAAGCACCGACCCGATTCACAAAGTGTCGATTGTTCCCCGTTCTATCGGGGCGCTGGGATACACGATGCAACGCCCCACAGAGGATCGTTTTCTGATCACCTTTGGCGATCTCAAAGACCGAATGGTCGTGCTTTTGGCGGGCCGTGCCTCAGAAGAAATCGTCTTTGGCGAAATCTCGACCGGGGCGTCAGACGATCTGGCCAAAGTGACCGATATCGCGCGCGAATGCGTGACCCGCTTTGGCATGAGTGATGTGCTTGGGCAGGCTGTGTTAGAACAAAAGCACCTTCAATGGCTGGGCAATTCGCGGCTTGAAAACAGCACCAAGGATTATTCCGAAGCGACGGCGCGCGAGGTTGATCTGGCCGTGCGCAGACTGATTGATGAGGCATATGAACGGGCCAAAGCCATCCTGACCGAACGCCGTGCCGATCTGGATTCAGGTGCAGCACTTTTGTTGGAACGCGAGACAATTACGCCCGACGACTTCGCTCCGCTGCGGCGTGCGCCAGTTGAGGAAAACCAAGCAGGTGCCCAAAACCACGCTTCGCAACCCGCCCCAACGCATGTCCCGCCAGTTGCTTCGAAATGAACCAAGCGCAAACAGCGGCGGTATTTCAGTTGATCTCACATTGGAGCAAGCCGGACGGCGCTTCGGCCGATCTGTTCGTAAATGGCCGTAGGTAGGGCAGGGTGACGGGCTGGCTGCGTCCGCCGATTTTGTCAACGGGATCGGCGGATTGTTAGGATTGCGTTACTGGTCAGTTCGGTGCCGTGCCCACCAAGGGGGGCATTGTTGTAAGCCGATATGAGTTGTTGGAGTAAGGCCTGATGGCCGGATCCACGCGCCCTCATACCGAAGCTGCGCTGTTTTCTCCTGCGCCCCTGCGGTGGAAATGCGGACGTCGTCCTCCTCTTCCATTCCAAGAGGGGCGCTTGCTAGGTTACGCGGCATATCGGCAATCTGCGCCTCAGATACGGGTTCGCCGTCTAGCGCGCCAATCTCGGGCACCTCATCTGATACGAACTGCAACGCCCCCACGCAATCGCGCCCGATTTTTTCCAGCATGCGCCACGCGTCCGTGCCGCCTGCTCGCACTCGCCGATGAAATCCTCTGTGTCGTCTTCATCGGCGCGCCACCAACGCCCGCTTGCGCATAAGACCGACGAATATGTTGAGCTGTCACGCCTTAATGAAGCGGTTGAAATCTACCGTGCGGCGTTGGATCAGTGGGAAGGATGAGCCGATGAAGAGTTTCGCGGATGATCTGCCAGGTGCGGTTGCGACCGTGCGTGCTATAGCCGAAGGGCGGCTGACTGCGGAAGGCGCCTTGCGCGCGCGGCTTGAGCGCTGTGCGGCGGTAGAAGCAGAGGTCGGCGCCTGGGTGCACCTTGATGAAGATGGCTCACTGGCCCAAGCCCGCGCGCTCGATACTGGCCCCATGCGTGGCCCGCTGCACGGGGTGGCGCTTGGGATCAAGGATATCTTCGCGGTGCGCGATATGCCTTGGCGCTGCGGTTCGCCGATTTGGGCGGACCGGACCGCGCAGTTTGACGCAGCGCCTGTTGCGCTGGCGCGGCGTGCTGGTGCGGTAATTCTCGGCAAGACGGAAACGACGGAATTCGCGGGCTACCAGCCTAGTCGCACCCGCAATCCGGTCGTGCCCGGAGCAACGCCGGGCGGATCGTCAGCTGGCTCAGCCGCTGCAGTAGCGTCAGGAATGGTGCCGCTGGCTTTGGGCACGCAGACCTCCGGCTCGATCATCCGCCCTGCCTCCTACTGCGGAGTTGTCGGTTACAAACCCTCCTTCGATCTCGTTGACACCTGGGGCGTGAGCGTCTTTGCGCGTTCCTTCGATACGGTTGGTGCCTTCGCGCGTTCGGTGCCTGATGCGGCGCTCGCGATCGAGGCTCTCTCAGGTCTCGCATTGCAACCCGGAAGCATAAAGATTGTGCCGCGCCTTTTAATCCTGCGAGGACCGACCTGGGAAATGGGAACATCCGAACTCCACATGGTCTGGCAAGATTTCGAGGCCAGCGTTCCCGTCACGGAGGCCGGCCCCTTCAACGATATGCTTCGCGAGGCGATGTGCGGCATCCCTGCACTCCATGCCCGGATCATGGCGGTGGAAGCCTCTGAGGCTCTTGCCTATGAATTTGAAGTTGGTGCCGCGCAGATTTCGGACAAGCTACGTTCCCAGATTGAAGAAGGCGCGGCCCAGACGGCCACGCAGCGCCTTAGCGACCGCGCAGCAATGCTAGACTTCCGACAACGTATGTTGGCCGCGACCCAGCCTGGAGATGTCTGGATGACACCGGCTGCAACCGGTGCGGCCCCCGTTTTCGAGAGCGGCACAGGCGACCCTGCCTTCAGCCGGATCTGGTCGCTGCTAGGCTTCCCGTGCTGTACCGTTCCGGTCCTTGAAGACAGCGCCGGGCGCCCGATCGGAGTGCAGGTTGTCGCGCGGCAGGGCGAGGATGCGCTCGTTCTAGAAATGGCGGACCGGCTCATGCGCGAAAAATTCAGGGATGGCGCAATCTGAGATCACGGCAAGACCGTAAGACCGCATGTCTTTTTCCAGTGGCGCGCGCATGACGGATCAGCCTGAATTCTGATCGCATGGTGGTAAATGCCGTCGACCTGCGATGGAGGAAGGCATGCGGTCTTACGCTGAAGCGCTCGAGATGCGTGGCTTTACCGATCGGCTCAGTGATTAAGGCGTGGCGGTGTTAATACCCATTTGTGCGCCCAGCTTGAGAGAAGGATGCATATCGTTTCAGCGCCAACCGGGTCGCGGCATATCTACACGACGCAATTTTGCGACAGAACGCCCTTTCGGTCCCATCACGCAGGTCGATATGACAAAAATGCCGCCGTAATCAGACAAGATCTGGCGGCGTGTCTCCGCGGAAAAAAGCGTCTAGATTGTCGAGCGCTTTGGCCCCCATCGCATCGCGTGTCTTGACCGTGGCGCTACCGACATGTGGCATCATCACAATATTCTCATGATCTGAAAATTCTGCATTTCCGCCCGGTTCGTCGCGAAAACAATCCAGACCGGCTGCGGCGATCTGGCCGGATTGGATTGCGGCCAGTAGCGCCGCTTCATCGATCAGACTGCCTCGGGCCGTGTTCACCAGAATGGCCCCGGCTGGTAGCTGGGCGATCCGTGATGCGTTCATCATGCCCACCGTTTGCGGGGTGGATGGACAATGGAGCGACAGGAAATCAGACACTGCCAGAAGACCGTCGAGGGTCTCATGAAAGATCGCGCCATTTTCGACATCGGGCGCAAGTCGGCTACGATTATGATAGTGGATCTGCATATCAAAACCGCGGGCCTTGCGCGCCATCGCGCACCCAACCCCACCCATCCCGATTATACCCAGTCGCGCGCCGGTAACCTGCTTACCAACAAGAAATGCAGGCGACCAGGATTCCCACTCCCCCGACCGCACGATGCGGTCGCCAGAGACGGCCTTACGCGCGGCACAAAGCATCAGCATCATTGCCAGTTCGGCAGTCGCATCCGATAGAACGTCAGGCGTGTTCGTGACGATGATCCCACGAGCCCGCAGCGCCGAAAGATCGCAATGGTCGACGCCGACTGAATGGTTGGCGATGATCTTGAGCCGTGGATCAAGCCGTTCCACGACTTCCGCGCTAAAATGTTCAGAATGGCATGGAATGATACCGTCTACCTGAGCGCTCATAGAGATGATGTCAGCGGCGCTGCCAGGTGTGTCCGTAGCATCCCAGATCACCTCATAGTCACGTCGTGCGCGTTCTAGCGTCGCATCTGACAGCGTTCGGGTGATCCAAATGACCGGTTTCGACATCAAAGTTCAGTCCTTTTTGTCGCTGCACGAGGTAATGAAGTCATATGCGACCAGGATCACAGTCAATGTGATGACGATGACAAGGTCCGGGCTGGGCACCTTGAATGCCAGGATTCCGAGGAACGCCGCAAAAATGACAAACGCGAATAGTGCAAGAATGCGGTTCATGATTTATTCCCTGTCGTGTTGTCATCACCGGGTGTCAGATTGCTCGCCCAATCGAACAGCCATTGCCCAGTTCGCAATAATCGCACGTCATTGCCGCGCAACCCAACAATTTGCACGCCCATTGGCAGATCGTTTTCGGCAATCAGAAGGGGCAGGCTGAGGCATGGGGTCCCGCACAATGTCCAGAGTCCGTTGAAGATTGGATCGCCA
This sequence comes from Thioclava sp., assembly GCF_048263065.1. NCBI lineage: Bacteria > Pseudomonadati > Pseudomonadota > Alphaproteobacteria > Rhodobacterales > Paracoccaceae > Thioclava > Thioclava sp. Next base: position 14,743 of record NZ_JBLXEM010000030.1, read on the forward strand.
GTGGTGCCTAAGCCCTTGGGTGCCGATCCCGTCGCGGATGGACACAGGATTGCGTCACATCGTTCAAAGATCTCTTCCAATGCCGCATTCAGCACTCGCGGGATGTCGCAGGCCGAAAGATAGTCGCGCGCGACTGCCGCATTCCCTTTCTCGATGGCCTCCCGAGTTTCTTCACCCAACTGGTCTGCACCATCGCGCCAGTAGCGATAGTACTGGTAGGCCATTTCGGAGAAATTGATCAGTCGCCGCTGGGAGGCAGCCCCCGCGAAGACATCAGGCAGTTCGACCTCAAACGCCTGTTCGCCGAGAGCCGCAATTAACTCGTCGAATGCTGCATGCAGGTCTGGATCGGCGTCCTCCCAACCGGGCGGCTTGACGAACGCGAAAACCGGTGCGAGCGGAGGTTTCGATTGCGTGGCTTTCACCAGCGCGGGCACGGGTTCGTAGTGGGTCGCTGGATCAGCCTCGTCATGACCAAACAGCACTTCAGCCAACAGTGCGGCTCCTTCTGGGTCGCTGGCAAAAACACCGACGGTATCGAGCGTTGGGGATTGCGATAAAATACCGCTGCGCGGGATCGCTCCGAAAGTGGGCTTGTATCCGGTAATGCCGCAAAACGAAGCTGGACGGATGATTGAACCACCAGTTTGAGTGCCGATGGCCAGTGGCACCATACCATCGGCGACCGCAGCCGCAGACCCTTGTGACGACCCGCCCGGAGAGTGCTCAAGGTTGTGCGGGTTCGCTGTTTTGCCGGGGTGCATGAAGGCAAGCTCCGTCGTTACGGTCTTGCCCATGATGATCGCGCCCTCTTTCTTGAGGCGCGACACAACATAGGCGTCACGTATCGGGATGCGCCCGGCGTCAAGCACGCAGCCGTTTTCCGTTGGAATCCGGGCGGTGTCGATGATGTCCTTGATCCCGACAGGCAGCCCATGAAGGCGCCCCAGTGGTCGCCCGGCACGCCGATGTGCATCCAGCGTCCGCGCCTGCGCACGCGCGAAGTCGGGATCGAACCAAGCCCATGCCCCGACCTCAGGTTCGCGGGCTTCGATCCGGGCGATGTAGCTTTCGACCAGCGTCAGAGCATCAATCGCACCCGACGCCAACCTGTCACGCAACAGCAGGGCGCTTGGGGCGCGCGCGAGCTTCTCATCTTTATTAAAATTAGCGGCCATAGAACATATCCGGAAGGGTGAATACGATTTCTGGGAACGCGTACATCAGGACCATACTGATGATGACGCAAAGCAGGAACGGCATAACCCCCTTGAAAATCTGCGTCAAACGCAACTCGGGTGGGGCAATGCCCTTAAGGTAGTAGGCCGACATTGCCATAGGCGGCGTCAGGAAACTTGTTTGCAGATTGAGTGCGACAAGAATGCCGAAGAACAGCGGATCAATGCCGAAGACATCCAGTAGCGGCAGGAAGATCGGCACGAAGATAATGATGATCTCGGACCATTCCAGCGGCCAACCCAGTAGGAAGATGATCAATTGCGCTATGATCAGGAATTGGATCGGCGTCAGGTCTAGACCCGCCACGAAATCGCCGATGACCTGCTCTCCGCCAAGATAGGAAAATACCGCCGAAAAGGTGTAGGAGCCGACAAACAGCCAACAGACCATCGCGGTGGTGCGGATGGTCAGATATACGCTTTCGCGCAGCCGCTGCCATGTCATCGCCCGGTAGAGGAAAGCCAGTAGAATACCGCCCAACGCGCCAATAGAGGCGGCTTCGGTTGGTGTTGCCAAGCCGAACAAGATTGAACCCAGCACGGCGAAGATCAGGAAAGCCAGCGGCACGAAAGAAGTGACAATAAGCCAGAGTATTTTCAACATTGGCAAGTCGGGCACTTCGTCTTTTGTCGGACGCGGTGCCGATGACGGCTGCAGGATCGAACGGCCAACAATATAGATCATATAGAGTCCGACAAGTGTCAAACCTGGTAGGAGCGCGGCCGCATAGAGCCGAACGATCGACACATTCGTCGCAGCCGCATAGACGATCAGCATGATCGACGGTGGGATCAAGATGCCAAGCGTGCCGCCAGCGCAGATGATCCCCGCCGCGAAGGATGGTTCATAGCGCGCTTTCAACATTGCAGGCAGTGCCAATAGACCCATAAGTGTCACAACAGCGCCGACGATACCTGTGGCGGTCGCGAACAACGCACAGGTGATCAATGCGGCAACACCCATAGAACCCGGCAGGTTCTTTGATGCGATATTCAGGGTCGTGAAAAGCCGATCGACGATATTCGAGCGTTCCACAATGTAGCCCATGAACAGGAACAATGGCACGGCTGTGAGAACCTCGTTCGACATCACGGTAAATGTCTGGTTCACGAATAGATCGAAGATACGGTTATTTAGAAAGCCCTCGATCCAAGTGGACCAACTATCCCAAGTGCTGGCGGTTTCGTCCAAGCGGTCGAAGGCGCGCCACATCCGGCTGGCATCGAAGTAGGCAAAGTAGCCAAAGCCGATCCCCATAGCCATCAACGTAAAGGCGATCGGAAATCCTAGAAAAACAAAAACAATGAAAAGCCCGAGCATCATTAGGGCGACTTGAGGGTCAGTCATGATAAATGATCTTTCTCGGCCTTGTTGGCTTCGCGCATCAAGAGGTCTTCGGTCTCAAAGACATCCTCGGAGGCTTCGATCCATTCATTCGTGCGTATCGCGATGATGCAGCGCATTAATTGCGCGATCCCCTGCACAAACAAAAGCAACCCGGCAGCGACGATTATCGCCTTGAATTGATAGATTGGAACGCCGGCTGGGCTGGCCGCCGACACTTCGCCGTAACGCCATGATCGGGCGGCATATTTCCAACCCGCAAAGATAAGTGCGGTGACGCCGGGGAAAAAGAAGACAAGATAGAGGACAAAGTCGATCTTCGCCTGCGTGCGCGGTTGCAAGAGCCGATACAGAAAGTCACCCCGAACATGACCGCCCCGCGACAGAGTGTAGGCTCCGCCCATCATGAACAAAGCGCCATACATGATGAAGGACACATCCAGCGCCCAAGCCGTCGGACTGTTCAGGACGTAGCGCACGAAAACCTCGTAGCCCGTGCCGACCGCCATTACGATGATAAGCCACGCAAAGGCCTTGCCGAACCACGCCGAAAGACCATCCGCGAACCGAATGAAAGAAATCATGATATCCCCGTAGATTTCCAATAAGCACCCCGACGCAGTAAGCGTCGAGGTTCAATTGGGCCGTCTGGTCCGAGTTAGAGCTTCACTTTACCCGGAAAGTAGTGATCGTAGGCCAAACCGTAATCGGGGGAATTCATCAGCTCATAGTAGGACACCCGCTCGACCCAAGCGCGTTGGCTATCGAGGGTTTTTTTCATGAAAGGATCTGTTTCCAGTTCCGGGATCAACTCGTCCCAAGCCTTCAGTTCCGCATCCAGAATTTCCTTCGACGTGCGGTGAACGGTTACGCCGGCGTCATTCTGCAACCACTGTAGATCTGCGGAATACCGGTCCATCGCCTTTGCAGTGTTCGCGGTCGAGGCCGCCTCGACACCATATTTCAGGATCGCCTGAAAATCGGGATCCAGATCTTCCAGGAACGTGCGTGAGAACAGGAACTCAAAGCTCTCGGAAGCCTGATGATAGGACGAAAGGTAGTAATTCTTTGCCACGTCCTGCGCGCCAAAGTCTTTATCCGACGACGGATTGTTGAATTCGAAGGCGTCGATGACGCCACGCTCCATCGCTGGCACGATTTCGCCGCCCGGCAACTGCGCCACAGACATGCCCATCTTGGACATCAGGTCAGCGGCCAGACCGACGGTCCGGTATTTCAGGCCCTGTAGATCGGCAACCGTGTTTACCTCGCCCTTAAACCAACCAAAAGGTTGCGCGAACATCGGGAAGCCCAAACGGCCAACCACATCGAGTCCCATGATCTGCTGGGTCAACTCGTCATAAAGCTCTTGTCCGCCTCCAGCGTAGAACCATGACAGCATCGTCGTTGCAGACCCGCCAAACACCGGGCCAGTGCCGAACAGGGACGCCGCCTTGTTTTTGCCGTACCAGTAAACCGGAACAGAGTGAGCGGCATCGATCAGGCCGTCGTTGACAGCGTCAAGCACTTGAAAAGCGCCAACAACCGCGCCGGCGGGCAACACGTCGATCTTCATGCGGCCACCCGACATTTCTTCGACGCGTGTCGCATAGTCGCGAGCAAATTCCTGCCAGATATTCGCATCGTTCCAGGACGTCTGCATTTTTACAACAAGCGGCGCCTGTGCCAAAACTGCGGGTGCCGCAAGGACACTACCCGTTGCGACGCCGCCGGCGAGCGCCGACTTCGTCAAGAACGAGCGGCGATTGAACTTTTGGTTTTTAGTCATGATTCCCCTCCCAGAGCGATCGTGAACATGTTGATTCTGTTCAATTCGAGCAAAATCACACACATTCACGAAACGGTAACGATATGGTGCGGGATGGCAAGTATTTTAGCGTCGGAAGGGAGCGTTCACGCCATCAACAAAGCCGTACACGCCGCAAAAGTAACGGTTTTTGTGATCCTAAAAGTTAGATCGTTTGGACAAAAGACGGCCCGGAAGCGGAGAATCTTGAAGCCAATTGTCCCCCCCAAACTTTCCGCTGCCTTGTCAGAGCATCATGTGGCCGGGCCAGAAGTATTGCCAAAACAATCACAGCCATGCGAGAAATATTACAATTGATCGTTGGGGGATCGTCATGCGTAGATTTGGTTTTGCGGCGCTTGTCGCGGCGGTTTTGATGGCGAGCCCCGCGTTTTCGCAGGACACAGCAATTCCAGCCCGACGCGCGGTGCTGACCCAAGACATGGATATGCCGGGTGGCGATATTCAGTCGATCTTTGACACCACGATCGAGGCCTGCCAGCGCGCCTGCCTAAGCAACAGTGCGTGCAAGGCGTTCACTTTCAATGCGCGGGCGGGGTCGTGTTTTCCAAAGTCTACGGTTGGCTCAATCGTAAGCTATAGGGGGGCGTATTCGGCAGTTGTGGTGAACCAGACGGCGACCGCGCTTGGCTTGGCCGCGACGCGGAAATCCGACCTTTCGTTTCTGACATCCGGCGACCTTTCGGCAGCATTTGACCAGCCCTCAAGCATGTCACTGGCGCATATCGCGGGCGACTGGAGCGTGGAGGATCTGGTGGCAGCGGCGCGCAATGCCGAGACGTCAAAAAACTATGACAGCGCGAGTAATTTCATCGGTGCTGCCGTCAATCAGACGGATGCCGCCGATCAATGGGTAGACTACGCGCGTTTGCGTCTGGCGGGGCATAATAGCCGCTATAGCTCTGCGCAAAATCATTTGGCGCATGCGTTGGCGGCGTCGATCAACGGGTATCTGCGCGCCGAAACCGCGCCGGCTCGCGTATCTGCCCTAGTGATGATGGCCGATGTTTTACAGCAATCGGGCCGCGGGAAAACCTCGATTCCCGCGCTGCGGTTGGCCCAGCAAATCCAGCCGCGTGACGATACCGCAGCGGCGCTGGACAAGGCGATTGCGAAATTCGGCTTTCACATCGCGGATCAGAGGGTCGAAAGCGAAAGCGCCAATCCACGGATTTGCGCCACATTTTCCGATCCTCTCGCCAAGGCTGGGGTCGATTACGCGACCTTCGTGCAATTGCCCCAGCCCGGTCTTTCGGTGTCCGCGCAGGATAATCAGATCTGCGTGGGTGGCCTGCAACATGGCAGCCGCTACGCGATCACCTTTCGCGCGGGCCTGCCTGCGGCCTCTGGTGAGACCCTCGTGAAACCGGCGACGCTGACGCTGTATGTGCGTGATCGCAGCCCCTCGGTCAGATTCCCGGGGCGCGCCTATGTTTTGCCGCGCGCCAGTGTCGCCGCAATTCCGGTGACGACGGTGAACGCGAAGACGCTTGATCTGACACTTATGCAGGTCAGCGACCGCAATATTCTGCGCGCCATTCAAAGCGACTATTTCGGACAGCCGCTGTCGCGCTATCAGGAATATAACTTCTCCACCGATGTCGCCGAGACGCTCTGGACGGGCAAAGCCGATGTCGAGATGGAGGTCAACAAGGACATGACCACGCGCCTGCCGCTGGACACCGTGCTTAGCGGGTTGCCGACCGGGATCTATGTTCTGAAAGCCGCCGTTCCGGGGGCGGACCCTTACGAAACACCCGCCGCCTCGCAGTGGTTCGTGATCTCTGACCTTGGGCTGACAACCTATAGCGGCGTTGACGGCCTGCATGTAAGCGTGCGCAGCTTGGGCACGACGGCGGCAAAGGCGGGTGTAAAGGTGACGCTGCTTGCCTCGGCCAACCGCATTCTGGGCACGGCGGTGACGGATACGAATGGCAACGCGGATTTTGCCGCAGGTCTGACGCGCGGCACCGAGGGGGCCGCGCCTGCGCTGGTGATGGCGCAGGATGGCGGCACCGATCTGGGGTTCATCTCGCTGAGCGATCCCGAGTTTGACCTGTCAGATCGCGGTGTGAGCGGAAACGAGGCGAGCCCGCCGATTGATGTGTTCCTGACCACAGATCGCGGAGCCTATCGCGCGGGCGAAACAGTGCATGCAACCGCGTTGACGCGCGATGCCGAGACCACAGCGATCGCAGGCTTGCCGCTGACCGCCAAGCTGACCCGCCCGGACGGGGTGGAATACACGCGCGTGGTTGCAGATGACGCTGGCAGCGGCGGGCATGTGTTTGACCTGCCAATCGCGGGATCCGCGCCGCGTGGGCCGTGGCGTCTTGACGTTTATGCTGATGTAAAGGCGGCCCCGCTTGCCTCGCAAACCTTCCTTGTTGAAGATTTCCTGCCCGAGCGGATTGATTTCACCTTGGCCCTGCCAGAGACCCCAATCCACTTGGGCGATGCCCCCGATCTGACCATTGCGGCCAAATATCTGTTCGGGGCGGTCGGGGCGGATCTTTCGGTGGAAGGAAGCGTAAAACTCAGCGCGGTGGATCGTCTTGACGGTTTTCCCGGCTATCGTTTCGGGAAATATGACGCACCGTTTTCTCCCGTCGTGCAGCCCTTGCCCGATGGACAAAAGACGGATGCAAGCGGCAACGTAACGCTGCGGGCCGCTTTGCCAGAGGTGAGCGACCCGTCGCGCCCGCTGCAAATGACGGCAACGGTGCGTGTCGCCGAAGGCTCGGGCCGCCCGGTTGAGCGGGATCTGACGCGCGCGCTGACGCCAAGCGCGCCGATCATCGGGATCAAGCCGCTGTTTAGCGACGTTGTGGGCGAAAACTCGGAGGCGAAGTTTGACCTGATCGCGGTGGGGCCGGACAACAAGATGGTCGCGATGAACGTGCATTGGGTGATGAACCGGGTTGAAACGCGCTATCAGTGGTTCCAGACCTCGGGCGACTGGAACTGGACGCCCATGACCACGCGCACTCGCGTCGCCGAGGGCGATGTCAGCCTTAGTGCCACAGATCCTGTTGCGGTGTCGGCCCCCGTCACTTGGGGGCAATACGAGATCGTGGCAGAGCGCAGCGATGGGCCCTATGCGGCGGCCTCTACGAATTTCTACGCCGGTTGGTATGCGCCTGCAGATGCGTCGCTAACGCCCGATACGCTGGTGATGTCGTTGGACAAAAAGGCCTATGCGCCGGGTGAAACAGCAATGTTGCGGATCGCGCCGCGCGCTGCGGGCACGGCGCTGATTTCGGTGCTCTCAAACAAGCTGATCTCGCGCCAAGCGGTCGAGGTGAAGGCGGGCGACAATCTGGTTCCGATCAAGGTTGGCACCGATTGGGGGGCAGGGGTCTATGTGACGGTTTCAGTTCTGCGCCCGATGGACGAAGCGGCAGGCAGGGTTCCGGCGCGTGCGCTGGGCTTGACCTATGCCAGCGTCGATCCGGGCGACAAGAAGCTGTCGGCAAGCATCGTCACCGCCCCCGAGGCAGAGCCGCGCGGGCCAATGGATATTGCGGTCAAGGTGGATGGCGCGAAAGCCGGAGAGACGGTTTATGCGACCATCGCCGCCGTGGATGTTGGTATTTTGAACCTGACGGCGTTCACCCCGCCGGACCCGGACGGGCATTACTTTGGCCAACGGAAATTGGGCGTCTCTATTCGCGACGTCTATGGGCGGCTGATCGACGGGCTGAACGGGAATATGGGGGCTGTGCGCTCTGGCGGCGATGCGGCGGCCAATATCGCGATGAAATCACCGCCGCCGACCGAAAAGCTGGTGGCGTTCTTTTCCGGCGTGGTGACGGTGGGCGAAGACGGTCTGGCGCATGCGCAGTTCTCGCTGCCCTCGTTTAACGGAACGGTTCGCGTGATGGCGGTCGTTTGGTCGAAAACCGGCGTCGGACAGGCGAGTACGGATGTGTTGGTGCGCGATCCGGTGGTCGTAAGCGCCAGCGTCCCGCGCTTTATGGCACCCGGCGATCAAAGCCGTCTGCTGCTGGAAATCATCCACGCCAAGGGCCCCGCCGGACATATGGGGCTGGCGGTGACCTCGGCAGGCTTGACGCTGGGCGCGGTGCCTGAGGGCTTTGATCTGGCGGAGGGCGGCAAGAAGACGCTCTCGATCCCGATCACGGCGCTCAATGCCGGGCTGCAAACGATTGATGTCGTGCTCAGCACGCCCGATGGCAAGCAGTTGAGCAAACAGCTTTCGCTGCCAGTGCAAATGAACGATCCGGCGATTTCGCGCACGACACGCTTTGATCTGGCGGCAGGCCAAAGCTTTATCTTTGACGCCAACGTCTTTGACGGGCTGCAAAAAGGCACCGGCACGGCGAGTATCGCGGTGGGGCCGATTGCGCGCTTTGATGCACCCGGTCTGCTTGAGGCGCTTGATCGCTATCCCTATGGCTGCACCGAACAGCTCACGTCGAAAGCGATGCCGCTATTGTATTTGCAAGATGTGGCAAGCGCGATGGACCTTGGCACGCGCGGCGATCTTCACAACCGGGTGGCAGAGGCGATCACGGAAGTTCTTACCAACCAATCCGCGTCTGGCGCGTTCGGGCTGTGGGGACCGTCGTCGGGCGATCTCTGGCTGGATGCCTATGTCACGGATTTCCTGAGCCGGGCGCGTGCGCAGGGCTTTGCCGTGCCCGATCAGGCATTTCGCGCAGCCCTTGATAATCTGCGCAACCAGATCAACACCGCGCAAGATTTCGACACGGGCGGCGGTCCTTATGCCTATGCGCTGATGGTGCTTGCGCGCGAGGGCGCGGCGGCGATCGGGGATCTGCGCTATTATGCAGATGTAAAGGCAAGCGCGTTTGACACGCCTATTGCCTCTGCCCAACTCGGCGCGGCGCTAGCGGCTTATGGCGATCAAACGCGGGCTGATGCGATGTTTCGTCAAGCGGCGCGGCAGATGGCGGCGCTTCCCACAAAGGATGGCGCACAGATCCTGCGCGCCGATTATGGCACGAACCGCCGTGATGCTGCAGCGGTATTGGCGCTGGTAACCGAGGCGGGCAGCAAGGCGATCAACCAAACCCAGCTGACGGATCGGATCGCGCAGCAAAGCGGCGTTGATGCGGTTTCAACGCAAGAGGCAATGTGGATGCTGCTGGCGACACATGCGCTGATCGACCGCGTGGGCGCGCAAGGCTTCACCATCAACGGCGCAGCGGTGACCGGGCCGATGGTGCGGATGGTGCAGGATCAGACGGCAGGCAATGCCGCGCTTGATATTCACAACGGGTCTGACAAATCGGCCGCGCTGACGGTGACAACCTACGGTGTGCCGGTCGTGCCGGAACCGGCGGGTGGCACGGGCTATGCGATCCAGCGGAGCTATTTCACGATGGAGGGCGAACCGGCCAAGATCGACACCGTGAAGACCGGAACGCGGCTGGTGACGGTTCTAGACGTAACGCCCTTTGGCAATGGCGAGGCGCGGCTGATGGTAAGCGATCCGCTGCCTGCCGGGTTCGAGATTGATAACCCCAACCTCATGGCCTCGGGCGATGTCGGGGGCTTTGACTGGCTCGATAGTGCCTCTGCCATGGAGGTTGCCCATTCCGAGTTCCGGCAGGATCGTTTTCTGACGGCGATTGACCGCTACAACAACAAGCCGTTCAAGCTGGCCTATATCGTGCGCGCAATTTCGCCCGGCACGTTCCATCATCCGGCGGCAAGCGTCGAGGATATGTATCGCCCCGATATTCGCGCCCATGGCGATACCGGGACCGTGACGATCACGCGATGAAGACCGCGCGCTTTGCCTTTGCGTTGGCGGCGGTTTTGTTCCTTGGCGCGTTGGGGCGGGACCGGTTCGACGCTTGGGTCGATGCAACTGTGCTGCCGCCGTTATCGCCTGCTACCTCGGTCGAGGTGTTGGCGCGCGACGGGCGTCTGCTGCGTGCATTCACGGTTGATGGCGGGATCTGGCGGTTGGCCGTTGATCCGACGAAGGTTGATCCGCGCTATCTCAAGCTGTTGATCGCCTATGAAGATCAGCGTTTTTACAGGCATGATGGCGTCGATCTGCGGGCCTTCGCGCGCGCGGCGGTTCAGGGCGTGAGGGCAGGGCGCATCGTCTCGGGCGGATCAACGCTGACGATGCAGGTTGCGCGACTGCTTGAAGATAGCGGCACGGGGCGGGTTGCGGGAAAGATCCGCCAGATCCGGCTTGCGCTGGCGTTGGAGCGGCATCTGAGCAAGGCGCAGATACTTGGGTTGTATCTACACATTGCGCCGTTTGGCGGCAACCTTGAGGGCGTGCGCGCCGCGACACTTGCCTATTTCGGCAAAGAGCCGCGACGGCTGACTTTGGCCGAGGCGGCGCTGCTGGTCGCGCTGCCGCAATCGCCGGAAACGCGGCGCCCTGATCGCGAACTTACCGCTGCAAAACGCGCGCGCACGCGGGTGCTGAACCGGTTGCAAGCGCAGGGCGCGGTGTCGGCGGGCGCGGCTCTGGCTGCCAAAACCGAGGCTGTTCCCTCGGCGCGCCGTCCCGTTCCGATGCTTGCACCGCATCTGACCGACCGGCTGCACGCGTCGCGGCCGGGTGTGGGAACCATCGCCACCACACTCGACGCCGATCTTCAGGCGCGCCTTGAAACGCTGGCCGCCGATGCCGTGGCGGGGCAGGGCGATCGCCTGCAAGTCGCGATTGTGGTGGCTCAGCACCGCTCGGGCGATATTCTGGCCACAGTCGGGTCTTCGGCCTATGAAGACGGCCCGCGGCGCGGGTTCGTTGATATGACACAGGCCCTGCGCTCGCCCGGCTCGACGTTAAAACCGCTGATTTACGGATTGGCATTCGACGAAGGGCTCGCGCATCCCGAAACGCTGATTGACGACAAGCCGGTCGATTTCAACGGCTATGCGCCACAGAATTTCGACAACCAGTTTCGCGGGACGATCCGCCTGCGCGAAGCGTTGCAGCTATCGCTTAATATTCCGGCAGTGCTGTTGACCGATGCGATTGGTCCCTCGAACCTGATGAACGGGATGGAACGCTCTGGCGTTCATGCTGTCGTGCCTGGCCAACAGCCGGGGCTGGCGGTTGCGCTTGGCGGCGTGGGCGTGACGCTACAGGATTTGGTGCAGCTTTATGCGACCCTCGCGCGGGGCGGCGTGTCACGTCCCCTGACCGTCGAGACGGGCGCGCCAAAGCCCGAGGGTCATCGGGTCATGTCGGCGGTTGCGGCATGGGAGGTTCGCGATATTCTGGCAGGGATGCCCCCGCCCCCCGGTGCCCCGTCCAACCGGCTCGCCTATAAAACGGGAACCAGCTACGGGCACCGCGACGCTTGGGCTATCGGCTTTGACGGCGCGCATGTGATCGGCGTCTGGATGGGACATGCTGACGGCACGCCGGTGCCGGGGGCGTTTGGTGGGGAACTGGCGGCGCCCGTTTTATTTCAGGCCTTCGCACGCCTGAAGGGAAAACTTGATCGCCTTGACCCGCCGCCCGCCGCTACGTTGATCGTCTCGAACGCACGGCTGCCGAAACCCTTGCAACGCTTTCGCACCCGCAATGCGGCGTTCGAACCCGCACCTGACACTCCGTCAGTCGCATTTCCCCCGGACGGTGCCGAGGTTGAGTTGACCGACGGGGATCTGCTGGTGAAAGTGCGCAATGGCACGCCGCCGTTCACTTGGCTTGCTAACGGAACCCCTATCACGATTGCCACGCGCGAGCGTCAAGACATCCTGAAATTGCCGGGCGCGGGATTTGTCACCTTGTCGGTGATCGACGCCAAGGGCCGTTCAGATCGCGTCTCTGTCCAGCTGCATTGAGGCCGCGCTAGGTGCTCAGGTCCGGCATCTGGTGGATCGGATTTGGGATGACGCGATCTGGTTCTAGGCCGCCCCGTTTGGTTTATTCGGGGCGAGCAGGTTTTCACCAGCGACTGACAGGTCTGCGGCGTCGGCTTGACGCTCCAGCTTTTTCTTTTCCGATGCCAGATCCCCCTTGCCGGGTGTCAAAGGCAGAGTAAAAGTGAGCCAAACGGCAGTGCAGAATGTTGCCACTTCGGGGGTGTCCTGATTGCCGCCTAGTTGTGCGCGAGCATCAGGGCAGCCGCGCTTATCATAGAGCTGGCGGTTGCCCGTAAGCTTTGGCCCATGAGGGCCGAACTCTGACGATTCTGATTAGGATTGGGCCTTGTTGCGGCGCGGCTTGCTCTGGCCACAACGGTAAATGTTGCCATTTATCTTAACGGTAGGGGGTGGCTTTGATATCGCAATCTCCGGTCGCGCTTTCCTACAAGAGATAGAGCCTTTCTTTTGATCTGGCTGGTTGATTGTTCTTAACATTTTGTTCGGAAGGTACGATGAGTTTCAAGCGGCCTCAACAACTCTGTTCTACAACCAAAACTTGCATTGCGGACCTTCCGAGGAATCTCGAAGCAATCATTAAGAAAAATCATGCGATGTTCGGTTTGCAACCCGAGGGTAAGATTTAAACCGAAAACGACATCAATTGATGTCTGTTTCATAATATTGGTTCGGCATTCTAGACGGATTCAGTGATGTTTCCGATACTAAATCTGTCGGACGTTGGCCGCGCTCGGCTATCCTGTGAATTTTATGCCACACGCTCAGATTGAGATGTGCTTGCCTAATTTCGAACAAGATTTGATCTTAGCAAAGATTTGATGAACGTGAGCGAAAGCAAGAAAACGTGCTTGAAGGTCAAGCATTTTTTCGCACGCAG
>NZ_JBLXEM010000031.1:0-27422 GCF_048263065.1 Thioclava sp.
CTACAAAGTGAGCGACTTTGAGGGGCTTTTCATACTGGTCAAGGTTAGCGGATCGAAGTCATGGTGGTTCAAGTATCTCATTGATGGCAAAGATCCGTCCCTTCGCCTCTAGACGAATGCGCTTGTCTTCTTGCTTAGCCTCATTGGGATCAATCCCGTCTGCCAGTTGCGCTTTCGCCATATCACGCGCCTGACGCGCCTTTGCCAAACTCACAGCCGGGTAATCACCGATTACGAACAACTTCTCTTTGCCATCAATGCGATACTTGAACCGCCATGACTTCGATCCGCTAACCTTGACCAGTATGAAAAGCCCCTCAAAGTCGCTCACTTTGTAGGGCTTATCCGTCGATTTCAGATTTCGAATCCTAATGTCGCTCAAAGGCATGGTGGGGGTACGCAGTTTTTCCAATTTTCATCGTACCCCCAAAAATACCCCCAATCTGGGGGTACGCTGTCGGACGTAGCAAAACAGCGCTGGACAAACGATCTCGATACAAACCTTATAAAAAAGGCCTATTTGGATGTCATTGGATAAATCTGGATGGAAAAATGGTGCTCCACACGGACTCGCAACAAATCAGTAAATACATGTTCTAAATCAGTAAAATAACCTTACAAACCAATACAGGCCCCCAATAAGGCCCCCAACCGCCATCAACGTTCCAAATAGAGAACGCCAGAATGAAAGATGGGTTTTACCCTTGTGACTATCGGCCATTAGCTGCCTTCTATCAGCAGATTCTGATACTGCAGGCGAGCCCGTGATTGCGGACGTTCGCAGTGACCGCGAAGTCCGAAACTCCACAAAACAACGCGTTGCTGATGACACACGCTCTCGTAGCAATAGTACGAAGTTCTGTTTCACGCTAGCCAAGACTAACACTCTTCTCTCAAAAGCTCATTTGACGGATTGTTTCGTGAGGCATACGGAGCGGCGGCAAGCGAGTTGCAATGACAAAATCACAGCAAAGATACTAATTTAAATAGTAATTTCAATACATTAACCTTATGTTGTGTCTGCTTCCCATTTCCGGGAAATTTGGATAGAGTGTCACATGTCAAGGAACATTTAGAGGTTTTCCGAATGCTGGGCGGCCATCAGGACAAAGAGAGAAGATGGTTATGCAACGATATGAATAAAGAGATTGTGAGAAAAATTGACGATGTATCACAACGTGCTGTTTTGTCTCAATTAGAGCGGAACAGCTACTTCCCAAAGAATACAGGGACACAACTCACTGAATTGCTCAATCAGTATGAATCATCTAGCTGTGCCCCTATCGAGGTGTCTTTCCGTGAGTTGGTACCTTGGGTCTACGGTGGAAGTCGAGCAAGCCATTATCTACATAGCTACCCTGCTAAACTATTACCTCAGATCGCCCACTTTTTTTTGGCAAACGACCTACTTTGCCCTGCGGACGGCGCAGTACTAGATCCCTTTTCAGGATCTGGTACCGTTGCTCTTGAAACTGTTCTTTCTGGTCGAGATGCATATTATTGTGATGTAAATCCGTTCGCAAGGTTGCTTACGAAAGGCAAGACTACTCCGCAGTCTGTACAAGAAGTAGAGATTGGTTTGGAGCAGGTTCACCTAGCCTATCAACGCAACGAAACGGCCGCATGTCCCGATGTTGTAAACTTGTCTTACTGGTATAACGAAGGTACCTCAGCGCACTTAGCGAGGCTGAAAAGGGCAATCACAGCAGTCTCTGCAGAAGATACTCGATGCCTAATGAATATTTGTTTCTCATCAGTTGCGCGGAAGTTAAGTCGTGCCAACCCAAGGTTCTCGGTGCCCGTCAGGTTGAAAATCGGAGGCGAACAAGTTGATGTTGTGGCGGATGAGAACCAAGTTTGGGAGTGCTTTGACAAGGCCGTTTCGAAAGCCAAGCGGCAAATTTGCGGACTGTTGGAAGTGCCTTCCATGGGTAGAGCATTCTTGGCATCCGATGACGTGCTCAATCTAGGAACTAACTGGCCGACAGGAGAAAAGCGTTTCGGCGAAATGGATTTAGTTATCACCTCACCGCCTTATGCTGGCGCTCAAAAATACGTGCGTGCAACGAGCCTATCTATAGGTTGGTTAGATCAAGCAAAGTCGAACGAGTTGAAAGGTATCGAGAACAAGACCTTAGGTAGGGAACACCTACCGAAAGCAGACACGACCAAACTTCATTCAACGACCATCGATGCTGCCGACAAGCTCATTCGTTCGATTGCCTTAGAAAATCAGACGCGTGCAGCCATCGCATCTGTCTTCCTTAGAGAAATGAAACAAGCAGCTGAAAATATAATGAAATCTTTGAAAAGCGGTGGTTATGCCGTGGTTGTCATGGCTGACAACACCGTTTGTGGAAGGCATTTCCCGACCACTAGCTTCACCGCCGAGTTGTTTATTAGAGCTGGTGGAAGCAAGGTACTAGAGATGAAGGATGAAATTGTCTCCCGAAGCCTTCAAACGAAGAGGGCCTCCACGTCTTCAAGTATTAGCCATGAGACCATAACAGTTTTTAGAAAGGCATAGTAAATTGGACGAATTAGATAAGCTTCTTGGTGTAGACGCTGATCATCCCGCTTTGCTGCCTGAAGACACGTTTAGTTTTTTGAGATCAAGGATCACGGTGTTGAATACGCGATCCTGGGAGAACAAACTTCAATGGAATAGCGTTCAGAAATGGCTAGAGAACTTTGATGGAAAATCAGGTCATGAGGCTGATGCAGAACGTCTTCATGCACTCTATCTACTTTCCCAATTCATGTATTTTGGCGGGCGGGAAGTACGTGTTCTCTTAAAGGCGCTTTACCGTGAATTGATCGTCGTGCCATTCGTTCAGCGAGCTCGCCAATCCCTAAATAACACCCGTGAGTTAGACGATATTGCGCCAGAACTACAGAAAATGCTGAAAGCGACTAAAATTCTAGGTATCGGCAATCCATCGGAGAGTGGGCCACACTTGCTGTACTTTTTCCGCCAAGAGAATTCCTTGTCTAAGGATCGCTTTATGGGCGCGTCTGAGATCGTGGAGGCCTCACGTGCAAACGATGGTTTGTTCAACCGGTCAGTACGCCATCCGGAAGTAACGGATTATTTTTTCATCGATGATGTATGTGGCTCTGGGGAGACTGCAAAGAAGTTCTCCAAAAGTGTGCTTGAAGAAATTGTCTCAATGACCGACCCCGACAAAGTCCGGTTTCACTACTATTCAATTTTTGCAACTGAAGACGGGATGAAGGAAGTTCGTGACCAAACTATTTTCGGGGAGAACAGCGGCGCAATCTACGAGTTGGATGAAACATTTTCATCTCTTTCTGACACGTCGCGCTTCCTCAAGAATCCACCCAAAGACATCGATCCTCATGTAGTAAGAGACGTATGCAGGCACTACGGCGAGCTGCTCTGGCCTGGGCTCCCTGGCGGATTTGATGACAACCAGTTGCTTCTAGGTTTTAACCACAATACCCCTGACAACACCTTACCGATTTTCTGGGGTCACCCTGACCATGGTGCGCAAATCCCTTGGGAACCCGCATTCCATCGACACTGGAAGTATGGATACTAGGCACATGAAACAGAATCCGTTCGACACGCCAAAAGCTTCGCATTTTACTGCAGATGAAATTCTAGATCTGTACGTAGATGCAGCTGGAGACAACGAAGAAGTTGTTAACAGGCTTCTTGAACCAGCTTCAAAGACACCACTGCGCCTGTTAGGTGGCAAGGGAAGCGGTAAGACCCACTTGCTTCGCTACTGCTCGCACTCGGTAAGAAAGAGAAAGCAAGGCGGGGACCTTGTAGCTGCAATCAAGAATGATGGGTACATTGGTCTATACGTAGACTCTGGTGCAGTAAACGCTCAGAAGTTCTTTGGGAAACGCCTTGATCGTGAGCAGTGGCAGGGCATCTTTGGCTACTATTTTGAAATGTGGTTGGTTCATCATTTTCTGGTTGTTCTCGAACAAATCTCTGAGCAATCCCAAGAAGAACCTTTATTGAACATAGAGATGTTTCTCGCAGGCGTCCGCAGTAGCTTCGATGTAGACGTATCCAACGAATTTGATAGCCTAGAAGGGCTAAGAGATTTTCTAACGGGTCTTCGAAAGGATGTAGATTATCGATCAAACAACGCGGCCCTGAGAAATACGTTCGATGACTTAGAAATCCGGTTCTCCCCGGGAAAGTTAATCTTCGGAACAGCTAAAGCTTTTCGAGATGCTTGCCCTGAAATCGGTGATGCAACAATCTGCTACATGATTGATGAAGCCGAGAATTTCAGCGAACTGCAGCAGACATTTCTTAATTGGCTAATCCGCTATCGTGAAGGTCTTGTGACTTTCCGGGTTGGAGCGCGACTGTATGGAATCCATACGAACGAAACTATGAACAATGGCGAACCCATAAAGCGAGGTTCAGAGTACGACGATGTACACCTTGACGACTTTTTAAGAGAATTGGGTGAGGCAGATTACCGCAATTTCTCTGCCAAACTCATCGCAAAACGTCTAAACCAAGCTGGAATAGCATGTTCCGACGAAAGAGAACGGAAACTTTCAAACGAGTTCGAAAGCATAGATGCCGCAAGCGACTACTCTAAAGAATGCCTGAAAATCCTGCAGGCTACAGACAATAGCAACCGTGAGAGACCTTATTTCAAGAAGTTTCGATCCACACTTTCGAACCGAACCAATATAGATGACAGCTCTATTGACGAAATTATCGGAAGCTTACATTGCGCGGGCAGTCCGTTGGTCGAGAAAGCAAGCGTACTGTTGTTCTACAGAAAAGCCCAACGCGATGCAGAAGACGCAAAGACTTTAGCTCGCGAAATTTCTGAAAGTGCAAAGGCATATGTTTCAGGCGACAAGACCAAGGGAAGGCAACACATTAATGTGCTCGCCTACTATAAATCTGACCTGCTGGCCCAACTTTACCGAGAGGCGAGACAACCTGTTGCTTACTGCGGCTTTGATACGATTGTCACGCTTTCCCAAGGCATTCCCCGAAACCTCTTGATGCTTCTCAAACATATCTATCGTCGTTCACTTTTTGCTGCCGAACAACCGTTTGAAGATGGAAAGATCAGCAAACAATCTCAAACTGACGGCGTAAAAGACGCTGCACAATGGTTTTGGGAAGATGCCCAGCCCGAGCAAAACGCTGCGTCTGTAAGGCTTAGCGTCGAAGCCATTGCCCGACTGTTTCGGACTGTTCGGTACAGTGCAAAACCCTCAGTGCCCGGGTTGTCTACATTTAGCATTCGAGAAGGTGAGCTATCTGAAAATGCCAAGAAGACACTGCGTACCGCTGAAAACTGGTCCTATTTAGTCCATATACCGCATTCGGGTAGCGACAAAAATTCAGAAGAGAGGAGATACAAGTATCAACTTGTACCCATTTTAGCACCTAAGTGGGATGTGTCTTACACTATTAGAGATACCATCGAACTAGACGATGAATTTGCTAATGCGCTATTTGATGAAGACCAGAAGCATAAACTAGGCCCTTTGTTCAAAAAAAGAACCGATCCAATGCTGGAAAGTGGAATTTTCAAAGTTGATTTGGAACAGGAAAAGTTATTGTGATTTCACTTTCTGAGATTTCTTACCTAATAGATTCTAAAGAGAAAATTTCAAATTTTTCTCACGTTGATAAAGTCGATGTCTTCATTTCAGCATATAATGACAGCGAACGGGTAAAACATGTGTTTGCTAGTGTAGCTGCTACAGTCAAATTTTGGTGGATACTTCCAGAGTATGGTTACTCAAAGGAAGATCTCGATAAAATTCCTGCCGGGGAAGTTAAGATTGAGGGCTTGCCTGAAAATGAAGCGGACCTAGTGCTACAGGGCGTCGAAAAATCAGGACTCAAAGACCCCACACACCTTTCTATCTGCATCGACATCACGGGCTTTATGCGCCCACACATCTTTATGTTGTTAAAGTACTTCAAGACGTTAAAGGCAAAGTCGTTAACGATCCTGTACACCGAACCGGAACGATACTCTCGAGGAGCGGACACGAGTTTTTCGCTAAAAGATATTCAAGATGTACGCCAAGTTTCGGGTTACGAAGGCATTCATATACCAGATACGAACAAGGATGTTCTCCTGTTGGGTGTAGGTTATGATCATCAGCTTATGGGGCAAGCTATCCGCTTCAAAGAGGGTGCTCGTCTACTTCAACTTTTGAGCTTACCATCGCTAGCAGCAGATATGTATCAGGAGAGTCTCGTCCGCGTTGACAAGGTGGACACCGATGAGCTGAACCCGCCCGGTAGGACCGAACAGTTTTGTAGCGCAAATGATCCTTTTCTTGTAGCTGCAAGCGCTTCGAAACTTTATCACCGTGAGCAGGCAAACGGCGGAATAACTAACTTCTACATGTGCCCCTTAGCAACTAAGCCTCAAGCACTCGGGTTCGCACTATTTTACCTCAGAGAGCTAGCCGATACTGCATCCAGTGTAATTTTTCCGTTCCCAAGAAATTATAGCAAGAAGACTTCGGAAGGCATCGGGAGAATTTGGCGCTACCCAATTGAGTTCTAAATAACGAACTAAGTTTCCAATCCCGCCAATCCCTATTACAGTCAACAGATTGCGACTAAATTGGCTTTTGCGCTCATATCGCGTTGGTTTGTCGGTTACACAGTGGCGTTATACCAACTGACCGGCCCCCAACGTCCAGTCTTACAAGTGGTGCCTATAATCCACGCTCCCGCAGCGAAGGACCGGAATCCGCCCATATGGCCCGGGATTGGTGCCGCCCTACTATCCCGTTTCAATTTAGCAGGTCCGCTGATTGTCGCTAGGCGTGAGAACGGGCGCTTGGGTCCCTCCTAGGGGGGTGGGGGCCTGTCAGGGGGTGCGCGGAGCCTCGGGACGTCACTATCTCCGGTTTTTTGCTTAACTCTTCCGGTTTTTTTGCGCTGGGGCGGAGAATTGACCTCCGAGTGCCGCAAAACCGCCAAGATTTAGCAGACCTCTTAGGAAATGAGGTGCTGACCGATTGTTTCCTTGGCGGGTGTAGATTTCAGGACGGGCGGGAGGCCCTTGTAGCCCAGAACGAGCCAATCTGCCGCCTTGGGTCCGTTTCTGGTCATTTCCCAAAAGAAGGAACGCGGGATCAGCGTTCCCTTCACCGTTCCAACCAGCGACCCCTATTTTATCACAACTTATCATTGGGTTATGCCACATGGCACGCTGGGGAACGCTGAATCCTCTAAATCTCAGCAAATGACATAGGGGTAATAGATATGTTTTAGGGATAAACCCCACGCGGGCTGTTTTTACCTCCTAGGGATTCAGCGACCCGCAGCGTTCCGTTTCCGCTTCGACCATATAAAATAAGGGTGAAGGTGCGGGTCGCTGATGGAACGCTGCATTTCTAGCCGCCTAAACGTGCTTCTGGTGGTATTCTCGTTTGGGGAAACGCTCACCGTGGTCAACTGGTTGGCGAAATCTAGAAAGCCGTCGCCCTGCCTCCGGTGAGTTATACCATGACGGGGCGTCGGCCAGAATGTTCGACAGTTTTTTTGAGTGCTCGTGGTCAAATCAGGTCGTCTGCGGAGAGCGTATCACTCCCTATGAGTTTACGATACTCGATCTGGTCCACGACCGATGCCTTAGCGATCCTCAGCTGTTGCTCCGCCCGCCATCCCTCTTTGGTCCACACCCGGCGCGCGGTAGCGGGTCGATAGGCCCACTTGTTGTCACCGTATACCTCTTCGGTCAGAGCGCAAATGAAGGACGCCCTCGAGCCGATCCTGCGCCACAGACCGTTAGGAATCTCTGTCGCACCTGAAACCATGATATAGAGGTCCGGGGTTTGCGCATTCCCAGAGAAAGTCACCTTAGCAGTTTTGTCCATTAGATAAGTCCTTCATCGTCACCAGACGCCTGTTCTGTCATCTCCGTGTGCAGCTTGTTCAGGTCGGCCTCAAGACGCTCCACCTCACTCAAAGGCCGGACCCAATGCTTCTGCCGACCATAGCCACGGAATGTCTTCTTGAGGGTTTCCCTGCGCCAGCCGAGTAATTCAATGGCCCTCTGAATTTCGAGAAGGGAGCCGCGCTGAAGGCGACCCTGTTCGCCCAGAGCACGCTCCCAAAGCTCCCGAGCGCAGATCGCGTGACGGTAGGCCCAAGGGGCGTCGCCGAAGTCGTCCCGATCCTGATAGGGGGTGTTCAGATAGTCCTCGATCATCCCGGCATAGTGGTCGGCCTCGGTCTGTTGGCGGCGGCTCTCCTGACGTGCCAGAGCTTCGCGCTTGGCCGCCGGATCGTCTAGATAGAGGGGCAGAGTTCCAGTCGGCTGATCGCGTCTCATGCAGCGGTAGAGGTAGACGGCCTCAGCCCAGATTTTCTCGACGTTCCGGCGCAGGCCATGGATGTCGATCTCTTTGGTCGAGCAATCCACGGGCCACCAGCGGCGGTTCCCGGTTGTGTCTGCAAGATACTCGCTCTTGTTTGTCGACCCCATGTAGACTTGCTGGCGCTTGAAGGTTGTGGCATTGCGCCCGTAGGCCATCCGCACGGTCGTCTGGGTGCTGGACATGAATGCCTTGGCATCCTCGACGCTTGACCGGCTCATGTTGCCAAGCTCGGGAAGCTCGGCGATCCAGACGTTTCTGAGCTCTTCCATGAGCTTCTGGGAGTCATTGAAGTTGGCCGTCAGGTTGCCTGGCCAGTCCAACGCCAAAATCTCGATGAAGGTCGACTTACCTTTACCCTGAAGACCCTCGAGGATCGGCACGAAGTCGAACTTGTGCCCTGGCTCGAAGACTCGGCAAACGGCGGCGATGCACCAAAGCCGGGCTATTTGCCGGTGGTAGGGATCGTCAGGCGCGCCGAGATATTTGATGAACAGTTCTTCCAACCGGGCGATGCCGTCCCACTTGAAGCTCAAGAGGCGATGCCGGACAGGGTGGAAGGTCCATTGCCTCGACACGATTGCGATCGCGGACTTGAGGTCACGATCCGTGACGCCCATGCCGTAGCCCCTCTGATCTTTCTCGTTCTGCCCACCCAGCATGTCCCGAATGATGTCTTCGTGAAAATCCTCTAACGGGTCTCCGTCGTGCTTGTTGTTTACATAGACCGTGCCGAGGTCATTGTTCCGAGTAACGAGGTCGCGGCGCATGACGCGTTCGTGCTTGAATTCGTTGAACTGAAGCACACCGTAGAGCCTTGCGTCGTTTTGCAAAATCATCCGTGTGTTGGGGAGATTGTTTTCAAGCTTCCCTGTCGTCGGACTGAATGTGCATTTCTTCGCCAACCAGCCTTTCGCGGCACGATCAGGGGGCACTTGGGATGTAGCCGTCAGGATCGGCAGACCCTCCTCTCCGACGAGGTATTTGGGGGCGACGTGATCGTTCTTATCTGGCACTCCGATCAGAGCATCGATTTCATCAAGCTCCGTGCCACCGATGCCCGGATTGTAGCCTTCTCTGACCTTGATATTGGCCCCAACGTCAACCATAGCCGCGTCAAACTCTTCTTCGATACCTCCGATGAACCCATATTTATCTTCGACCAGCCTTTCTTTGTAGAGGTCGTCCTTCATCACGAACTCGATCATCGCCTTCCATGACGGGCGCTTTCCCATCGGCGTGTCGATGTTGATCTTGTCATCCATGCCGCCGAATTTGTGGACGCGAACGAGATCCCACGCGTTCACGAGCATGTCGGAGCAAGGATCGGAGCCATGATGCGAGTAGAGGAACAGGCCGTCGTCTTGAACCTCGGCCCCGTTCCGTGTGGTGCCGCCGAGGTAGGTATACCGGGGTTTACCTGTGTTCTCGTCAACCGACTCATATTCGTTCGACAGAAACTTCTCGATGGCGTCTTCTACACCATACGCGCGACAGAACGTGCCGACTGGGCCTTGCTTCTGCGTGGGGTCTTCGGCCTTTTCCTTGGTCTGGCGGAGTTCGCCTTCCGAGGCCACGGTCGGCAAATTGCACAGATCGCGCCAATCACCAACTTCTTGCTCGAAGACGTCCAGATATGACTGCCAGTCAAGGAGGTCGCCGTCGAGGTCAATGTGGCAGCGATATTCGCCATCCTTAGAGACTGTCGGCATGAACATCATCTGCGCCGGGCGGAAAGAGACAGGATCTACGTTTTCCATCTGCGGGTCAATCAGCTTGTGGCAGATGATCCTGCTGGCGGCAGAGTAGGTTTCGGCGTCGAGCGGCACGTCGAGGAACAGGTAGACCCGAATACGAGGGGCCTCGGGCGTATGCCGTCTCGTGGTGTGGGCGAGGTGCGGGATACCGCGCAGGAGTGCACCTGTCAGGACCGATTCCGCGAGCTCGACGGTGGTGTAATCGAAGTCGAACGACATCATGGTCGCGGGCAGGACAGAACGCCGATTGCGCGTCTCACCGTCTACCGGGGCGCGGAAGCGCCAGCCGTTTTCGGCCTTCTTGCGAAGCTGGCCTTGGTCGTCGAGTTTGTCATATTCTGCACGCGTTTCGCCTGTGCGAACGGGCTCCATGAAGGCCCGGGCGTAGCGTCCGAGCGGAACGACCTTGTTCTCGACCTTGCCGAAGTTGGTCTTCCGACCTTCGGCGAATTTCATCAACTGTTTTTCATTGTTTTGTATAGAGGACATGATCTTGATGCCCCCTAGCGGCCTTGCGCGGATTGCAGCGCGGCGTTTGCCTTTGCAAGCAAAAATGCGTCTAGCCAGCTCTCTGGCAAAGCAGAGGTGCGTTCCGAAAGTTTGAGAAAAGGAGGAAATTCGTGTGCGGAGATCATCATGTAGACCTGCGAGCGGCTGAGGCCCACCCGCTTGAAGACCTCACGCGGACGCAGCATGCGGCCGGACGGCGGCGTGTCAGCCCAAGGGCGGGAGTTGAGGCGGATGTGTTCCATTTGAGGCTTCCAATTTTGTGGTAGTGGATGCCCATAGCCCTACTTGAACTATATTGGTTGGTTCAGGGAAAGCTCACGCCAGAAATGCAGCGCACCTTTCTCTTGACATGCCTGACTATCAGCCCTCGCTGTCGAACAGGGTGAGATAGAAGTCTCGATAGGCTTCCCATTTTAGAGGCTGGTCTGACGCGTTTTTTAGAGGCAAGCCCCACGCTTCTGGTTCATATTCGTAGCGATCTTTCTTGGATTTTTGAAGGCTTTTTGCAAGCGCTGGGATCGAACCTGTAGTCCAACCCCTCAAGGCTTCTTTTTCGGCATCTGATGGCTTCTTTCCTCCGAGCAGAAGTTCTGGTTTGGCGTTTCTTGTTTCCTTGATTATCTGGTCGCTAAAGGTCACCGTAGCGGAACACACTATCGGATCTCTCTGTTCGTCCACCGAAACTGTTGGCGTCATATTAAATAGCGCTGCGTATGCACCGAGTGCCTTGGGATAGAATTGCGTTAAAAGCTGTCCGCGATACAGGCTAGAATCATCTTTCTCCAATTCTCGCTCATGTGCGTCTAGCCAACGTTTCGCGCCGTCTAGAAAACTGTCGGGTGGCAAGGGGGGTCCGAACCCTTTTTTCCGAATGTCCTCGGCTGATGCTTGCAGGTCCTTGAGCGCTTTTTCAAAGCGACTCAGGTCCTCTTTAACGCTGCGGATGTTAGGTAAGGCTGCGCTCGTCTCGATGACGATCATGTTCAAAATTCCAAGAGCACTGTCAGGACCTATATCCTCGGAAAGCGTCCCCCCTGTCGCCTGCACAATGCGCTCGAGCGCCGCGTGATCCAGTGGTTGTGTGGAGGACGGATGCAAACTTGTTGAATCTGTCATGAGCTTTCCATTTTTTGGTAGATATCCAACTCACCAACCCACCATTCGGCAAGCCTTACCCGTTCATCCCAATACAGACCTCGATTATAGGCTTTGCGCACTTCGTTGCGTTCAACGTGGGCGAGTGCTGCCTCTATGGCATCAGGATTCCAAAGGCCACTTTCGTTTGCCAAGGTTGAAAAGCTCGCGCGGAAACCATGAGCAGTCATTTCTTCACCGGAATACCCCATGCGACGCAAAGCTGCGTTAAGCGTGTTCTCAGACATAGGCCGTTGCCATGAACGCAGTGACGGAAAAAGATAGGTTCCATTACCGGTGATCTTACGTAGCTGATCCAGTAAACTGATGGCTTGCGCAGGTAGAGGCACATTGTGATCTCGGCGCATTTTCATTTTTTCGGCAGGAATTGACCAAATCTTCTCTTTGAAGTCGATTTCGTTCCATTGGGCGTGCCGGATTTCACCAGGCCTTTGTGCGAGAATAGCTAGAAGCTGTAGGCCTATGCGCGTCGTTGCTTGGCCTTCAAATTCCGAGACAGCAATCATAAGTTTTCCCAGTGCCACTGGATCTGTGATTGCGGAACGATGTGTGCGCGTTGGGCGGATCAAGGCGTCTTTAAGTGCATGCGTTGGATCGGTGTCTGCCAGACCACTCGCCACGGCAAAACGAAATACAGATCCAATGCGTGCGCGCAGGCGATGCGCTGTCTCATAGTTCCCCTTCGCTTCGACCTTTCGCAGGCACCGTAGGATCATGGAAGCACTGATCTCGGTGATAGGCTTGCGCCCAAAGTCCACATTCGCGAGTTTCAGGTGATAAGCTGTTTTGTCGAGAGTTGCTTTTGATTTCCCCTCCTTTTCTTGTTTGGAGAGGAATGCCTCGCCGATCTTAGCAAAGGTGTGTCCTTGAGTTTCGCGCTGGGCACGTTTCGCTTCTTGCTTCGCCTCACTCGGATCTACGCTTTGGGCAATTTTGGCACGCGCATCTTCTTTTAGCTTGCGCGCTTGGGCGAGTGAAATGGCAGGATAGGCGCCAAGAGAAAGCTTTCGCTCTTTTCCATGTAAGCGATACTTCAGATTCCACAATCTGGAACCAGATGGTGTCACCAATAGATAAAGTCCCTCAAAATCGGAGACTTTATAAGGCTTATCCTTTGGCTTTAGGTTTCGAATCTGAACATCACTAAGCGGCACGGTGGGGGCCTCGCGTTTCCTACATTTTCACGAAGCCCCCAAAAAGCCCCCCAAACAGGAAGGATTTCATAGGATGTAGTTAAACCGTATAGGACAAAGGACATCGCTAAAACCTCTATAACACAAGGTTTATTGGACGTCTCTGGATTTCTATGGATATTGAAATGGTGCCCCCACACGGACTCGAACCGCGGACCTACTGATTACAAATACGGGCAACTTGGATCGCTGACGATGGTTGAGGCTATTTTACCTAATAAATACAGATGCTTCGGTTGAGCAGACCCGGTGGTGGTTGATACGAAAATTGCAAAATAATTGCAAAATCGGAGACCGCAATGGCGACCCAACGTATCAAGTTCACAGAAGGCAGTATCGACAAACTGCCATTTTCAAAGTCCGGCACGAACCGCTATGCGGACCAGCGCAAAGGCATATTTCCGAACCTCTATTTAGACGTAGGCGCGAAGACCAAGACGTGGCGCTTGGTCAAATTTGCACACGGAAAAACGAAATCCAAAACGCTTGGCAAATGGCCCGCGATGAACCTGCATGTAGCCGCGCAGGCGGCTGACACGATGTCTGAGCGCGTCGCTGATGCGACACACGCCCTGCCGGCCCCCGTCATTGCCCAAACCAAGGAAATCAACCTTAGACAGGCGTTTCTCCGGCATACTACCGAACGTATCGACCCGCGCACAAAAGAGAAGACGCCCAACACCGTTTATGACTACCTTTCGACGCTGCGGAACCACGCTGGAAAAAACGGGGAATGGCTGGATGTGCCAATTGACCAGATCACACGGGCAATGATCAACGCCCAGATGAAAGCCATGCAAGACCGCCCCTCTCAGGCAACCAAACTGCTCCGCATCATTTCAGCAATTTACCGCAATGAGATGCTGATCCGCGACGACGTGATCGACGATCCCACCTTCAGGGTTCGAGCATATCCGTCACAAACAAAAGAACTGTTGTTCGACCCTTCTGGCCGCTGGCCCGCATTCGACGCCATCATGAAGGTCGAAGACGTAACTGCCCGCTCTGCGTGGCTGGTTATGCTATTCACTGGCATCAGATCGTCAAATGTTCGCAGCATTGAATGGACCGATCTCGATCTAGAACAAAACCTGTTGACCATACCTCGATTGAAAAACGGGACAAAGCGCACATTTCCACTTTCGCGACCTGCGTCCGCCGCGTTTAAACGTCTGCCTCGCATTCATGACAATCTGGTGTTTGCCTCTAAATCCAAGGCAGGCGTTCCGATTGCACATCAGCACGCACTCGGCACGCCTAAGGTTTTGCGCCAACACGATACCCGTCATTTGTTTACATCGGCTGGGTCAATCGCGGGTATAGACAGGTCAAAGGTCAAATACTTGCGCGGCGACATCGTTTTGGGTGATGGAGCCGATGTAGGTTACATGCACGGCATTGCAGCGCACGAAGATGTCGAAAAGATCGGACATGTTGTGGCCCAAAAATGTTCAACATCTTATTCCGATCTTGAAAAGCTAATCTTGACCCACTAACTTCAAGTCTCAACCAGCCCCTTGCGTCAATGAGCCTATTGACGTCGGAGGCCGCGCTCTGAACGGACAGGATGGATAGTCGAGGAACCCGAAGCAACCTCTCTGAGGTGCGTGAAGGCTCCATCCCTAGCACGGTAGGAGAAGTAAGGCGCGGTCGTTTGGCATAACCTAAAAAGGTATGCAAATGACCCACGACCTATTGGCCGAATTGCGCTCGGCGATTGAAGCGCAGCAATATCCACAAATCATGACGCCCGCACAGGCCGCAGATTTTCTCGGTGTGTCAGATTACTATCTGCTCGATTTGCGCAAGCGAAAGTCGGGGCCTGCGTATTCGCAGCCCGCATCAAAGATTGTCCGCTACATACGCGACGACCTGATCGCTTGGATGAATGAACACCGCGTAGACGCCGGATAAACGGAGCGAGGGTCGAACCCCGCTCCGCGTTAAGCGCAATCGTGAAATATTTGGAATAACTGCTTTATAGCAGTTTTCGCGTTGCGCCAAAACTACGGATTCAGGTGATCGACCAACGCTCTCTTGGAAAAGAGAAAATT
The DNA here is from genome assembly GCF_048263065.1 of Thioclava sp. Lineage (NCBI taxonomy): Bacteria > Pseudomonadati > Pseudomonadota > Alphaproteobacteria > Rhodobacterales > Paracoccaceae > Thioclava > Thioclava sp. The sequence goes on from NZ_JBLXEM010000031.1 coordinate 15,037, forward strand.
TCTATGACTAAAATCGAACAACTCCGGCAGATTGTTAATCTGGCAGGCCCCAATTACTCAGAGATGAAGAAATCGAGGGGCAAGAAGCAGTATTACAAAGTCGAGGGCGACATCACAGACACCGCGCTCGAGAACCACCTCAGCGGTGCCCAGCCCATCGGCATCAACATGAACGTGGGCGACGGCAAGTCGCATCTCGCGGTCTTCGACTTCGACGATCACGCGGGCACGCTCCCAGCGTTTGCAATGCGTAAGCGCGTCGGGTTCGTCGCAGCGGCATTGCACAACCAAAACGTGCCTCACTTCGTCGTGCGATCAGGTGGCGGCAAAGGCTACCACATCTGGCTCGCGTTCGAGTTCGCCTCCCGTGCCGACACCGTGCGCAAACGCATGTCCGACGTGCTCGAGGCTGCAAACAGGATACTCGCCAACTCGCCTTGGGCGCATGAACGGTTCGTGCCCGACGATGGGCAAGGCAAAGGCATGTTCCACCCAACGGACAAGGTGTTCGCACGTGATCCGCGCAACGACACGATGGTCGACGAGCACTACATCGAATTGCTGCCCAAGAACGGCGAGCACCCTGTTATTGCGTTGCCCCTGTCGCTTGAATCCATTGTTCTGACACCAACAGGCATCGACGACACAGGCGCGATGCAGTTTGAAGACGGTGGTGACATCGTGATCGTGAAAGCGAAACGCCAGAAGTCAGGCCCGAAGACGGGACAGAGAACCAAAGAGATAGATGTAGATTCCGCATTGGCCGCATTCCGCAAGTCGCGCCAAGGTGGCGGCTACAAAGCATGGTCTGATGCAGGGTTCAACATCTTCGGCGCGTTTGGCGAAGACGGCCTCGAACACTGGCTCACATATTCCAGAGAGGCGGACGGGTTCACGTCAGAGAAGGACGTGATCGACAAGTGGGCGGACATAGCAAAAGCAGGCACGTGTGGGCCTGAACCTTTCTGGGCATACGCGCGAGCTGGCGGTTATAATGGCGGCCTGCCTGACGGTGTGCAAATCGGCGGCAAAGGCGATCCGACGAAAGTGATCCTCGACGACGTGGTGGGTTCACTGAAACTGTTTCGTGATCCCGATGGCACAGCATACGCCCGCGTCGGCCCGCGCCGTATCATGCGGATCGACTCCATCGAATTTGCGGATTGGTTGCGGCGCACAGCATACGCCAGCGGCGTCACGGCAAGCCAAGACCAGATCAATCTGGTTGTTGGGATCGCTCGGGCACACGCCTACGAGACAGTCGAAGACGTCCATCTACGGGTCGCACGCAAAGATGGCGTCATCTACATCGATCTCTGCGACGCGGATGACCGCGTTCTGGTCATATCGGTCGATGGTATTGATATGATCGAAAGCGACGAGGAATGCCCCGTCGTGTTCCGTCGATCAAAGCAGTTACCGATTGGGACAGCGACGGGATCAATCCAAGACATCCGCGCACTGGTGAATATGGACGACGATCAGTTCGTGGTTTTCATGGCCTGCGCGGTGAAGATGTTTTTCCCCGATACGCCGTCGCCCATTGTCAATCTGATCGGGGAATATGGTTCGGCAAAGACATCGACAACGCGGGTTTTGCGATCATTGATTGATCCCGTATCTGCGATGGTCGCACCTGGCTCGGAGAAGGCAGATGATGTATTGATCCGCGCATGGCACAACTATGTGCTGACACTTGAAAACATGTCTGACCTAACGAAGCTGTCGGACACCCTTTGCGGTATCACTACGGGCATGGGGTTTGAGGTGCGCCAATTGTTTACCAATGGCGATCTGTTTTCGATCTGGGTGCGTCGGCCTGTGATCGTCAACGGAATTGACCCATCGAAGTACGCAGCCGATCTGATCTCGCGGATGGTTGAGATTGAGTTGGAAAAGCCGGAAAAGCGCATGTTGGAATCCGAGTTTGAACATCAACTTTTGGAATCCGCACCCCGCATGTTCATGGGCATCGTGGGCCTCGTCGTCGAAGTGTTGAAGGTGTTGCCACAGATTGACCCTCATGAGTTTGCGGAGAACGTCCGATTGGCCGAATTCGGTGCGGTTGGCGAGGCGACAGCGCGTGTGCTTGGCAAGGATGCTGGCTGGTTCGTCGGCAAGATGGTCGAGGCGCAAGACATTGCGCAGGATGAAGCAGCAGACGACTCCGCGACCATGCAGGCGTTGGAGGCAATGCAGGAACCTATTGCGCGGCGTGGCAAGTTCTGGGGTACGCCTCAGGAGTTGTTGCTGGAGTTGCAGCAGTCGGCAGAGGTCGTCGGGATTAGTTTGGCGCGTTTGCCAATGACCGCCGCAACATTGAGCCGTGAATTGAACCAGTTAAAGCCATCGTTGCGGAAGCGTGGTTGGGAGATCGACAAGAAGCACCGCAAATGGCTGGTTGTTCCACCACCGGAAGTGACAGTGGAAGAAATGGCTGCAATGGCGTAGTGATTGAAATGGGCGACACCGAAGTGTCGCCTTTTTCGTTCGTGGTGCACGGTTTGTTGGTCGCGATCAAATGTGCAGGCATGACAGGGATTTGGGGTGCGTTCAGCTTAAGCGAAACATTAGTTGGTTGGTTGGTGACGATTGACCAACCAACCAATTAACTTTTCCCTCTGAGTAAAACAGGGGGAATGCCTGTCATGCCTGTCATCTCGATGGGAGTGCCAAATAATCAAAGGGGTATCTCCCCTCGATATCTCCGCCCGCTTGTTGCGACCAGATCGCAACTGGATAGCCTGAATTGCAAATTAACAATTGCAAAAATACCCCTGCCCTAATGAAATCAAGGCCGTAGCATGTCAGATCAACTCATTCCCAATTAGTTGGTCGGTATTGCAATTGGCATGCAGATACTTCAGCATTTGTCATGTATCTGCGCGCACATGAGCGCGAACATCGCACGCGACTGCCGTACTATCGTCCGATATGCTGCGGTGCACGCAGTTGGCTCCGTCTATTCTGACACGGTATGCCCGAAGCAGCACACCGCCCATGTGCACCTCGTTGACATGAGCGCCCACGTCGACGGCGCGCCACCTGATATTCCCCCAGCGCCACCTCATTCCCCAGACCAATGCCCCTTTGTTGGATGATATTCATTGCCGTGAGGGACAGACGATCATCGCGCCCCGCGACGTCCCGACTGTTCTTTCAGCGCGGGGTGCGATCAAACTGAAAGGAAAGTGAATGATTTATAAGGCCACCCTAAACAACAGCACGGCAACGATTACCGTCACGACGATCAACAACATGGCGAACATCAAGATCACAGGCGCGGCCAATCTAGGTGATCAACTGCACGCCTTCGCGACAAACCCGTCCGCTGAACCCATCGACAACATGCCCGCCTACACAGCTTATCCCTCGGACACAGGCGTTCGCCTTGCGACCCACAACGGCCAGATCGACCTGCCATGGCGCTGGCTCACGTCTATTGCAGACCAGTTGCGGGCGGCATGATTAGCAACACACACCAAACGACTGAGGCGGCGCTTGTCACGGCGATCATCATGCAGGCCTACCGTGATCTGTTTGCACGGGTCAGCGACACGACAACCTCGCTCACGACACAGACAGATCAGGACCAAGCAATCGCGTTCATGACGGACGACTTCGGCAAGTGGGCGCAGCATCGTAACCACCTATGCTCCTTAATTGGCTGGGATGGTGATGTGCTTGCCGCACGCGTCCGGCGCATGATGTTGGGCGGTGCATTCCCAGACCCCAACGCATCGGCCAACGCTGCCGTCCTCGCCTCGCACACGGATGCCGTCGAACGCGTACGCGCCCGATACATACACCTCCGCACGCCTCGGTCGCATGCCGCGTGATCCGCTACAACGGCACCTGATATACCTGCAATAAGACCTGCTTTCTCGGTCGCAGATCGCCTAGCTGACCCATAAATTGAACGTGCGTGGTACGCACCTATCCTGTCCAGATAATGAAAGGGCGGTGTGTGTTTGCCACATGCCGCTCTTTTATTTGGACAAGGATGACCACGATGCCAGACGATACCACCGCAGCACTGCAAGCCCTGATCAAGCAGGTTGAAACCCTCACCACGACTGTTACAGACCAGCAGAAGCGCATGGATGGGTTGCACACCCAAAACACGCGCCTGCTTGATCAAGTGAAAGATGCCAAGCGCGAACAGCAGCCTACACCCGCGCCCAAGCAAACCCCCAACACCCTCGAACAACATCTCGATGCGGAACGCGACAAGCGCGACCTCGACGCAGTAGGCATGGCCCGCGGGCCTGACGGCAAGGTGTATCTACAATCAGGCTCCAGCCCTGCCCCCTATGTCCTCACTCGCGAACAAGCCCGTGACCCAGTTCAGTACCGTGCGGCCAAAGAAGCGGCGGCGGCAGCAGGGGCCGAATTGCGGGTAGCAAGTGAACATGTTGATCCGACTACCCGCAACACTGGCCGCGATCCTGTCATGTCATCGAAGACGATCACCTTCGATGATACCCACGAGCGTATCCGGTATGTGCGGGCCGATATGAACACGGGTAGCGGTTTAGTGAACCGCCGGATGCAGGCGGAGCGTGACGGCTACAAAGTCCGGTCTTTTGCCTCCCTTGATGATCTGCCGGATCACGCGCGGACCAAGTTCAATTTGATGGAAAAGGCGGCACAAGATGCGGAAACGTAAACCTCTCGAACCGATTGATCAGGCGTGTCTTGAGTGCGCCCACCGAATGGTTTGTGGTGGCACTGGCAATGTCACTGTAGGACAGGACGGCACCATCTACAGTGGCGCTGCCTTCAAACTCGAACCGTCACGCGACTCAACGGACGCCTTGGTAGTCGTCGTCAGTAAGGCGATGAAACTTTATCTTGGAGGCGTCGATTTTGCCAAGTTGCGCGATGACTTCATCGAGACGGACGTTGGGGAAGTCTTTGCAAACAGCATCTATGATCATTTGGTCAGTCTTTCTGATGATGAATGGTCGCATATTCGCGACCGTGTGGAGTGGTACGTCAACGATAACGCCCACCAAGCGACGTTTGACACCGACAAACAAGGTGAGTCCTGATTATGGCACAGGGTGGGAACAAGAATTCGGGGCGTCGAGCGATCATCGACATGCGCTCCGACAAGAACGAGATCATCCGTGACATCGTGCTTGAGCGCCGAACGCTGACGGACATTGCGAAGCGCATCGGTATCGATTTTTCCACTGTGCAACGCTACCGCGACACCAAAATCACCGAAGAAATGCGCCGTGATATTCTGGCGCAAGAGCGCATCAAAAAAATCGAAACCGACACGGGCATCATCAATGAAGACCGGATGGATGTGGCGAACACCTACGACAGCCTCGCCCGCCGCGTCGAAAAGCTGATCACTGCTGCCGAAAACGACGACAATCCGGCCTTTGCATTGTCCGCAATGGAGGGGTTGCGGCGCGTCTTGCGCGACATTGCACAGCTACAGGGCAAGCTGGCGCAAAACCTGACCGTCAATGTGTCGCTGTCGGAATCTAAGGAATGGGTCGTCCTGCGCCGCATCCTGCAAGAGGTGTGCGAAGAAGTACCCGCCGCACGCGAACCCTTGCTGCGCCGGATGCGCCATAACGTGCTGTCAGTCACGCAGGAAGACGGGGGCGCGCTGTGAAGCATACCCCGTTCCTCGGCTGGGATCATTACGCGCAACTTGAAGCTGATCGTGTGAACGCGGCGACGGAGGCACGCCATCCCGAATGGCTCGGTCTGCCAAAGTCGCGCCCACAGGCTGTTGACCAAGGCAAAAAGGTCTACTTCACGGGCCAGCCCTGCAAGCACGGCCATGTGACACCGCGCGGTATGCGCAAAGGGTGCCTTGGCTGTTATATCCAACGGCATGGGTTGTCCGATGCCCTTTGACGCCCTCCATGACTTCTGCACGCTCGTCGAACGCGACTTGGACCCAGAAGCGGAAATGCTGCACTTCCTTCGGCAGGAAATTCCAAACGCAACAGAGATCGACCCTTGGCAACTTGAGGCCGTCAATTCTACAGCCGGAACCATCGCAATGCGGGTGTGCCGACAGGCAGGCAAATCATGCGTGCTGGCAACCCGTGCTGTTCGTCGGCTGAAACTCGGACACACGGTCCTTTGCCTTGCACCCGCCGAACGCCAAACACGTGAGATCAGCCGGAAGGTCGCAACCTATCTCCGCGCAACTGACTTGCGCGTCGAACGGGCAACCCAGACCGAGATTGAAACGTCAAATGGGGGTCGCTTTATTGCCGTTCCGGCATCGGGCGCGACGATCCGTGGGTATTCGGTGCATGAGATTCAGATCGACGAAGCGGCGTATCTTCCGGGGCAGAACGGGGGCGAAGATGTCATCGTATCGGTCCTGCCTATGCTGCGCGACGATGGCACGTCGCAGGTCGTGTTCGCCTCAACGCCAGCGGGCAAGAACAATCACTTCGCTGAATTGTTCCTCGCCCCGAAAGAAGACGTTCGTCGGATCGTCGTCAAAGGCACGTCAATCCCACGTCTTGCATCCCGCGTCGAGCGGTTGAGGTCGCAGTTGTCGGCCACCCGCTTTCGGCAGGAAGTCGAAGTGGAAATGTTGAGCGATGGTCAATCCTATTTTGACTTGTCCACAATCGAACAAGCCACATCACAGGAAGGCGCAATATGTCCACGGTTTTGACAGCATATGGGAAGCAACAATGAGTTACGAAAATACTCAACTAAAACTCAGTTATCGCGCCAACGGCGACGTGGTCAATGAAACTGGGCAAGACCCCGCGCTCCCGCGCGTGACGGGATTCCAACGCTACTGGGTCGGTGCGGATTTAGGACAAGCCAATGACTTCTCGTCTGCAGTTGTGATCAAGGACCAATGCCTTCCCATTTCGACAGGTGACGAGGTTAAACTCGGCCCGCGCGAACGTACTGTCGTCTTTGCCGACAAGTTCAAAGGCGTGTCCTATGTCAGCGTCGTGGACTACCTAATCCGCCTGCGTAACGCCCCGCCATTTGGTGGAAAGTCGGAGTTGATCATTGACGGCACGTCCATCGGGCGCGTCGTGTCGGACATGCTGACGGAACAATCTGTCGATCACACAGCGGTGCAAATGACGGGCGGTCAGGAGTGGCGGCGCTCCGGTCAGTACGTCAACGCGTCGAAAACCTTGATGATCGAAAATCTGGCCGTCCTGTTTGCGTCAGGCGATCTAAAGTTCGCCCACGACCTCGCGATGCGTTCTGCAATTGAAGAAGACCTTGCCACTTTCACGACACAGACCACTGCTGCTGGCAATCAGATCATCACACAGGCGCGCAATGCCTCCGGCCATGGCGACACAGGCATTGCCTTGATCGTTGCGGGGTTCGCATCGCAATATTTTCCACCGCAAAGCATTCGGGTGTCGCGGCTGTCAGGATGGTTCTGACTGCCAAAAAAAATTATACCCTGCTCGGATCTGTTGTCTCCAACATTCCGACAGATGAACATGTTTTCGGTGTAACATTCCATCATTTGGCCTTAAGATAAAGGTCACGATGGATCCGCTGAACCGGAAAAACCAATTGAGAGCAGACTGTGACGAAGCAAATCCAAGTTAAGAACGGTAAAATCACGGCGGTACAAGCTAAAGATGTCACGCATTCTGGTGGACGAGGAGAACCTTTTCATGACTGGTTCCCCTATCTTGAGGGCTATTCATCCCAATTTGTGAAGCAAATTATTGATGCCAAGTTCGAAAACCCCAAAAACCTTCTAGAACCTTTTTGCGGCGTTGGCACCACGCCTATCGCATTGGCTCAATTAGGAATTTCGTGTGGTTACACTGAAGTCAATCCGTTTCTCGTGGAACTTGTATCTCTGAAAACTATCTGTCTGAGAATGAAGCCATCAGGCCGGATTAAAGCCGCTGAAACGATCCAAACGTTGAAGCAACTGATACGAAATGACTCCAATACCGCAAAAAGCGACACTTTGCTAAAAACAAGTTACTCAGGCGTTTTCGGTGTTGTCGAGTATTTTCGTGAAAACAGTTTCAAGCAAATTCTGAGGCTCAAAACACTTGAGAGAAAGCTGGAATGTGACCTCTCGAAACGTTTTATGAGGATAGCAGTTTCAACTAGCCTACTGGAGGCTTCCTTATTGCGTCGAGCCGGAGATGTTAGATTCAAAACAGAAAAAGAATTGCTCAAGCCAATTCCAGACATACTGGAACTAGTAACCGAAAAACTTAGCCTCATTCAAAGTGACCTCAACCTCAACGGATTACCAAACGAGCAGGAGATTGTCTTTTTGGGGGCGAATGCAAAGCAACTACACACGGATGCTATGCCGAGCTTTGACGGCGTTATCACCAGCCCGCCATATTTGAATGGAACCAATTACATCCGAAATATGAAACTGGAGCTCTGGTATTTGGGGTTCTTGAACAGTAAGGTCGATCTGCAAAAATTTCGCCAAGCTGTTGTAACATCCGCAATCAACGACGTATCAAGAGCTTCTGGACTTGTCGTACTTGATGAAGCACGAGACGTCGTCGAGGCGATTTCCCAAGATTGTTATGATAAAAGAATTCCGAAGATGGTTGCTGGATATTTTGAACACATGAAAATTGTTGCGGAAGGGATTTGGGGCCAAGTTCGAAGCGGGTCCCCTGTTTGTATTGATATTGGTGACAGTATTTATGGCGGAGTTCACGTCCCGACCCACTCCGTTTTAGCTGCTGTTTTTGAAAGTGTCGGGTTCAAACTTGAAGATGAGACGGTCTTGAGGAAGCGTCATTCCAATCGAGGGGCCGAGTTGAGTCAACGACTTCTGGTATTCAGGAAGTAAAATGGATCAGCGCTTATGGAAAGAATTCAAGGAAGACTTACCTCACAAACAAGGAGCATTCGCAAAGAGGAACTGGGGAACTCCACTGCACTCGCTTTGCTCCTATCAGGGAAAACTAAAACCCGCGTTAGCACATCATTTAGTTCAAGTATTTTCATCTAAAGGTCAAACCGTATTCGACCCATTTTCAGGCTCTGGGACGATTCCGCTCGAAGCTGCCATAGCTGGTAGAATCTCAATTTCTAATGACTTAAGTGACATGGCAGTTGCCTTATCCAACGCTAAAACTGGGCAAACAACAAGACAGGCGTGTGATCAAGTGATTGACGCATTGACTGAGTGGACATTGACCCGACCTGTATCTCAACGGGCCATAGATGAGACTCAAAAGATTCGCTTCAATAAGACCATTATCGAGTACTTTGAACCTTCCACCTTCCAAGAGGTATTGAAGGCAAGAGACTTTTTTGGTGAGACCAAAGACCTAAAAGATTCAAATTGGTGTTTGGTTTTTTCTGCCATGCTTCATATTTTGCACGGGAACCGACCTTACGCGCTTTCGCGAAATAGTCATCCGCTTACACCATACGCTCCGACTGGGGAATTTATCTACAAAAACGTTGTTTCCCACCTGAGAACAAAAGTGCACTCAGCGCTTTCAAGTAAGGAAAGCTTGCCCGCTTTCCCTAAGGGTTTGTCAATCAAATCGGATGTTCGAGATTTGTCTGAGTTGAGTGATGGATGTGCTGACGTAATAATTACATCCCCACCATTCGCCTCATCAACAAGATTTTACATGACAAATTGGATGCGTTTTTGGTTTTCTGGCTGGTCAATTTCCGACTTCGATGATGCAAGTGCCCAATTTATTGAGGGCAACAAAGACAAGTCGTTGCATGTCTACGAAGAAATATTTCATAGCTTTGGCCGTGTCTTAAAAAGTGGCGGCCCTGTCGTTCTGCATGTAGGGAAAAATAAGGCTGTCAATATGGCGGAAAAGCTTCAACTACTCAATTTCGATGGCTTCCATTTAGTTGATATTTTTTCTGAAAGCGTGGAAACATCCGAAAAACATGGTATCAAGGACAAAGGAAGCACCGTTGAACACCAGTATCTGGTTTACTCTAAAAAGTGATTGTTCCATGCCATCACAAAGCTAAAGCCACCCGCATCAAGCTTGGAGATTTGTAGCACCCTATCAAGCGATTTGCAGATCAGCTCAGCTGGGACTTTTCCATCTTTTTCTTCCATTAGATATTCCTTGTTCAGGAAATCATCGAATAGCCATTTCGGCTTGGCCAAGAGCGCTTTTAGAACATCCAAGTTTGGCGTAGGATTCTCTAACTGATCCAATGGTATTCCAGTAAGTCCACTGAGCTCAACGAGTTCCTGACTCGTATAAAAGTCTTTTGGCTGCCGATCTCTCTTTTTTGAATTACAACTGCCGCAAAGCGCCGTCGCTGTTTCATCTAGCGGCCATAAAAGTGCCAAAGGCCGTGTGTGATCGAGATGCATTCTCTTTCTATTGGCCAATAGTTCCTTGCACTTGAAACACTTCTTTTCAAATTGTTCCCAGATAAATGTTGCTAACTCTTGCCCCGTCTCATGTCGGAATTTCATTTGGGCCGAGTTATTTCCCAGCTCCGAAATCATCAACTCGAAATGCCGCCGTCGTTGGGCGTCCTCTTTCATTTGATCCGCAGAACGCTGCGGGTTTAATGCCGCATTGACAACGAATTTCTTACAGAAGCGGCATTCTAATTGAAATCCATATTCTAACTCGACGTCACGGCCGTGATCTAGATCAGTTAAAATTCCAAAACCTCTGTGACGGCATGGTCTCTTGGCCACACAGTGATTTGAAAACGAAAGCGTGTTCCGTTCGGAAGGCAAATTGACCGGAAGAAACCTCGCGCAGCGATTGCACTCTTTGGTTATTAAGCACTTTTCCCGTATTTCTGGATCGCCCGATATTTCGACTTTTCCTTCGGTTGTGTAAAAGTTTGCCTCAGGTGCAAAGAGATGGATATTTCTCAGAACACTGTCTCGAGTTTCCTCGAAAAATTGGTGCCAAATTTCCCCGCACTTTGGTTCGAAAATTTCGATTTCGCACGGACCATTCGGTGTTAAAGAAACAGTAAATTCGGTATGCTTCTCTTTCTGCCAAATATGTCCGCATTTGTTGAAGGATTCAGCTGATCCATAGTTCGAATAGTGCCGCGATCCGAACCACTTTTGGTCGCAAGTCAACGAAATCTGTGAATTTGCACGAAAGTAAAAGCCAAACGCTGCAAACCTTTCAGGATCAATGTCTGGCATTAAAAAGCTCAGCTCCAACGGTGTATCGGGAGAAGCTTTGAAAACCAACGCATCAACACGTTGCAGCTTTCCGCCAGTCGCCTCATCATGGCTCTTAAATCCAGACAGACGAGTAGCCGACCTGCGTCTGCCAGAGTATTCTGCTTTGCCAGCGCGCTTTTGTAATTTAAAATTCTTAGCAACCATGGCATTAGACTGCCATTAGTTTAACAAGTAAGCAAGTTGCAGCGCGCTCCGCCGGACAAACCGTAGATGTTTTTAACGGACAATGTCCTGAATTTAGATCAGAGGTAACAAATAGCGCGTTGCGAATGTTGAAACTCTGATTGTGAACACCCATTTCAGGATCTGTTGGACACTACCCTTTCCGAGATTGTCCCCCAATCTGCTCACTGCTGGTTGCCGTTAGGATACCCACCCTTTGGTTTCGGTCCCTTATTGTATTTCCGATACCGATCAGCAGAAAGGAGCAGAGATGCTTGATCAATATAGTTGCGGGATGACGCCCTTAGAAGTGGCTGCTGAGGCCTTCGAGGCTGAACGCGAGACGGAAGCACTTAAAGCCATGCGCAAGGCCGAACGGGAGGCTTACTTTGCTTCACTAAGCAAGCATCAACGCCACAACTTAAAGCGACGCCCAGATAAATGTTATGATGAGTCTTTTCGAAGAGCACGAATGAAAAACGCGTTACCACTATGGCTGACGAGCGAAGATAAATCTGCAATCCTTGAAAAGTACCGCCTAGCCGTCAAACTTGAAGCGGTTACAGGTGTGCCGCATTCAGTTGACCATATTATCCCACTAAGAGGGGTATGCCGTAAGACATGGCTGTCGTCAGGAAATCGCGTGAAAAAACACACGGTTTGTGGATTTCACGTGCCAGATAACCTCCGAGTCATACCTCTCGGGATCAATCGCGACATCAAAGCCGACTGGTTTGATTCAGATTGGCTAGCATGGCCGACAGTTGAAGCGGATGTAGAACTGTATGGTTTCGAGCGCGATGATCGCGATGAGGAGATTCCATGGTGAAGGCATCCAATTGCAAAGAAAATTGCAAAATCGGCCATTCGATGTTGCCACAGCGGTCAAGACGCCTTCAACGCATTGTTATTTAAGTGGTAAATGGTGCCCCCACACGGACTCGAACCGCGGACCTACTGATTACAAATCAGTTGCTCTACCAGCTGAGCTATAGGGGCACTGAGCGGCTTATAATGCGAGGATGCCGGGCTTCGCAAGACCGGAAATGCA
>NZ_JBLXEM010000032.1:0-26287 GCF_048263065.1 Thioclava sp.
GAACACAAATCGACGTTTCGTCTTTTGAGACGTCCAAACCCACGCAGCACTTTTCCATTTTGCTCTCCTGTCATTGCTTCGGTGTCATTATGCACCGACCTAGAGAGCAGTCGCTCAATTACTCAGAGTTTCGTCCATCCGCCATGAGGTAGCCGTCGCACGCTTTTGTTTCTGCGCGTTGGCGGCAATATGCTGTGAGTATTTAACAACCCAGCGGTTCAGAGTGGCGTGGTCGACATGGACACCTCGCTCAGCCATGATCTCTTCAAGGTCTCGGTAGGAAACAGCGTAACTGACATAGAAATACACCGCATAGAGGATTACGCTTTTGGGGTAGTGGATCCCCTTGAAATCAATCGCCATCTTGCCTGCCTGCTTTTTGTCGGACGCATAGCAGCAGCGCTGATCACACTGAAACGCAAAAGTTTGCGACACTACCACTCAGCGAACCCTGATGGGCTATGGGTGCATTGTTTGGCTTCTTGGGAGCCAATCATGCAGGAGTCAGCCGAACCCAGGAAACAGGTCGGTGTGTATCCGGCGACGCGATGCCCCGCAACTGCGCAAGGCCTTGCGGAAGGTCGATACCATGGAGGTGGGCCCCGAAACATAGATATCGCGTGTGGCAATATCAGACACTTCCCGCGCCATCATTTGCGCATCGATCCGACCGGGATGAAGGTTTTCCAGCCTTTCCTCGGCTTGTGACACAGTATGAATGACTCGCAGCCCCAACTCGCGCTCGGCACGCGCAAGCAGCGGCATGTAGGCAATATCCTCGGCTTGCCGATTACCATAGAGCAAGATGATGTCGCGCCGTTCGCCACGGTCGAGCAAATCCTGAATCATGCTGCGGAACGGGGTGATCCCGATCCCTCCGGCGATTAGCAGAATTTTGCGTCGTGGATTGCGTGGCAAGGTGAACGTCCCTGCGATTTGTGATCCGTAAATAGCGTCGCCAGGCGACATGTCGCACAGATGTTGTTTGAAGGCGCTGGGGCCGGAATAGAATTTCACCCCCAGACGAACGTGATCTTCCGACGGGGAAGACGCAATGGTGAAGGTCCGACGATTGCCGCGACTATCGGGTTTGCGCACGTCCAGCGTCCAGTCCAGATATTGCCCGGGGCGGAAGTTCAAACGTCGATCTGATCGAAAGACGTAATCGTAGCAATCGGCCGCGACACGCTCGACATGAAGAAGCTCGAGGCGGAATCGTCCCTTAGGGCTGGCCACCCAAGCGTAGAAATTGGCCACAAGGAAGGCGAGCTCGGGTGAGAAGTAAAAGCTGGCAATGTGAATATTGGGCGAGGACAACGCGCCAACGAGGATCGCGTAGATATGGCGCGACCAGCTCCCATGCGCAGCGGTCAGCGGCTCGGTCAGCATAGCAAAACCGGCAAAGAACAGCGGCGAATAGATCAGGCCCTGCTGAAGCCCCATACCCAGCATCTCTGACGGGGTGGTCAGCACAACGGCTGCGAGATTTGCCAAAAGGTAGCTGGCGATCATGCCGAGGCGCTGGACCTTATGGGTCACCAAAAGCCCTCCGATCACGACCAAAGGCAACAAGGTCGGACTGCCACCAACCCACCAGACCGCCGGCTGATTGACCAAAAGGCCCGCCGCCACAGCCCCGATCGCCACCGGGTTGAAGATATGCTTATGCCCGATGGTCAGCACGAATTTCGACCCGACCGCCACAACTGAGGCCACAACAACCCCAAGGATGGACATCGGGTCGTTTGGCACCACCGGAGGCATGATCAACACTAGGATCAGTGCCGTGATATGCACCGATTCCGCGTTAAGTGGCAGCCTGAGGACATAGCCGAAAAGACGATTGGTTCCCCAGGCACTGACAAAGGTGATGGCCAGTGATAATAGCAAGGACGACGGGGTCATGAACGTGACACCGGCCACAGCAAGACCAAGACCTGCGACAAACAATGCGCCGAGATAGTAGATCATCAAGCGATACATGGTCGTGCCGTTCAGCACGCGTGAAATCAGGGTCATCATCAGGCTACAAACTCCTTGAAACCGGTTGTTGCCAGCGCAGTGCCATCGGGGGCAATTGCATAGCCTTCGAGGCCAGCCATGGCCTCGATGTGATAGATACCGCGTGCTCCCATTGCGAAACCTGCGGTCGCGTGCAGGTCAGCGGTGAGAACGTCTGGAGCAATAACAGTCAATGAGACGACTTCGGTTATAGGCTCGGACGGTTGATGCGGGTTGTAGATGTGGTTCCCGCGCACATAGCTGCCAGAGGTCGCCATGCCGCCCCCTTTCGGCGTCACCACCTTGACGACGTGATCTGGATTGAACGGACTTTGAATGCCTATCCGCCAGGCTGCGCCTTGCGCATCCCTGCCGGCACATTGGATATCACCACCCGCATTCACGCAGAAATTCATCTGTCCTGCCGCCATAATCTGCTGTGCGGCACGCAAGATTGCCCAACCTTTGACCACCCCGGATGGGTCGAGGTCTCCATCCGGACGCAGCGGGTCGAAGTAGCCGCCCGTCTCAGCAGATATGCTGCGGGCAATCTCGAGAACTTCGCGTATCTGCGCGCTGATTTCATCGGCGCGCAAAGCCCCCGCATTGAGACGGCTCAATTCGCTGTCATCGCGATATGGGCTAAAGCGTGCATCCACCTTGGCGAACTCGGAAAAGACTTCATCGATAAGGTCGGTCTCTTCAAGATCAGGCAGGTCTATGGAAATAGGCATTCCCATCATGAGCCGGGTGATTTTGGTCATATCCGTTCAGTTCAGTGATTGCAGAAGAGCCGCATGCGTGGAGGCGAGGAAGGCATCGCTCGATAAGGTCGCCCCCGAGACATTCGAGACATGCGTGTTTTGCGCCTGAACAATTTCCGATTTCAGACGCGGAAGGGCGATCGAATTGATGTATTGGCTTGTCCGCCGATCAGTTGGAGACCGCAGGATATCAATTGCGACAATCTTTCCGTTTTTGATATGGGCTTGCGCCTGAACATATCCGTAATACTGGCGCACTGAGGGGCCTCGATAGGTGCCATCGTGGTAATGCAGCGCGCTGCTTGATTTTTTTGTGGGGGCAGATTGCGACCAGAACAGGCCCGCAGATGCGCTGCCAGCGCTCCATATCACGACAAGTGCGGTGGCTGCGAGAGCGCGAACGGTAATAGTGGTTTGCATTTTAACCTCAAGGATTTTTGGGCGCGACGCTTTTTGCGAAGGCATGTAGCAGATAAGTTGACTGTCAGAGGCAAACCAGCCGTCCGCAAATCTCGCTTGTGTGATATTCATTGCACAAACCTGAAGTTGGTTGGCAACAGGTTGAAAAAAAATAGTTTTAGAGAATTTTTAACTAAAACTAAGCCTCTGCAACTTTAGGTCTAACACTCCAAATCAACTGCAAGACGTATGCAATTTTTTGGATCCGGAACGGTATTTTTGCAGAACTCACGCATGAGGCGTGACATCCCCTTTCCCCACTGACTTTATCATCGCCGTCCGAAAGCAGTGGGTCTACTCAGATGAGAAGAGCGCCCTCGACGGGCGAAACGACATCTGGCTTAGAGTTTCCAGCGAGAATACCCAGCCAAATCAGATCGGAAGCTCAGAGAGCGCAACGCTTTGGGTTCGGTGTATGAAAAACAGGTTCTGTCGCAAAGTTTTTGCGGTCGGTTGGACTGGCTTGCGCATGGAAGGTGCGGGCTTTTGAGCTTGATGGAGGGTCCCCAACTGTGGCGATTGAATTCAAAGGGAACCATTTCCCGAAAAGCGTGATCTTGTACGCTGTATTCTTCTACGTGCGCTACGGCGTCTCCTATCGGGATCTGGAAGAAATCATGGCTGAACGCAGAGTTGAAATCGATCATGCCACGTTGAATCGCTGGGTGGTGAAGTACTCGCCGCTGATCGCTGCAAATGCGCAGGCGAGAAAGCGGTTGACTGCCGTCTCTTGGCGGATGGATGAAACTTATATCAAAGTTCGTGGAACGTGGACTTACCTGTATCGCGCGGTTGATCGTGACGGGAAAACCCTTGATTTCATGCTGTCAGAGCGTCGTGATACCGCTGCGGCTCGCAGATTCTTCAAGCGTACCGTTGGCACCAACGGTGTCCCGGACCGTATTGCCATCGACAAGAGCGGTGCCAATTTGGCTGGCTTGCACAGTCTAAATGTCATCCTCAAACTCACTGGAGTTGGTCGGATCATCGGTATCGTTCAATCCAAATATCTCAACAACATCGTTGAGCAAGACCACCGTTTCATTAAGCGTATCAACCGACCAATGCTCGGTTTCAAAGCGTTCCATTCGGCTGCGGCAACGCTAGCTGGGATTGAAACGGCGCACATGATCCGTAAGGGTCAGCTTGCTCAAAAAATGCATCCCTCCATTCAAGCAGTTTGCTGATCTCGCAGCATAGGTGCGTCCAGCGAAGGCCGTTCTTCAAGCAGCTGGAAACTTTGCGACAGAACCGCTTGGATATGCCTGGATTTTTGATAGCGCGCCAGACGTTCCGGCGTCGGTTGGTTTGAGCGATACACCTGATCTGCGACGACGGTGTGAAAGTTTCCACTGTGCTGCAGGTGCAAGAGATACGCCGCAAGTGTTAGTCCTCCCAAAAGAAAAACCGAAATCGCAACGCGACGGATGTGTCGAAGGTTCATACCAGTATCCCTTTTTGGTTGCCCCGCCTCCTTGGCGATGACATCCGCGCCTCACTTCGCCAATTTCTTACAAATTGTTGAGATTTCTCCGCCCCGCGCAAAAAGATGGCGCGAACCAAAAAAACGGCCTCTGCCTTGGGGAAAAGGCAGAGGCCAACGGTATCGACGCAAGGGGAGTGGGGGTTAGCGACGACGCCGCGAGACTGTCATCGTCGCGACGGTAAGGGCAATGACGGTAAGAAAACCAAGGCTGGTGATGGTCGTGCCAAGCCCCAGACCGCCATATTCGCGTGGTTGCGACAGCAGGTCGCCAAAAGACGCGCCGAGCGGGCGGGTAAAGATGTAGCACAGCCAGAACGCCCAAAGCCCGTCGAGTTTAAGCGCGTAATACCCACTGGCGAGCGAGGCGATAATCAGGCCAAACAGGATGCCCGACGCCATATAACCCATGGCAAATTGTTCCGCGACCAGATCGCCCGACGCTGTTCCCAGCGCAAAGGTGAACAGGATCGCCAGCCAATAAAACCCTTCGCGGCGCGCGGTGTAGACCTCGTGGATGGACAGGCTGCGTTCAGAGGCAAACCATGCAGCAAACGTGCCCCCCAGCAGCAGCGTGAACACAATCGTAGAGTCGATCAGCGGCACCCCGAAACTGTCGGTCAGGTTGTCGGTCACCAGCGTGCCAACGACCGAGATCAGAACGACTGCGGCCCAGTAAATCGCGGGAACGTAGCGGCCTTGCGCGAACTGCCAGCGCAGCACGGCGGCCAGAACCAGCGTCATGAGTATCGTGGTGGGGACCAGCCCGATGCCAAGATTGACGGCAAGGTAATCGGCGGCGGTTTCGCCCATTGTCACGGCCATCAGCTTGATCAGCCAGAATCCGGGCGTGACCTCGGGGACGCGGCTTTCGCCCGTCGCAACGACAGATTCACCTGCCGCGAATGTTTGTTCATAGGTCATGTCGGTCCTCATTTCGTCAACAGCGCAAGCGCTTGGGCAGAAAACGCATCAGCGCGGGTGTCATCATCGGCATTGCAGCGCTCCAGCGCCTTGGTTTGCAAATCAGCGACGGCTTGAGGGGGCTGCGTGCCGCCCAGATGGTCGCTCACCGATTTGATCATCTCTTCGCAGGGCAGCGCGTGACCGGTCTGATCGGTCACGGCGATCCCGGCGAGCATTTGGACCGCACCGCTTGTTTCTGGCACCGGATCGGCCAGTGTCGCTGCAAGCGTGTTCAGCGCGGTTTTGACCTGTGCCGGATCGGGATTTTTCGCGCGCATTGCCTTGAATGTCTGATCCGCCGCGTCATCAACTGTGCTCCAGGCGTTGGGATCGGCCTTGCGCAGGGCGGCGGCATTGTTGTCCCACAGCGTTTCAAGATCGGTGATACGATGTTCGGCGGCGGCTAAATCACCGGTTTGGGCAATCGCTTGGGTGTCGGTGACGATCTGCTCATAGCTTGTCAGATCACCCAGACCCGCCGGGTCCGAAACCGAGGAGTGGGTTGGCATTGCCGTCTCGACCAGCGCAAATCCCGCGACGGGTATCGCGATCAGCGCGACGGACAACAGAAGATTTCTCATGGGGCGGGCTCCATTCTAACGTAATGCGGTGCGCATCATGCAGACAAGAATGCCCGATCAGAGATATCAGAGTTTCGCGGCGATCTTACGCTTTTGTAAGAAGCGCGGCTTTCAGCGCAAATTCATCAGCGCAATTGCAGACTGACCGGTTGGCGTCAGCGTTCCGGCATTTGATGCCAGCCCTTTCGCGATCAGCCCTTTGGCAAGGGCGCTGGCGAGTTCGGGCGCGGCTGTGCCCTCTTCCAGATCAACCCCGTTATCGCGCGTCAGCGTGCCAAGCCAAAGCCGGGTGCCATCGGGGCGGGTGAACCGCGTCGACCACAGCCTGAGACGCGGCTGATCCCGTTCGGTGGTATTTCCGTTCAGGCTGAAGGCAAGATCATTGGGCAGCGTGTTCCAAAACAGCGGTGCCAGCGCATCACCAGCGCGCGCGCGGTCGCGGAGATCGCCAATCGCGGTTTTCACCAGCCCCCCAAGCGAGGGCGCAGCGCTTGGCGTCCAACCCTGCGTTTGCAGCGCGCTGCGCAATTGCGCGCTATCTTTGGCCCAGAAGGCAATGTTGATCGCGAATTTGCGCTCTCCGGACAAGGTTTCGGCGGTTGCGGGCAGCGCATGATCGCCAAAAAGACCGCTTGTCGAGCTGATCTGCACGTTGCCCCCAAGCGCGGGGGAGGGGTTGAGCGCCTTGGAGTAATCATTCACGCGCAGCCCCGCATAGCCCACCAGAACCAGCGACACCAAAAGCGCGGTGATCTTTTGCCAGTTCGGGGGCTGCCCCTGCGGTGCGGCGCGCCCGCGCATCATCCATTCCGCCACCGCGATCCCTGAAATCAGGCACAGCCCGCCCAGCATCCAGCCCGCCAGAACGTCGCTGAGATAGTGCTCGACCAGATACAGCCGGCTCAGCCCGATCAAACCCGCGACGAGGGTGGCAAGGAAGGCGGCCATCACCGCGCCCATCCGCCCCAACCGCCAGAGCAGGTAAAACAGCATCCCGTAAAAGGCGACCGAAAGCGTGGCGTGGCCCGAGGGAAAACTGCCCGTGGTCTCGGCGAAATACCCAAGCGCCGAGCGCGGTCGCCCAAACGCCGTCTTGAGGATGATGACCGAAATCAGATCGGTCCCGAGCGCCACCAGTAGCCCAACCAACAGGCCCGGACGGCGCAGCAGGGCCAGCCACAGCACCGCCAGCGCCAGAACCGCCGCCACCAACCGCGTGTCGCCCAAGGCGGTAAACCATGTGAACACCTGAATCAGCGCCGGGGTCCAGAATAGATGCATCAATTGCGCCAGCCGCGCATCGATTTGCACGATCGGTTCAGCGCGCACGAAATCAAAGGCCAGTCCAAGCCACAGCACCGCCAGATAGGCGAAGGCCACGCCCAACACCGTCGCTGGCAAGCCCAGAAAATGGGGCCGATCCAGACGCCGGGTCAGAAATTTCGCTACACGCGGATGACGCGCGCCCCAGCTATCAATACGCGGATGACGCGCGATGTCATCCATTACGCCGCCCGCCATCGCGAGCAGATACGGTAAGGCGCGATCCAACTGGCGCAGCGTCCACCACAGCAGCGCCGCCAGCACCGCCAGGACCGCGACGAACAGCGCGGCGCGCGTCATCACCGGGCTAAAGCGCGACAGACCGCTGCCCAAGCCATAGCCAATGGCGAGATGGGCCAGTGCGTAGGGAAATCCACTGACAATGTTCCAGATGCGAAACCGGCGCGTCTCCATCCCTGCTATGGCCGCGGCAAAGGGCACAAAAGCCGCAACCGGACCAAGGAACCGGCCCAGCACCAAGGCAAATCCGCCGCGTTTGGTAAACAGGCGTTGGGCGCGCGCAAAAGCGGGCATGGCCTCGACATTCCAGCGCCCCAGCATGCCGCGACGCGCACGGTGACCAAGCCAGAAGCTGGCCTCCCCGCCAAGGATCGAACCGATCGCTACGAACCATGCGAGATCAAAGAAATCGAGCAACCCCTGCTGCACCATCACCCCGCCCGCATCCACGATCAGCGTGCCGGGCACGAAGATCCCGGTCAGCAAGAACGCCTCAAGCGCCGCCGCCGCGCCGATAATCCAATATCCAAGAATGCCAAGTGCAGCAAGAGAGGGCAGTATCTGGTGAATTGAACTCAGCATGTCAGTCCTTCGCGATCAGGTTACGTGCGCCGCCCGAGATCAGCATCGCGACCTCGGCCAGCGCGAGATAGGGCGAGACGCCGGGAGGCAAGGCGACATAGCGCGCTTGCCAGTCAGGGCGAAATTTATTCTTAAAGCGGCGCAGGCCCTCAAAGTTGTAGAACGCCGCACCATGACGGAAAATCAAATTTCCGAACCGGCTTGTCATATGCGCTGAGGGGCGATCAGAAAGACCAGCGAGCGGCGCAAGCCCAAGACTGAGTTCCCCTGTGCCGCGCGCTTGCAGAGCCTCAATCAAGGACAGAAACAGGAATTGCATCAACCCTTCGCCCTCGCCAGGATGATAGCGCATCAGATCGACACCTACGCGCGCAGCCTCTGGTGTGCCCAACAGGTTGGCGAAGGCCACGATTTTCCCCTCACGCCGGATCAACGCGATCTCGCAGCGGTTGAGATATCCGCGCGAGAACTGCCCGATCGAAAAACCTTTCTCGACGCCACGCTGGGTTGCAAGCCACGCATCCGAGATCGGCTCAAGCGCATCCAGCACGGCGTCAGCATGGGGCGGTGCGAGCAGTTCCAGCGACAGCCCCTCGCGTTGCGCGCGGTTGTATTCAGCGCGCATCGTCTTGAATTTGCTGCCAGATAGCGAGAAGGTTTGCAGATCAATCACCGCCTCCTCGCCAATCTTGTGCAGCGCATAGCCCATCTCGATCCACAGCGGCAGATGACGCCCCGAGACCTCGTAAAAGACCGGTTTGAGGCCATCAAGACGGGCGCGTTCGTGAAATTGCCACGCCAAGGCAGCCGCCGCAGGCGCAGGCCCCACCGGATCACCCAGCGCCACCCGATAGCCGCGACGGCGCGCATACATGATAAACGCGTCCCGCTCGGGCGATAGCATCAGGGTCTTGTCGCCGGTCAGAGCCAGCCAAGCCTGCGGATCGCTCGCCGCAGCCACGATCTGCGCAATGGTTTCATCAGGCGCCTCGCTCGTCTGCGCTTCGCGACCGCGCACCGGGCGCAGGGCGAGATACAACAGGAAACTGAGCAACACCGCTGAGCCAAGCAACCCCGCCCGCAGCGCGCGAGGCGTGGCGGAACGGCTGGTGAAGTCGGTCCAGAGCCCGTTCGAATATGGCGTTGCGTCATGGGCGAGGAAAAAGAAACTCACCGCCGTTGCCAGCATCGCCAGCACCATTGCGACCCAGATCGGGCTGAATACCCCTTCGGTCAGGGCTGCACGGCGATGAAACGCGCCACGAAACGGCGCAAGTAGCACCATCGCCCCGCCCAGCACCAAAGCGCTTTCGTAATCGCGGTCGTTAAACAGCACCGCCACAACGCCCAGCCCAAGCCCTGCGAGCGCCAGCAGATAAGCCCCACGCACGCGCCGCGCGAGCCCATGTGACAGCACCAGCAGCAACACCCCGGTCAGTGCCGACACCATTGCACCGCCTTCAGACAGGATCGCGCCGGTCAAATCGGGGTCGCTCTCGTTGGCGTGCAGCGCGGGCATCAGCGCCACGAGGATCAGCCAAAACCCCAACCCCGCCACGGCCATCGCCGACAGGCGCGGCACGATTCCCGATAATGCGCCCAGCACCGGGCGCATCGGCTCGGGGACGTCCCCCAGAAGACGCGTGACAAACCCGCCTGCCAGTCGCGCCTCGTTGATTGAGACGATGACGAAGGCCAGCGCGAAGGGCAGCAGGAAATAGATGATGCGAAAGGCCAGCAAGCCTGCGGCGGCCTCGCCCAAGGGCACCGAGGCGGGCAGCGCCGCGATCACCACCGTCTCGAAAATTCCAACGCCGCCGGGCACATGGCTCAGCACACCCACCATTGTCGCGGCGGCATAGATGGCAAGAAAGGTCGCGAAAGGCGGCGTGCCTACCGGCATCAGCACCCAAAGCGCGGTCGCGGCCATGGTTGAATCAAACAGCGCCACGATCAACTGACCGGCCAGAATACGCGGCGCGGGCATCGCTATCTCAAGGCCGCGCACGCGCAAGACCCGCCCCGAGACCGACAGCCAGAACGCGCCGCCCAGCACGCTTGCGGCGATGACAATCGCGCCGATTCGGATCGTGCCTACGGGCAACGCGATCACGCCCGCCAGTGCGCCGGGATGCAGCGCAAGCGCACCCAAGCCCACCAGCGTCAACCCCATGCCCATCGCGACCGCGACATAAGATGACAGCGCCGCAACATCAAAGGCGTTCAACCCGGCGGCGGAATAAATCCGGTAACGCACCGCTCCGCCCGAAATCACGCTGATCCCGACCGTGTTGCCAAAGGCGTAGCCCAGAAACCCGCCCAATGCGACGGTGCACAGCGGCAGTCGTTTGCCCAGATAGGTCAGCGCCCAGTAATCATAGCCTACCAGCGCGAGATAGCCCAAACCCGTGGCCCCGATGGCCGTGAGCAAAATCAACGGAGGCGTCGCCTTCATCCGCGCGATCACCTGCGCGACGTCAATCGTCGCCAGTAAATGGTGCAGTGCCCACAGCCCCATCAGGAACAAGCCAAGCCCGAGCACAATGGGTGCCACGTTGCGCAATCGCGCAAGACGGAAACGGGTGGGGGAAAGATCGGGACTTGTCATATCACTGGCCTTTTGAGGGACTATATCTAGGATGCGGCTTTCTCTCGGGCTTTGTGCATATCTTACAAAAATGTAAAAACACGAACAGTGTAAGCGGCACCAAACGTGGCACCCTTACACTGTGCGAAGGGCGTGGAAAGATGAGCCTATGAAAATTCTGATTGCCGAGGACGATGCCGAAACTGGCAATTACCTGCGCAAGGCGCTTGTGGGCGAAGGTCATTCGGTGGATGTGATCCATGACGGGCGCGAGGCGCTGAGCCAGGCGATCTCCCAGAGCTATGATTTGTTCATTCTGGACCGGATGATGCCGGGACTCGATGGGTTGGCGCTGCTCAAGGCGCTGCGTGCGGCGCAGATCGTGACACCGGCAATCCTGTTGACCGCGATGGGCAGCGTCGAGGATCGCGTGGCAGGGCTGCGCGCGGGGGCGGATGATTACATGGTCAAGCCCTTTGCCTTTGTTGAACTGCTTGCGCGGATCGACACGATCGCGCGTCGCCCGACGCTGCGCGCTGAAGTGACCGAACTGGTGGCGGGCGATATCCGTCTTGATCTTCTGGCACGCGAGGCGTGGCGCGACGGGCAGCGCATTGATCTGCAACCCCGCGAGTTCATGTTGCTGCGCTATTTCATGGAGCGCCCCGGTCGGGTGCAGACCAAAACTCTGCTGCTGGAAGCGATCTGGGATATTCATTTCGATCCCAAAAGCAGCGTCGTTGAAACCCATATCAGCCGTTTGCGGTGCAAGATCGACAAACCTTTCGACAAGCCCTACCTCACGACGTTGCACGGCATCGGCTACGTGTTTTCCCCCGTATGAAACGCACGCTTACATGGTCGATGCGCTTTGCCATCGCGATTTCAGCGGTGTTCGCGCTTGCGGCGCTGATCGCGGGCGGGGTGTCTTACAGCTTGCAATCGCAAGAGATGACGCGCCGTCTGGAAACCGAAGTCATGGCCGATACGCAGGCGCTGGTGCTGGCCGCGCAAAATGGCGATCTGAGCGATCTGAGCGAGCAGATCGCCGCGCGTGTCAGTGTCAGTCGCAATGGCTCCAACATCGTGGCCTTTGTCCCTGCTGACGGCTCCGCGCCGCTTGGCAATGCCAGTTTCACCACCCCCTTTGAGGGCGCGCGCCATCTTGCGGTCGGGCGCGCGTTAAGCGTCTCGGGCCCGCCCGCCGAGAACCGCCCCGAGGGCTATATCGTCTACGCAATGCGGGTTCCCTCGGGTTGGATCGCCACGGGGCGCGACGATGCGTGGCTGCGCGAACAGGGGGAGGTGCTGGTCATCAGCTTTGGCTGGGGTCTTGGGCTTGCACTGCTGCTCTCGATTGGTTTTGCGATCTTTATCGCGCGCCGGACCGAGCGCCGGATCAGCCTGATGGAAGATGTGCTGGATGCGGTTGGCACCGGGCGTCATGCGCTGCGCATCCGCGACAGGGGCAGTGATGACGTGGCCCGGCTGGCGCAAAGCGTTGACCGTGCGCTTGATCAGCTTGAGGCGGGCATCGAGGCGATCCGTCAGGTTTCGACCGATGTCGCGCATGATTTGCGTGCGCCTTTGGCCCGGCTGCGGTTGCGCCTTGAACCTGTTGCTTTGGATGCTGATTTGCCCTTGGCGCAGCGTCAGGAAATCGGCAAGGCGCTGAGCGATCTTGATCAGGTGTCAGAAACATTCGATGCGATTTTGCGGCTGTCGCGGATGCAGGCGGGCATGGTCGAGATCACCCCGGAACCGATTGAGCTATCCGCTATGTGCCGCGATATTCACGAGATGATGCTCGCCAGTGCCGAGGATTTGGGACATGTTCTTAGCCTTGATGTGCAGGGCACGGCGATGATCGCGGGGGATCGCGAATTGCTGTATCAGGCCGTGATCAACCTGATCGACAATGCGATGCGCCATTGTCCTGCCCCGGCCCATATCACCTTGGGCCTGCGCACAACGGGGGATTTGGTGCAGTTGTGGGTGCAAGATGACGGGCCCGGCATTCCCGCCAGTGACCTCGATCAAGTGCGCGAACGCTTTGTCCGGCTGGATCGCAGCCGCAACACACCGGGCAGCGGGTTGGGCTTGAGCCTTGTCGAGGCGATTGCCAAGATCCATACCGCCGAGTTGACATTTGCAGACGCCGAGCCCGGTTTGCGTGTGACGCTTTCTTTCGCAATGACACGCCAAGCCCAAGAGGTGCGCACCAATGCCCAGTAAATTGCATAAACACATCGCAAGCGGTCGCAGGGCAAGCCGATGCCTCGCTTATCTCGTTGCGGCCCTTGCGATCCTGATATGTGCGCGGCCGGCTTGGTCGGATGGCGCGGGGGACATCTCGTTCTACGACGTTCCCAGCCCGGCACTTGGTCACAGTATCCGCGCGGGTGTCTATACGCCGTCGCAGCCCGCACCGGACGGCGGATGGCCAGTCCTCTATCTTCTGCACGGGCTGGGCGGCAATGAAAACAGCTGGGCGCGGCTTGGTAGTATTGACGCAACTCTGGATCGTATGATCGCCTCGGGAGAGATTGCGCCCTTGATGGTTGTCATGCCCGATGCCGGCAACAGCTGGTATATCAACTCAACAAAGGTGGGCGGTCTTGGTGATTACGAAACCGCATTGACCCAAGACCTTCAGGCTTGGGTCGAGACCAGTTTTCCGGTGCGCAGTGATCGCGGCGGACGGGCGGTGGCGGGGCTTTCGATGGGCGGCTACGGCGCCCTGCGTTTTGCGCTGCTAAAGCCCGAGCGGTTTGTCGCAGTTGCCGCGCTGTCACCCGCGATCTGGCAGAATATATCCAAGGACGCTCTGGATCTTCCCGCCGATCAATTGACACAGCTCGCCAAGACGGACTTTTTCGAACAGGCCGATCCGGCGACCATTTTGGTCGAGCGCGTCGTGCCGCCTCCCGGTGGCCATTTCGCGCGGGCCTTCGGAACCCCCTTCAACGCGCGTTTCTTCAATACGCAAAACGTGTTCACACTACTCGCAGATAGAATATCACGCGGGGATGCCCTGCCAGCGACCTATGTGACAGTCGGGGATGACGACAGCCATGAACTGTGGCGTGGAGCGATTGCCTATTTTGAGATGATGAAGGCCAATAATCGCCCGATCGAGCTACGCATCACCAACGGCGATCACCGATGGTCGCTCTGGCGCACGTCCATCGTAGACGCGTTGCTGTTTATCGATTCACAATTCCTTCCGCCGCCGTCTGTTCAAGCGGTGCCGTAAAGCCGCTAGACGTTCTTGCGGTCGGATTGGGTTTCAGGCATGCCGCCACACGCCCCAAGTTTGGAAAGAGCATTGTGTAAAACGCGCAGCTCAACCCAGTTTTTTTCGACGCCGGTCGCAGCTTCCTGCGCAACTATCCCATTGATATCACAAAGAATATATCGTGACTGTCTGCTTCGAAAATCAGTGGCGCCGATTTCCAAGGCAGCAATTCGTCCAAACGCTTAATCTTGTCGTCATAAATCCGATTCAGGATGTCGGTGCGATAGGTCTGTGGGTTGTCAGCCGTGTGTTGCGAATGGACGACGTCGCCGGTCACATCGGCCAACACCTTGATGCACTCGTGGCGGCAGAGCCAATTTTGCATGCCTGTTCACAGGAACGCGCATTCAACTTATAGCAATACATCGACCGAACGACGCTGATCTTGGCAAAATGCTGCGCCGCCCACGAATGACTGATCTGAGGATGCGGCACCGCAGCGCTGAACTACATGGCAATGGCCGTTATAGGCGGATCACGCTTGCTCGACAACACAGTCAGCCCCCCCCTGCCCTTGTCGGGATTTTGCACCTCCTGTCGTCATTTGCCAGGCTTTCGCAAATACGCTCGCGAACATGACGCCGATACATGTTTGGGGGTGCCTGTGCGAGTGTCGGGCGCTGTTAACTGCTGGCACGCGATGGCGAGGCACCTAGGTGCGAAGCGCCTAATTCATCAGACGTATCAAGTAACATCGCTGGAATCTCAAATTCATACCGGCGCGCGAGCCAGTCCTGAACGTCATGCGGGTTTAAGCGGACTGCACCAAGTACGAAGCGCGTGGGCAGGCTGTCTTCGATCCAGCGCTCGACTGCCTATCTCGAAAAACGCTTGACTGAGACACCCCCGTTACCCGAGTTCTGAGCCTTCTGTATCTCTGCATTGCTATTCTGCCCCCGTCAGCCGCCTTGGCCAAGGCGGCTGACGGGGCGGTGTATGGCGTCTGAGCCTTGTGGAGTTGACCACGTTTCCTAGCGAGCCAGCACCGACTCTCTTCATCGTCTCGAACAGTTGAATGCGGCCGTGCAGGACTGCGGATCAGAAGGAAGAGAGTATGAGCAAGGTATCACCTGATCAGATCATTGGCATAGATGTCAGCCGCGACTGGCTGGATGTTCACTGTCTACCGGAAGGCCAGAGACTGCGATTGCCCAATACCAGGATAGGACACGGCCGACTTGCCGAGCGGGCGCGCTCGCTCGGTGCATTGGTTTGCTTCGAGGCCACTGGCGGACAGGAGTGGCGTCTGTGGTCCGTTCTTGATGGCGTAGGAGTGGCGACACGGCAATTGCCGCCCGCCCAGATCAAGGCCTTCGCGGCCAGTCGAGGCACACGGGCCACGACGAATCGGATCGACGCAGAGCACATCGCGCGGTTTATGATGTTTCGACCGGATGCAGGGCGCGTATTGCCACATGAAAAGCTGCGCTTTCTCAGGGCTTTGACGTCAAAGCGTGGGCAGTTGGTCGAGACACGCAAACGGCTTCTGGCGCAGATTAATGCGCATGGAAAGCTGGGATCGGCGGATATGTTTGTCAATCGGCATTCAAAGCTGACCCCTTATCGGCACCCAATATTGACCCCCTTGATGTTGAGCAGGCCCGGCGCTGCGTAGCTCTCAAATCGCGCAGCGGCGGCGGGCCTGCGGAAAACCACACAAGGTGATCATCACCGCTGTCGCCCGTAAGCTCGTCACAATCGCGAACGCCATATGCAAAGCTCGCCACAAATGGACCGCTAAACCTGCCTAACAAATACAGGTGGGGTGGTTGCCGCCCTCCCCAAACGGCATCGTGAGGTGCCAGCATGGCGTTTGTTGATCGCCAAAAAACGGAAAGGACGGCAAGATGAAGGACGTGATTATCGGCGTTGACTTGGCCAAAGCTGTGTTCCAGCTTCACGGTGCGGGGCTCGACAGCAGACCCTTATTCCGAAAGAAGCTGTCTCGCGGCCAGTTCCTGCGTTTTATGGCACAGCATCCAGATGCTGTCGTTGCGATGGAAGCCTGTGGCAGCGCTCATTATTGGTCGCGTGAACTGGTGAAACTCGGTCATGAGATTCTATTGATCCCTCCGCAGTATGTGCGCCCGTTCGTCAAGCGCCAAAAGATCGAAACGATCCGGATCGGGAAAACAGATAGCAACTGCGAGCCCTCGAGCTCGAGATACAGATGTGGACCCGCATCGCTGATCACCATCCCGGCCAGCGGCTTCTGAAAAGTGCTGCATGAACAGGCCTGACAGAAGACCGTACTCGATCACCAGGCCCAGACGTCACAGGCCCTTGCACAATGGGCGGCAACCACAGAAGGCAGTTGATACCACCGAGAAAAACTCGGTGGTTTTCCGGCGTCTTTTTTCAAACCTGGTCGCTGCGATTTTCCGAGCAGTATTAAAGACCTGCCGCGTGATACGCGACAGGTCTGAAAATTTGAGGCTCCCACCAAGCAGAATGCGTCAGCAAGTTTGCCGCCCTGTTCGATTAGCTCTCGCACAAATCAGGCGGTGTATTCCTTCGACTTGAAGGACACAGCTTTGGCTTGTGGCGGTGCATCCGCGAGTTTGCGGATATTGCCCCAAGTGTGTTTGTAATCGGGTAGGATCAACTCGTTCACACCCGGGTTCACAACGTTGCCTTGAGAGCCGGCGGGCGAGCCGAAGACCATCGCCACCTGCCCCGGTCTGGCGGTATCAGTGGGATAAGCCATCCCTTGCGTTGCGCCATTCTCATTCGAGATCTCGATGAGGTCGCCGGGCGAAATGCCCAAACGCGCCATATCGTCCTCGTTCATCTCGATGAACGGATAAGGAAAGCGATCCTGAACGAAGTCGTTGTCCTGATCAAGAAACTGGTTTTGCCAAAAGATATTGGCGCGGACGTTGTTGATCCAGAAATCATGGTTCGCTTCCTCTTGAGCTTTTCCCGGTGCTTGCCAACCGCGCCATCCGGCAGCAAGGAACAATGCCTTGCCATCATCGCGCCCATGCCGGGTGAAGACGCCGTCACTATACAAGCGCGGAGTGCCGACAAGTTGCCCGTTCTCATAACCTGTGACCGGTTCCTGCACGCCGTTATTGCCCATCGCGCGCAGGCGCTCATAGGTCACTTCCGGATTTCCCTTGTTGTAACCATCCATGAAGGCGTCTTCCTCGGACGACCAGTCATAGCCTTTGAACTGATCGGCATAGGCCTCGTTGCCCAACCGGCGCAGAACGGTCTCCATGTGCTGGGCGATCCCGGCGGCGATCAGGCAGTCGGGCTTGGAATTGCCAAACGGGTCCATGTAGCGCTCTGACAAGCGCAGGCGGCGCTCGCCATTCATCGATGTGAGGTTCATCTCATTGGCCTCACAGGCTGGCAGGACCACATGCGCGTTCTGACCGATCTGGCTGTGAATAATGTCCACATCCACGACGAACAGACCGCCGGCATTGACCGCCGAAACGATCACATCCACCAGCTGTTCGCGAGTGCCACCAGCCGCCGCATCCATGGCATCCTTTACCATGTCGGAGCGGCGTTTGTGCGCCCGCTTGAATTGCGCGGCGTTGAGCGTTGTCTTGTAGTGGTCACACGCCCAGACGTGATGGATTTTGCCGCCTCCGCTGATCAGCAGTTGATCGACATAGGTGGCGGGACGACCGACATGGGCATCGGAGGGGCGGTAATAGCCCTCTTGGTGGCCCCCCATCCGGCAACACCCGGTGCCTTCTTTGCCGATATTGCCCGTGGCCAGCGAAAGGTTCACCACCGCGCCAACCGTGCGGTAGTTGTCGTTGCCCCATATGATGCCCTTTTCAAAGCCGGTCACGCATTTGGGGCGCGAACCGTCATCTTTGGGCTTGGCAATCCACTCGGCGGCTTTCACGATGTCTGCCTCGGGAATGCCGCAGATTTCGGCCGCTGCAGCCATCGACATGCGACTGTCCTGCATCGCGAATTCGAGACTGCCAAGGCCCGCCGGATGCCCGGAATCCATGGCCACGGCTTCGCCACCCTGAAAGGTGTTGTTGGCGATGAAATCATTGTCGGTCCAGCCCTGATCAACCACATAGGTCAGCAGCGCGTTGAACAGCGCCATATCGCTGCCTGGCTTAATTGCTAGATGCAGAACGTTTTCTGTACCCGCCACCTCTTCGCAGGCGTTCACCGTCACGGAACGACGCGGATCGACCATGATGAACCGGGCTCCGTTACGCATTCCCGGTACCATGTGGTTGAGGAAGGCATTGGTCTGCGTTTCCAACGGGTTGGCACCGACCATCACAATGGTGTCGGTGACCTCGTAATCGCTGTAGGAATAATTCAGCTCATCCACACCCATATCACGGCTCGAATGCACTTCTGAGTTATAGGCAGGACGGTTGTGAATGCGGCAATTCTTGATCTTCATGCTATCGAAATACAGCTTGCCGGTCCCCCAGGTGTTTTCGTAGCCACCAGCGGAGCCGCCGTGATCGAACATAGAGACCACCAAGTCATCTTCTGACCCTTCGGTGATGATCCGTGCTGTGACACGCGCCACCAGATCCAGCGAGTCGCTCCATGTCGTCGGCTGCCAGACACCATTGCGCCAGACCAGCGGGTCGGACAGACGTTGTTGCTGGGTGCCCGTCACGCGGCTTGGCCGGTTCTCGGCCATGCGCGCACCGCGGATCGAGGCGAGTCCGGAGTTCACCACGCAGTCATGATCCGGCGCCACCACAAGATGCACATCCTGACCACCCTGCTGCACCATATTATACATCGACGGGGCGACCCATGTGCCATCGGGGGGCTGCTGTTCGCCAAGGTCGCTGCCAAAGGCGTTGTCGGTTGTCGTGCCTTGCTTGTTGCGCGGCCAAGTGTAGGCTTTGTAGCCACACCCCACGATGCAATAGTGGCAAGTCACATTGTGAACCTTGGCATCTGCCGGCGGAATCGGCAGGCGATCAATTTGTCTTTTGTAAGCCATCTCTGGTCTCTCCCCTTACAAAACGTTCGACGGACGACCGAAAATCAGGTCGCTGGTGCCCTCGGCGTAGATGTCGCCCTTGTCATCGACGCGCAGAGTGAACTGCGGCAGGTTCTGGGTTGCGTGCCCCCAAACCTGCTGCCCCCCCGCTTCGGTATCAAATCGCGAGAAATGGCCCGGACAATTCAGCGTCCGGTCGTCGCCGTTGTAAGAGAGCTGCCAGCCCTTATGCGGGCACAGAACCGAGTAGGCGACGATGTCGCTATCAGGGCCAACCCCACCTTCCACTGCCTCTCCCATTTTCAACAGAACGCCGGGACTGTCGGAATCGGGAAACTCAATATCGACCGGATCGTTAATCGTCAGATCTGCGATATTGGCCAATTTCGTGGACGGGTAGTCGATTTGCGCGCTTGGCGTTGCCGCGCGTGCTTGCACTCCGGTCATTATCGTGGCGGCAGCGCCAACGCCCGCAACCGCACTGCCGCGCAAGAACTGACGGCGACCTACGTTAACCATTTTATTGCATCTCATGGATGGCTCCTCCCATTCATATGTCAGAACAGGATACCACGCGAGACGGGTCGAAAATCGCCTATCGGCGCGTGATTTCAGATAGCTATATATTTGCTCTCTATATATATTTTGTGATGTTCGGGAATCCGAACACGGCAACAGGGCGCGCGGCCATCTCAATCTGTATCGATCACGATGCCCAGTTTTTGCATCTTTTCCCAAAGCGTCGTTCGCGACACTTTCAAGGTTTTAGCGGCTTGGCCGATCTGTCCATTCGTGCGTTCCAGCGCCTCGATAATCTGCTTTTTCTCCGCAGATTGGCGCGCCTCGGCCAATGTCATGATCCGGTCCCCTTGCGTGATGCGTTCGGGAAACAGATCGCTCGGTTGCAAAAGATCACCCGAGGCGGTCTCGATCCCGCGCGCTAGACGGGAGCGTAGCTCACGGCCACCTCCGGGCCAGTCATGCGCGCGCACGGCTTCCTCGCTCAGCCGACCGATCCCGTGCAAGCGCGTCCCACGGCGGGCATTTAAATCCTCAAAAAGCTGCCCCATCAGCCAAACCGCGTCTTCCGTGCGCTCTCCCAGCGGCGACACCGGAATTTCCATCATATTGAGCCGATAGAACAAATCGGCGCGGAACCCGCCTTGCGCCACGATTTCGGTCATCTCATGTCCGCAAGACGCAATGACACGCCCTGAAAAACTGGTCTCAAGCGCGTCCATCAACGCCCCTTGGTCAGCTTCAGGAAGGCGGCTGAGAGCATGGAGAAACAGCACACCCTCGCCGACCCGCTCAATCGCACCATCGGGTCCGAACAACGTCGCCCCTACATCCGGTTCGCGCGCGATATTGACCGTCACGAACGGGGCCGAACGCCGCTCGGACATCTCGTGGATGCGCCGGGCAACCAGCCCTTTTCCGGTTCCCGCACCACCGCGGATCAGCACGGGACGGTCCTCATCAGCCGCCTTGAGCGCCAGTTCATCAACCCGGCGCGCTGCCGGAGATATGCCAAGAAGCGGCGGCAGTTCTTTTTGCATATGCGGCGATAGGAGCATCGCGAGGCGCTCAAGAAACACCGGCATTTCAAACGGCTTGGTTATGTAATCGGCGGCCCCTGCCTGCATCAGGCGCACGGCCTGCTCAATCCCGCCATGCCCGGTGATGAACAAGAATGGCGGGGGCGTTGTCGTGCGGCACAAGGTGTTAAACAATTCCTCCCCCGTTCCATCGGGCAGCCGAATGTCACTGATCACCGCATCAATCGGTGCGCGCGGCGTTCGAAGCGCCCCGATCGCCCGGTTCACATGCTTAAGCCAAATCACTTCCGCGCCCTCAAGCTCCAGCCTTTGGACCAGCGACATGCCCATGATTTCGTCATCCTCGACCAGAGCGATCCTGAACCCTTTTAACATGGCGGCGGCCCCTTGATCTGTCGCAGGGGAATTGTGACATCGACAAACGTCATATTCTCTTTTCGTCGGGTGCTGATGACGCCATCAAGCTTCGCGACCAGATCACGCACCAAACGAAGCCCAACCCCGCCACCCGGTGGCACCGGAGCGTCAGAGAGCAGACGCGCGCTTGCCGCCTCAGACAGACCGCAGCCGGTGTCGCCAACAGAAAGACACAAGCTGCCCGAAACCTCTGCCACCGTCAGGGCTACATCTCCCTTGGCTCCCGCAGCAGCCGCCGCATTCAAAAGAAGGTTCAGCGAGATTTGACGCACTGGAGCAGAAGCCAGGGACGACAGCGCCCGTCCTGACGCATCTACCTTCCACAGCAGGTGTTGCTTTTGGCGCGAAATTTCCGGCCCGATCAATAAGCGCAGATCCTCGAAATCCTCGCGCGACAAGGGCGCGCCCGAGCGGTCCAACCGGTTTTGTTCCAACGTGGCTTGCGCCACGTCTTTCAAATGGGTCAGCCCGCGCGAAAGAATCTCGGCGGATTGCCTGACTACATCAGCGCGATCAGAATATTGGCGTATCGTATCCACCGCATTCAACAGTCCGCCCAGCGGATTGTTTATCTCATGCGCCAGAGACGATGACAGGCGGCCAAGGCTTACGAAACGCTCGCGCTCGGCTAGACGACGCTCAGTTTCGGCCTTGGCTTCGATGGCATCCGTCATAGCGTTATAAGTCCGCACCAACCGCGTCATCTCGGTGTCTCCCCGCGGCAGATCGCTTTCTGGAATCGGTTCCGGAGCGTTAGCCGTTTCGCGCATGCGTCGCACCAATCTGGCGATTGGCATCAGCATCCTGCGCAACGCAAAGTAGCCTAGAATCGAGAGCGCTCCAGTCGCCAGTGCATTACCCAACAAAAGCAACTGTCCGGCACGTCTGCGCTCGGCGACCAAATCTGCCACGTTCAGTTCGGTTATGATCTGCCCAACGGCCCGCCCCTGATAGTGCAGCGGCGCGAGCAACCGGATTTGTGTGGCGTCACCTGTCACCGATAGGTTCTCGAGCGTTTGCGCGCCCTCAATCAACGCGCGGACCGGGCTATCGAGTGGAGCGCGACGAGGGTCGGTCGCGGCCAAAACACGCCCGCTTTCATTCGCTACGGCGGTAAAGATCATCCGCTGCCCCTCGATTTCGCCAGCGGCGCGTTCCAGTGTATCGTAGATCTCCCAAATATCGCCGCGCAAGACATGCGGCCCAAGCGCCACAGACAGGGCCTCTACCTGCATTCGCGCAAGTTCCCGGATGCGGGCATCCTGCACTTTACCTAGCGTCGACAGCACTTGCTGCGAAGCGATGATCCCCACCAAGATCATCAAGCCTGCCGTCATCAACGGAATGCGCAGGGACAGCGGAATGCGTCGAAAAGCCTCCATCAGCGCAGGTTCTCGTAGTCTCGAATGCGACGATCAATACCGTCAAACAGGTCCGGCGTCGCCGTTGTCATGCCGTCGAGTTGCAGCAATCCCAGTGCGACCCGGCCCTCGTTTGTCTGAGAAAGTCCAAGGATAGCCTTTTGAAAGGCCTGCAATCGGGGCGTCCCGATGCGATCAGCCCGGGCACAGAACGGCGGAAATCCCAGCCATTCCGACCGCGAAATCACTTTCGTGCCTTTCATCAGTTCCGGTTCCGCTTTCGCTAAAGCTTCCCAGACGTATCCATCAACACTGCCACTTCGAACCAACCCGTCAGACACGGCGCGAACGACATTGCGGTGCCCATAGGTGAAAATCGAGCGACGAAAGAACCCTTCTGGCCGATAACCACGCCGCGCGAGATCAGAAGCCGTCACCAGAAAACCGGAATTTGAGTCTGGGTCGGAAAATGCGTGCGTCCCGCCTTGCAGATCCTCTAGTTTTCTCGCGTCGTCTCCTGTGCCCACAATCAGGTATGATTGATACAGCGGCTTGCCGTTCCAGACAGGCACGGCCACAAGTGACAGCGCGTCCCGATGTTGCAGATAGGGATAGCCGCAAAGCCACGCGGCATCTACCGAACCTTCGAGCAGCAGCCCGGTCACTTCCTCATAGGTGCGGCGCTGCTGCAATTCTATCGGAACACCTAAGGCCGTTGTAAGCGCCGCGCGAAGCCAATCTATGACTTCGGCGTCATTGTCCAGAAACACAGGCGTCAGGCCCAATCGAAACGCTTCTTCTGCCTTAGAGGGCTTGGCCCCGAGGAAAAGCACAGCGGCACTCGAGCAAAGCAGATTCCGCCGGCTGAATTTAATCATCTCTACGCAGGCCTCTCCCGAAAAAATATCCGTTGAAAGACAATATGAGCCATGTCTGCTGTTTCCGCAAAGATCATATCCGGGACGATCCCACGTCTGCATCGAATTGGTCTCAAGGAAAATCAACGCCAATATCCGCTTCGCGCTCTTCCTGCCCGGCGAGACGCGGCGCGTGGCTGGAAACTGATAAATGCGGCTTCGAGGAGAACGGGTTTTGAACTGTCACGCTTTAGTGCCGCCCCAGATGCTCGTTTAGGCCACCTTTCGTGCGAAGGCCAAGGGGCTTTTCCCACCCAGAGACGAGTGCCGCCGAAGTGGCTTACATTGCCAGCGCGCGCCGGACAATTTCTGAACGGGACGCAAATCCGCATCAGTCGATCTGTGCCATATACTGTTGCAGCATCCTGCGTATCATTTTAGGGCGTGTGGGTGCCGCACGGTGACGCGCAGGTAGGGCCGCTAGCCGTCTTGGTGACGTTTGGCTCCAAACCGCCTTGCGCAGCATCGGACACGGCCATTCGATTTCAGTTGGCCACTGGTGTTCATCTCGTCTTAACTTTTCGCGTTGATCCTGTGGGATCAGCAATTGACGAAGTCACCTCCCTTCGCCACAGGTAAAGCACTCTTTCTATTTCGTTCTCCAAAAATGCAAAAATAGTTTGTCATGACTGCACTCCCCTTCCTGCGGGATCGTCGCCGCGACCTTTCCTTGACCCAAGCGAGCGTGGCCAAGGCGGCGGGGTGAGAACGACAATGCAAAAGTTTGCCACGGAAGTGGCGGGATAGTCTTGCTGCGGGCAGAGTAAAACTTTGCTACTTTGGCTCTTTCTGGTGACAGGGAGATACCATAATGGGGCTGGCTCCGAGTCGTCACCGTTTCGACTTGTCGTGACTGTGGAGGTGAGGTGTCGTTGCCCTTGGCACGCGATGCGTGCCTACGGGATCTTGCCGTAAGGCGCGCTCCAATCCTGAGCACAGAATGAAAGGGCAACGACATGGGTATGTTTACTGGTTTGGACGTCTCGCTGGCAAGCATCGCGATCTGCGTTCTGAACGCGCATGGGAAGGTGATTAAAGAGAAGACAGTAGCGAGCGAGCCAGAGGCGTTGGCGGGGTTTCTTCGCGGCATTTCTGGCTGCGTGATCGCGGTAGGTTTGGAAACTGGTCCGCTTTCACAATGGCTGCACAAGCACCTGACGGAGGCCGGCTTCGAGACCTTGCTGATGGAAACCCGGCAGGTGAAGGGTGCACTGAAGGCGATGCCGATCAAGACGGATCGCCGGGACGCGTTCGGCATCGTCCGGCTTCTGCAGATGGGCTGGTTCCGCCCGGTGTCGGTGCGGTCGTAGCGCTCACGGTCAGATCCGCCATCAATGTTCCGGAGCGTTTTCGTTCATCGAAGGATGTCGGTCCATGGGTCGGATTGACCCCGAGGCGGGAGCAGTCCGGCGAATGCGACATCATCGGCCAGATCACCCGGGCGGGGGATGTTGCCCTGCGCACAGCTCTCTTTCAGGCGGCAACGATCATGTGGAATCGCGGGCGTCCCAACTGGCTGGCCGCTTGGGCCCTGCGGGTGGCGCAGCGGCGTGGCAAGAAGCGCGCGACGGTCGCCTTGGCGCGCCGTATTGGCGTGGTGCT
The DNA here is from genome assembly GCF_048263065.1 of Thioclava sp. Classification (NCBI taxonomy): domain Bacteria; kingdom Pseudomonadati; phylum Pseudomonadota; class Alphaproteobacteria; order Rhodobacterales; family Paracoccaceae; genus Thioclava; species Thioclava sp. The sequence continues at coordinate 25,095 of NZ_JBLXEM010000032.1, forward strand.
GCACCGGATGTGGCAGAACGGCACCGACTTCCGTTTTACCCGTGAGCCGGTCAATCTGACCGGGGAAGCGTAAGCGCCCATGCTCGCGCTGCCATCTGACTTAAAAGGAGGAATTAATCGCGCCTGATGGCTCGGATCACCGCGGTCCCTCGCTGGGACGCGGTTCCCGATGATGCCGACCCCCGCCCAGTGCCGTAATCATCTACGAGTATGCCAGGGAGATGGGTACGCGGGAATTGCACTTGGACCAGGTATGGTGTGGCGGCCTTCGCGCCGACTACGGACAGAAGCATCATCCCGGCGATTGAACACACCTCGGCGTGTCAGACAATCACGCTGCAATTGAAAACTCTCTCCCAAAGGCTCAATCTGCCCTAGCGTGATGTCGAGCCTCTGCTGTCTCCTTTCCATTGCGCCAGTGCCCCAACCCCATGGACCAGAGAACCGGGTCGTGCCGTATTTACGTGTTTTCCGGGGACTTGACTTCATCCGCCCCATTAAAGAAGGGCGGGGGCATTTTTAGCGTGGAACTTTACAGGAAGGTTCGCCTCGCGCGTCGGGGCGGCATGAGCGAACGGGCTGCCGCTCTTCATTTTAGTGTTTCGCGTGCAAGCGCGAAGAAGATGATGAGATTTTCTGTGCCGCCGGGGTATCAGCGGACCACGGCGAAAAAACGGCCCAAACTGGATGCATTCACTGGCTTCATCGACCAGTGGTTGCAGGAATATCTCAGCCGGAACCGCAAGCAACAACATACCGCCAAGCGCATTATTGAACGGCTCCGCGCTGGGGCGGGCGTGTGTCCTCAATGGTCTCGTCAAACGCGAAAGGCAGGTGATTGGAACGCATCAAGCCCTGCCTTCTACCTACCGACCGGTTCGATAGCGCCCAATGTGGACATGCCTTGTTCCCTAGTCCCTCGCGTCTCAGACGGTGTTATTTCTCGGTTTGCTGGACACGCTGTTCTCCCTCTTCAACCTCGCGAAAACTTTGCAATAGAACCCCATTGCATCAACACGCCGTGAGATTTGCGCAAATTGGCGCTTGAATCGTCCAACAACCATTTCCCCCCCTTGAGCCTCCACCTGCTGGAACCCCTATCTCTGCCTCAAGAAATCGGCAGATTCCGATTTTCAACGCATACGATCAGGAGAACGCACATGGACATGAGCACCAGTTCCAACGGCGAAACA
>NZ_JBLXEM010000033.1:0-24068 GCF_048263065.1 Thioclava sp.
CAACCCGCGCATGAGAGTATGCTCAACCGTCGTCTCAGTTCCACCTCCAGCCTTGCACATCTATACAAAATGCCCCCGGCGATTGGGCCGGTCGATCCAGCGTGACAAAATCATTGACTGCGATCATGAGAATGTTCCGCCGGGTAGTCATAGAACGTCAGCAGCGCGTCCCAGTCCTTGACCAGCTTGGCGACCGCCTTGTCCCATTTCACGCCATAGGTTGCGACGAAGAAGTCGAAGGCGACGTTGGCCTCTGCTTTTGTCGCGGCCTGCCAAATATCATGCAGATGCCCTTTGGCCTTCGACTGCATGGATTTAGGAAGCGCATTCAGCACGTTCATGGTCTTGTGGACCCAGCAACGCTGTTCCCAGATCGTGGCGAACACCTCCCGCAGGGCCGTCCAGAACCCGAGCGCGCCATCGCCGATGGCCAGCTTGGGATCCTGTTTCAGGCTGCGGCGTTTGAGGTCGAGCAGCACCTCGCGCCAGCTTTGCGTGCTTTCACGGGAGCCATCAGTCATGGCCAACAGCTCCTTGCGGCCATATTCGTCGGCACCCACGATCACCAGAACGCATTGTTTTTCCTCAGCCATTCGTGGTTTGAAGTAGGCGCCATCTATTACCTGACAGGCGATTTGTGAAACAAATCTGCCGAGAGGGCGCCCAGATGTAGAGAAACCGCCGCGCGCCCAGATCGCGCTTCTGTCAGGCCTCGTAGTCTTTCCACCAGTCGACCTTCAGTCGCGCGATGGTCTTGGCGGAAAGGCCCTTGGCATTCGCGCCCAGTAGCGGCTCCAGCGCCTCGGTGAAGTCGCCCGTGGACACGCCCTTGAGGTAAAGCTAGGGCAGAAGCTCTTCGACGGATTTCGCTTTGCGCAGATACCGTGGCAGGATGCTGGGCGTGAAGGTGATCTTGTCGTCGCCCGGCTTGCGATCCCGCGCACGGGGCACCTTTACCGCAACCGGGCCAATGCCCGTCATGAGCTCACGTTCCGGCAAGTGGCCATGGCGCACCAAGCGCGCCCGCCCGTCCTCGAGCTTTTCCTCGGAAAACGCCGCCATCAGCGTGGCCAGCTCGGCGTGGATCGCCTGTTCGATCAGCTTGCGCGCCCCGTCGCGAAGCACCTCGGTGAATGGATCGGACGTAAATCCCGATGGATCGGGCAGTCGGGTAATGGTAGTCTGCGGCACGTGGCATATCCTTTTCTCAGCAGAGAATCGACGGCGTCTGAACACCGCCATGATATGCCGCCCCTCAGGGCATCACCAACTTTCGCGCGTTACTCGGCAATGCGTGCGTCGGATAGCACTTGACCGTTCTATGAGATGGAAATGCTGGTTGCGGTGAGGTTGGCTGATGGCGACGCGTGCTATTTTGCCAAGGCAAACATCAAACGCGACGACTTCTGCCGCTCAATCCAGCTCATTAGCCAGGACGATGACGCCGGCTGGTGCAAGATCGCAAACGGTCTTACCGTCAAAGCAAACGATGGATCAAAACACTGCGCTATACATACTCCGAACTATGTGGCGTCAGAAGAACCGGCGGAGTGAGATCAGCAAAGAAGCCATAGAAGATGTGGGTCAGGCTGTATTCTGGTCTAGCCCGAAGTTTTCGGCCAAACCTTCGAGATACTCTCGGCGCTGCTCATCTTCCTCTGCCTCAACCAACTCAGCAATAACACCTAGAAATTTTGAAAGATCATCGGTTGTCAGAGATTGGAGTTCTGCGCCGGTTAGTTCCATCAGGTTGACCGAGAAATCCTCGTTCACCTGATCTTCATCAGCACGGTCTGGGTCTTGATGCGGCGGCGGAATTCCTCGTTCAGGCGTTCGATGGCATTCGTCGTTCTGGCTGATTTCCATTGCGATGGGTCCAGCCTCGTGAAGGTAAACAGTCGGTCCCCGGCCTCCTCCAGGCTATCCGCTACCGCACGGCACTTGAGGCGCCATTTGCGCAGGAATGCCTTGCGGTGCTTCTCGATTTCGACCGCGCTGTTGGTATAGATCATGTCGCGGTAATCTTCGGTTAGTTCGTCATGCATGTGCTTGGAGGCGTGGCCGAGAAGATTGCGATGCTTGTGAACCGTGCAGCGCTGGATCGGCAGGTCTTCACCCCCAGAGAGCGACAAGTGCAGCCTCCAAGCCGGGGGCGCCGTCGACAATGACAAGTTCGGGCCGCTTCAGGTCACGCGCATCAAGATCGGCGAGGAATTCACCCCAAGCTGCTTTGCTCTCGCCGCCCATATTCAGGATGGAAAGCAATACCTTCTGCCCATCCCGGCGCACACCAATGGCCGCCAGCACCGAGATGTTGGTGGCCTTCCGGTCCAGCCGGGTCTTGATGACAGTGCCGTCGAGGATCAGTCGCACGATGTCTTCATCGGCCAGGTTGCGCGCGACCCACGCGTCCCAGTCGACCTTCACCTTGCGCCAGGCGCGGCTGACCAGGTCTTTGCCCACGGCGCCCTGAAATAGCCCATACAGCGCCCGCTTCACCCGCCGCGTGTTGGTTCCCGGCCAGATAGGCCGAGGCAATCAGGACCTTGGCCTTCTTCGTCAATCGCTGGTAGCGCGGCAGCGCTTTTGAGCGCCATTCGGTAATTCTGCCATCCTGACCTTCGATACGGGCGCGCGGAACGCTCACGGTTTCCGTGCCGAAAGTGCCGATGAGTTGGCGTTCGCGGCGACCATGCCGGTAACCCGTAGCTTTGTCGGTGCCACGGTCATACCGATAGCGCGCCAAAAACGCGTCCAGTTCCTCTTCGAAAACCGCTTCGATCGTGGCACGAATATTCTCCCGCAGCCGATCCTCAATCGGATCATAGCCCGCTTCATTGGCCAGTAGCGCAGGCATGTTGATGTCTGTAGTCTTTGTCATGGCGTGATCTCCTTGGCGGTTCCAGCCGCCGGTTGGGTGGGTTCAGTTCACTCGGAGATTACGCCACCTTCAAATTTCCTCCACCATCGCGACACGACCTGTTATTGAGGTATTTGATCTGTCGGCCCTCGATGGTGCGGCCATCGCCGGTGAATTTCAGGATCACGTTTACCGCCTGCAGGTTGGCCAGGTTGGCGCCGCTCTTGTCGATGACGACCCGGTCGGGCACGCCGTTCGTGCCAATCGCCCGCTTGAAGAACCGTCGGGTTGCGGCCAGATTGCGCCGCTCGGAGAGCATGATCCAAGGTCCGCGCAGCGAAATCAAGGGTTTGGCCATCCCGACCCACGGCGCGGTAGAGGTAGGTCCATTTGCCTTTGACCTTGATGTAAGTCTCGTCCATCCGCCAGGACGTGGCCGTGGGCTGATTCTTCGCCTGCGCCCGAGCCGCGATCAGGGGGGCGTACTTCACCACCCATCGGTTCAGCGTGGCGTGGTCGATTTTGATGCCGCGCTCCGCCAGGATTTCCTCGAGATCGCGATAGGAGACTGCGTAGCGCACCTAGAAGAACACCGCGTGCAGGATCACCGATTTCGGATAGTGCATGCCCTTAAAATCGATCGCGCTGCCAGCCTCTCACTAACCACATGACAACGCTGACAGATCTCAGACGCGCAGGGAAATGCAAACTTTGCGACAGAACCACCTTAGGCGCGTTAATGTGAGAACACCCGCGCAAGCTCATAGGAATCCTGTGATAGGCCCTGAAGGCGTAAGCAATCATTTCAGGAGGGAAAAGATGGCCTTTGAAAGCGGCGGACTGCTTAGGTTTAGTCATCAGAATACATCCCACAAGGTGACTTGCCCCGCAACCTGATGATGCCTCCACAAGTGACAGTTCGCGACGAACGGCTCTATGGCCTTTCGGCAATTTGCAGAGCTGGCAGCATCGTCATGTCTGAAGGGTAGTATTTTCAAATCATTATAAAAATATGCGACACAACCCAATCAACGCTGCGGAAATGCCAAGACGCGGAACTTTTAAGCCGACAAGACGTTTACACGAAAACGACACCGAACGACCGGATCGAAAGCGAAGAGCATTCATTCAGCAGTTTTTGTCGAGAAACGGGAGGATTGAAATTGTCTTTCACGATCGGGACCTTGGTCCTTATCAGCTTTGCCGTGTCGCTCGTGGCGCTTGTCTTCCTGATCTGGGCGATATCCCGAAGCCAGATGCGCTTTACCCAGGAGGATGCGCGCACCGTGTTCCGGGCCGAGGCGCGGCATGAAGGCCTGGACGATCCCAGCACCCAGTCCGACAGTGTCGACCAGCCGAAAGACGAAACAGGGCACGAATATCACCCCGCTTCATCGCGTCGGATCATCCTATTCATGCTGGCGATGGCGACGGTTTGGTTGGTTATCGGGTCGACCCTCGGGTTGATCGCATCGCTCAAGCTGCACATGCCCGACTGGTGGAACGGGGCCGCGCCTTTGACCTTCGGTCGGATGCGGACCATGCATCTGAACCTAGTGATCTATGGCTGGTCTTCGGTAGGGGCGATCGGGTTGGCGCTATGGTTGCTGCCCACGATCTTTGGCACCCATCTGCGCCTTCCTAGGCTGGCGTTACTTGGCGCGTTGATCCTGAATATCGCGATCGCGGCTGGGGTCAGCGCCATTGGCGCAGGGTGGACGGACGGGTTGGAATGGCTTGAAATCCCGTGGCAGATCGACATTGCGCTCGCCGTCGGCTTGTTCTGCCTGGTCATCCCGCTGCTGGCGACGGCCCGCCATCGCACGGTAAACCACATCTACGTCACTGGCTGGTATTACCTAGGGGCGATGCTGTGGTTCCCGGTTCTGTTCATCGTGGCGAACATTCCGGGCCTCCATGTCGGCGCGCAGCAAGCCACCGTGAACTGGTGGTTCGCGCACAATGTGTTGGGTCTGTGGCTCACACCACTGGGGGTCGGCGCGGCCTATTACCTGCTGCCCCGGATCATCGGCAAACCGATTTACTCCTATCGCCTGTCGCTCCTGGGTTTCTGGGCGCTGGCGCTGTTTTACAGTCAGGTCGGGATGCACCACCTGATAGGGGGTCCGGTGCCCACCTGGGTGGTCACCCTGTCCGTGGTGCAATCGGTGATGATGTTTATCCCCGTCATCGCAGTCGCGATCAATCAGCACGTGCTGTGGATGTCGAACCTCGGTGCGTTCCGTGCCAGCGTGCCGCTGCGGTTCGTCGCCATCGGCGCGCTGATGTACACCGCCGCGTCGTTCCAAGGCTCGCTTGAGGCGCTGCGAGCGATGAATTCGATTACCCATTTCACTCATTACACTATTGGCCACGCCCACCTGGGCGCATACGGATTCGTCAGCCTCGTGCTGTTCGGCGGGGTGTACTATGTGGTGCCGCGTCTGGTGGGGCGGGTTTGGCCCATGCCCCGGCTGATCCACCTGCACTTCTGGCTGGTGGTCGTTGGTTTCACAATCTACTTCGTTTCGCTCACCGTCGGCGGCTGGCTTCAGGGTCAGGCGATGCTAGATCCCGCGCGGGACTGGCTCGAAAGCATGGAACTGACGCGCCCCTATCTTATGGGCCGGTCGGTCGGGGGTTCGCTTATGGTGCTGGGGCACTTGGCCTTCGGCGTCAACATGGCCGCGATCCTGCTCGGGCGCGGGGCTGAGCGCGAGCCGCTTGTCGCGCGCGATGTGGCGCATGCGGACCGAGTGCGGGAGGCCACGTCATGAACCGTCTCGTCCCCCTCTTGTTGCTGGCTGCGGCGGTGCTGGCTTTCGCCACCGTGTTCCTTGTGATCCTGCCTGCCGGCGAAATCCGCACCGTCGCCCCGCCGCCCCAACTAGAACCCTATACCGAAGCCGAACTGCGGGGCAGGGCGCAGTATGTCTCGCTGGGCTGCGTCTATTGCCATTCGCAACAGCCCCGCGCGCCTGAGCAGGGACCGGATGCCGACCGGGGCTGGGGTCGCGCCTCGACCGCGCCCGATTACGCCTATGACAGCCCGCACCTGCTCGGCACTATGCGCACCGGGCCGGACCTGTTGAACATCGGAGCGCGGATCCCTAGCCAGGCCTGGCATCTCACGCATCTCTACCAGCCGCGCGCAATCCACCCCACGTCGATCATGCCAAACTATCCGTTCCTGTTCGAGACCAGGGCCGAGGCTGGTCCGGAAGATGTCGTGGTGAAGTTGCCCGACGCATTGCTTCCGGACAACGGTGTCGTTGTGGCCACGCAAGAGGCGCTCGACCTCGTCAGTTATCTCCTCAGCCTCGATCGCACTTACCCAGTGTCCAATCCTGATCTGCGCGACAACGGCTACGCCGACAGGGGGAAAACGCAATGAGCGAAAAGAACGACTTTCCCGACGATTTCAACGACGCAGTCCGCGATGCCGATGAGCGTTTCGAGCCGCATGAGTTGAAGAACCCCATCCCCTGGCCGCTGATCGCCATCGCAGTAGCGCTGGCGGTCTGGAGCGGGGCGACGCTGTTTCTTGATGCGCGCGCAACCGAGGAAGGCAGCGATGCGCAAATGGCGCGGGACGCCGAAGCGCAGGGTACTGCCCCGGTCGAGACCTCGCCCGCCGATCAGGCGGCGGCCAAGAATAACAACTTTGTTGCCGAAGGCGCTGCGCTCTTCGAGACCTACTGCGCGACCTGTCACCAGTTAAACGGCTCTGGTGTGCGCGGCGCGATTCCGCCGCTGGACGGCTCACGGTATGTTCTGGCGGAACCGCGGGTGCCGGCAGCCATCGTGCTGCGTGGCATCGCCGGGCCGATCGAGGTGAAAGGGCATCTCTACAACGGCCGGATGCCCACCTTCCACGCAACCCTGAGTGACGAACAGATCGCCCGTATCCTGACCTATGTGCGCGGCGCATGGTCAAACGACGCCGGAGACCTTGCCGGGGCGGACGTTGCACAGGTACGCACCGCTCTTGGAGCGGACCTGAGCCAGCCCTGGCGCGACGGTTTCGCGCTTGAAAACCGGTATGGGGTGTCTGCGGCGACGCCACAATCCGGGGAGGACAAGCAATGAAGCGATCGATTGTTGCTATCGGGGTCTTGTTAGCCGCCTCACTACCGCTCGCAGCCCAAGAAGACCCAGGGGCAAAAAACGCCATACCGCACAACATCGCGGCGGAAACCTACGCCAAGGCGGCGTTTGAGGCCGATACGACCAGCATACTGGCGCTGATCGAGTCGGCGAAAACTGCAGCTGATGCCCCTTGGGCCTGCGCTACTTGTCACGGTGCCGCCGGTGAAGGCAGCCTCACGGTGCCCCGGTTGGCGGGCCTCCCCGCCGGGTATCTCACCAAGCAGTTGCACGACTATAGCAACGGCGCACGGCGCAACGACAACATGGAATACGTCGTTTCCCGTCTCGACGTCGACCAGATGGCTGCGCTGGGTGCCTACTATGCGGGGCTTGAGGCCGCGCCCAATGCCCAGCCCTCGCTTGGCGGCGATATGGAGCGGGGCCGCGCACTTGCGCTTCAAGGCGACTGGTCGGTGAATCTGCCCTCGTGCTTTTCCTGTCACGGCGCGCTTGGCTGGGGGGTTGAACAGGCCTTCCCCTCGCTCGCGGGCCAACACCCCGCCTATATCCATCGGCAGTTGGCCGCGTGGAAATCCGGTAGACGTCAGAACTCGCCGCTCGGGTTGATGCAGTCGGTCGCCGAAGCGATGTCGCAACGTGACATGCGTGCCGTGGCCGACTACCTCGCGACCCTACCACCCCCGCAACCCCGCTATCCCGACGACTAGAGGGAGGATCCGGCATGACCGACGACAAGACCCGAAGAGAACAGAGCGGCCGCGGTCGCAGCGTCTATCGCTGGCTATACGCCGGGCTTCTCGCGATCCTGCTGATCCTAGGCGGGACGATGCTGGGCCGGATGGACGCGGTCGATCGCCTGTTCGGCGTTGCACAGGAACCCGGCGAGGCGCGACTGGCGGACGAGAAAGCCGCGAAGGCGCGCGAGACGTTTCAGGAGACGGTCGCGAAGCTTGGTGCGGACGGCGTGGCGCTCAGCAGCCTGTCGATCCCGACCGGCGCGGATGGGTATTTCACCCCGCCGCACGAGTCCGAGATGCCCGCCAAGCAGGATGGTGAATCAATCCGACGCGGGCGCGAGATATTCCTCAACCCCGGCGCGAATGCCACCGCCTATACCGGCAACTCACTGGCCTGCGCGAACTGCCACCTCGATGCGGGACGTCGCGCGAATTCGGCGCCGATGTGGGCGGCGGCGGGGCTTTATCCGAAGTATCGCGGCAAAAACGATCAGATAAACACCATGGAAGACCGGATCAACGGCTGTTTCACCTATTCGATGAATGCGCGGCAAAGCCCCTCGGGCGGACCACCGCCGACGGGCGATCAAATCTACAAGGATCTCGAGGCTTATTTCCACTGGCTCGCCACCGGCGCGCCGAACCGCACCAAGCTCCCCGGCCAGGGCTTCCCAACCCTTGATGAGCCCGCCGACGGGTATGACAGGACGCGCGGCCAGCAGGTGTTCGCGGAGCGATGCGCGGTTTGTCACGGCACTGACGGCGAGGGTCGGCAGGACATCAACGGGCGTTACGCGTTTCCACCGCTCTGGGGGCCGGATTCCTACAACTGGGGCGCCGGAATGCACCGAGTCAACACCGCTGCTGGGTTCATCTATGCAAACATGCCTCTTGGACAGCCCTTTTCGCTGACCCCGCAAGAGGCATGGGACGTGGCTGCCTATGTCAACAGCCACGAACGTCCTTCCGACCCGCGACAGCCCGCCGAGGGACTTTCCGTAGCCGAGGCCGACGCGCAATATCACCAGCACAAGGGTTTTTACGGCGATTCGATCGATGGCACCGTCGTCGGCGCCGGGATCGACGCCGATCCAACCGACACGCCGTCGGCCACCGGCATCGTCGTGCCGGAGCAATAGCGCAATGGCCGAAGCAACCGATTTCGACCCGACGACCTTCGACGGGGTGAACCGCGCTGTGGTGGGAGTCGATGGCCTCTGGTGTCCGAGCTGTGCCGCAGCGGTCGGGCGCGCGATTACGGCGGTCCCTGGCGTGACCCATGCACAAGTCTCGTTCCTCAGCGCGTCGGTGGCAATGGCTTGGGCGCCGGGCACGGATCTGCACCGTGTGGCGCGTCAGGTCTCGGCGATGGGCTATCGTTTGACATCGCCCACGAACACCGACGAAATGGAAGCGAGGATCAGCCGCGAAATGACCCGTGTCGCCATGCGCCTCGCGGTTGCTGTGGCGTTCGGCATGTGGACGATGGTGTTCTCCATCCTGCTCTACATCAACCCCGAAGGCATCGCCGAAGGTTCGGTGGGCCGTGCCCTGTCGCTGGCCGCCGGGGCCGCCGCGCTGCCGGTCATCGCTTTTGCCGGGGCACCGATCCTGCTGGCGGGTTGGCGCACCGCGCGTGCCGGGGTGCCCGGCATGGACAGCCTTGTCGGACTGGGTGTCATCGGTGCCGTTGCCGCCTCTAGCTGGTCCCTGGCCACTGGCGGCACGCATGTCTGGTTCGACACTTCGGTAATGCTGATCACCCTGCTGACCCTCGGTCGGCTAATCGAGATGGGGACGCTGCGCAAATCCAGCCGCTCCATCGCCGCGTTGCACAGCGCCCTGCCCGAAAGCGCGCGGCAGGTTCATGCCGATGGATCAGAGCAAGACGTCCTGGCAGAAGATATCCCCGTCGGCGCCCGCATTCGCGTCGGCGCGGGCCAGCGGGTGCCGCTTGATGGGAGGATTCTGCGGGGCAAAAGCCGACTGGACACTTCGGTCATGACCGGCGAGGCGGCCCCGTGCCACTTCGCGGAGGGTGCCGAAATCCTTGCGGGTTTTGTCAACCTCTCACGCGTGATCGAGATTACGGTAACGGCGCCGATGGGTCAGCGCCGGATCGACTTGATCGGTGCCGATATCGCAAGTTCACTTCATGACCGGCCCGAGGTGGACCGGCTGGCAGATCGGCTGGCACGAGTGATCGTGCCGCTTGCCGTCGTGCTTGCAAGCGCGACACTCGGCGGAAGCCTCTTGGCCGGGCTGTCGGGCGAGGAAGCGGGCCTGCGGGCCCTGTCGGTCTTGATCATCGCCTGTCCCTGTGCGGTGGCTCTGGCCGCCCCCGTAACGCATCTTGCCGCGACCGGGGCGGCGGCCCGGCAGGGCATTCATTTTCGCACCCAGGGCGCCGCCGAGCGCTTTGGGGCCGCGCGCAGGATCCTGTTCGACAAAACCGGCACTCTGACCATGGGCCGCCCGCAGGTCGGTCGGGTGCGCACGCGCGCGGGCCTCGACCACGCACGCGCGTTGGCACTGGCCGCCGCCGCCGAACATGGTATCGTGCATCCGGTGGCCGAGGCGCTGCGCCGTGCGGGCGGCGATACCCTCACGGCCACGACATCCGAACGCTCGGATGATGGCGTGACGGCCGAGATAGATGGGTATGACGTGCTGATCGGCAACCGTGCGTTCGTGACCTTCCGTGGTATTTCCCCGCCCGACACGGACGGAGATGCTGCATTAACCGAAGTCCTGATGGCAATCGACGGCACTTGGGCCGCGACCTTTCTCTTGGGCGACGCTCTGCGCCCGGATGCCGCCGAAACCATCGCGCAGCTTCGTGCCGCCGGGATCGCGCCCGGCATGGCCAGCGGCGACGGGCACGCGGTCTGCGCGCAAGTCGGCGCGGCGGTGGGGTTGCAGCCTTGCGAAATACACGCCGCCTGCACACCCGAGGACAAGGCCGCGCTGGTTGCCGGCAGCCCCGACCCGACCGTCTTCGTCGGCGACGGGGTCAACGACCTTCTGGCGATCGTGCGCGCGGAGACCGGAATCGCTGCCACCGATGCATCGGCGGCAACGATCGCGCTTGCCGATGTCGTGATCGCGCGCGGCGGGGTTGTCGCAGTAGGAGATGCGCTTGCCATCTCTAGGCGCGCCCGCCGCGTCCTGCGCCAGAACCTGGCATTTTCGGTGTTCTACAACGCCTCGGCGCTTGGCCTTGCCGTTTTCGGCGCGGTACCCCCGGTCGCGGCGGCCGCAGCTATGACGGCAAGCTCTCTCATGGTGATCGCCAATGCCGCCCGCTTGCACGGCATGCCCGTAAAAGCCCATCCCGCCAACGCCCACGCGCCAGCCTGAAGGAAACCAGATGCCCGACCTCACGATCTTGCAACTCAATGATCTGGATGGATACCTCGACCCGCATCCCGAGCTTATCCGAACCGCTGAAGGGCCGACATTCCCGCGCCTTGGCGGGTTGGCGCGCATCAGAACCCTGTTCGACGAGGAGCGGGCCGAATGCCCGGATACGGTTCTCGCCTTTGACAATGGTGATACGTTCCACGCAACCCACACCGCCGTCACCAGCAAGGGCGAGGCGCTGGTGCCCGCGATCAATGCGCTTGGTTTTTCAGCGATGACCGCGCATTGGGAGTTTGCCTGGGCACCGGATCACGTCGAACGATTGGCCGGACTGCTAGACCACCCGCTTCTTGCAGCAAACTGTTACCGTAAATCCGACGGGTCACGCCCCTTCCCGGCCACGACAATCTGCCAAGTGGCAGGCCTCAGGATTGGCGTGATCGGGTTGGCCGCGACGACCATCGACAAGACGATGCCACCGCATTTTTCTGAAGGCGTGCGCTTTACCGACGGGCCGGAAGAAGTGCGCGATCTCTCCGCCACACTGCGTGAGGCGGGCGCAGACCTGATCGTCGTGCTGTCCCACCTCGGCCTGCCGCAGGACATCGAACTGGCGCAACAGGTGGTGGACACGGTGGACATGATCCTCAGTGTACACACCCACAACCGTCTCGCCGAACCGATCCGCGTCGGGCGGACGGTGATCATCCAGTCGGGCTGTCACGGTGCGTTCATCGGGCGGCTCGACCTGACTTGTGGATCGGCGCGTCACCGATGTGCGGCACGCCTTGATCCGGATCGACGACAGGTTCGAGCCCAACCCGGACATGGCCGCCCTCGTCGCCGACGCGCGGGAGGTCAGCGTCGACCTTGAGCGGGAGGTCGGGCACACGCCTATCGCGCTGCACCGGGGCACCTGCCTCGAAGCGTCGATGGACGATGTTCTCCTGGCCGCGATTGCGCGCGCGGCGGGCATCGAGATCGCGTTTTCGAACGGCTGGCGCTACGGCGCGCCGATCCCTTCCGGCCCCGTTACAGCCGAGAATCTGTGGAACATCGTGCCCGTCGATCCGCCGGTATCAAGGGTCGATCTGACTGGCGCTGAAATTATTGAAATGATGGAGGAAAACATCAAACACACGTTTTCCTGCAAACCGTTCGGGCAAATGGGCGGCTATGTTAAACGCTTTCGCGGGCTTGTCTTCTGCGTGAAGCTGGAAAATCCGAAAGGCCTTCGCATCGACGGGGCCTTCACCCAACACGGCCCACTTGAGCGGACCGAGTCATACTCTGCGGGCTTCATCACCGCGAAGGGCGTGCCCGAGGGGCTGGCCGAAACCGGACTGACCTAGACACCCACTCGGTCGCCGCGCTGGAAGATTGGTTTCGTGATCCAACATGGGACGCGGAAGGCACCGTTGCCGGAGAGGGGCGGATGATTGTCGTCTGACGCATTAGATCGGGAGCAGGACGCTCAGGTGAAACCCCGCGAGGGCGAACTCGGCCAGAGCGGTCCCGCCAAGGATCAGGAGCGCGGCAAACCACATCGCAAAGCCGCCAAGCCGGTCAAGCACTGCAACCTTATCGGGTGGGGTGCCAAAATAGACCCCGCCCATCACGCGGCCATAGTAGAACAGCGAGGCGACCGTATTGGCGGCGGCGACAACAGCAAGCCAAGTATACCCTCCCTCAATCGTCGTGACGAATAGCGTCAACTTGCCCAGAAATCCGACTGTAGGCGGAATGCCGACCAGCGACAGGAACGAGACGACCAGCGCCGTGGCCGCCATCGGCCGCCGCTTTGCCAGCCCCGCATAATCCGCAATCGCCGTGCGACCGCGCAAATGGGCGACAACCGCAAAGGCTGCCAGATTGCCGATGGCATAGCTGGCAATGAAAGCCAGCAGCGCGGTCAACGCATCGGGGCTGAGGCCGAGCACGCTTACGGCCATCAGCAGATACCCCGCCTGCGCCACCGAGGACCAGCCGAGCAGGCGACGTAGGTCGTCTTGCCACAGCGCCGCCAGATTGCCGAGGGTCATCGTCGCCACTGCCAACACCGCGATCAACGGGCGCAGGCCCAGCATCTCGGGGGGCACAAGCTGAACCAAGCGGGCCAGCGCGACGGCGGCACCGATCTTGGGCACGACAGTCAGGAAGGCGGCGGATGGCACCGGTGCCCCCTCGGCCACATCCGGCATCCAGGCATGCGCAGGCACCGCGCCCAGCTTGAAGGCGACACCAACAATCGTCAGCGCAAACCCCACAAAAAGCAGTGGCGAGACTCCCGCGCCGCGCCCTAGAACGCCCGCGATCTCTTGATAGCCACTGCTGCCCAGCAATCCCAGGATCACCGTCACACCCGTGATCAGCAACGCATTGGCCAGCGCGCCCATCAGGAAATACTTCATTCCCGCCTCGACCGAGAGTGCCCAATCGCGATGCCACGCCGCCAGCGTGTAGCCCGTGACCGAGGATAGCAACACAGCGATTACCAGTTGCAACAGGTCGCCAGCGCCCGCCATCGTCATCGCTCCAAGCGCGGCCAGCAGCAGAATCGTATAATATTCTCCATGTCGCCGATCAGTGCGAAACCATCCCGGCGACAGCAAGATGCAGAATGCGGTCGCGATCAAGATCATCATCCGCGCCCAGATACTTGCGCCATCAAGCGCCCAAGTGCCTGAAAACGTGAACCGGGCCTCTCCGATCTGCCCCCAAAGCAGTGCCGCAGCTATCGTGATGCCAAGCAGCGCGATCACCGCTGCGCCCGCCTGCATCCGCCGTGGGGCGAAGGTCGCGAATAACAGCGCCAAGACGGCGGTGAGAAGGATCGCAATTTCGGGGGCTACGTCACCAATCGGCACAGGTTCAGCCCCCGACGATGGCAGAGGTCGCGCTGCCAATCAGGGTCAAAAGCCAGCGTGGATAGACGCCGATCAACACAACCAACGACAGCAACATCAGCAGCACCACACCTTCGCGCAAATTGACATCGGCAAAGCCTTCGCGGGCCTTCGCAAGATCTCCAAAGAACAATTGTTGCAACATCCGCAGGAACAGAGCGGCGCTGATCACGATGCCCACAAGACCAATCCCCGCAATCCAAGGGAAAACGGCAAAGGAGCCGACAAAAATCTGCACCTCTGCGACGAACCCGGCCAGACCGGGCAGCCCGAGACTTGCAAAAGCCGCGATCACGGCGGCGACAGTCAGACGCGGCGCGACCTTTGCCAGCCCGCCAAAGGCATCAAGCTCGTAGGTCTGGCTGCGCGACCAAAAGCTGCCCGCAATCAAAAACAGCGCCCCGGTGATCAACCCATGCGCCACCATCTCGACTACCGCACCCGTCAGCGCAAGATGACGTGCGCTTTCAACCCCGCTCAACAGCGCGCCAGCCGCCGCAATGCCCATCACGGTATAGCCCATGTGATTGACCGAGGTATAAGCGATCCGCCGCTTCAGGTTGGTCTGCCCCAGCGCCACGATTGCCCCCCACAGAATTGAGGCAAGCGCAACAATCGCCAATGGCAGCGCATAGGTCGCAAAGGTCTCGCGCATCATCTGGAACGGGATGCGGATAAGACCGTAGGTGCCCATTTTCAACAACACGCCCGCCAAAATCGCCGAGACCGGACCTGGCGCCATCACATGCGCAGGCGGCAACCATGTGTGGAGCGGGAATAGCGGCGTTTTGACGGCAAAGCCGATGACAAATCCCAGCAGGATAAGCCCGCTGCGCAGTCCCATGCCCGCCAGCGGTTGGGCTGTGATCAGCGCGCGCATGTCAAAGGTAATCGGATCGACCGACAGCACCAGCCCGATAATCGCAAGCAGGATCGCAAGCGAGCCGGCCAGCGTGTAGATAAAGAATTTTAACGCCGCGCGTTGGGCATCGCCATGCCCCCAGCGTCCGATCAAAAAGAACATGCCAACAAGGCTGAGGTCGAAGAAAACGTAAAAAAGCAACAGGTCGAGAACCAGAAAAAGCCCCAGCGACACCGATTGCAGAAACAAGAACCAAGCGTAATAGGCGCGGGGACGCTCGGGGTTTTCCATCGGCCACGCAATACAGGCGACAAACAGAACCCCGCTCATCAGCGCCAGCGCCAGCGACATGCCGTCCACGCCGACGCGCCAAGCGACACCGAGTGAGGGGATCCACGGCGTCTCTGCCAGCGCCTGAAACGCGGGCGCATCCGGCGCGGTGTCAAAGCGCATCCAAACGATCATCAGCGGCAGGAATGACACCGCCGAGGTGGCAATGGCTAACAGCCGCGCCGCGCTCTGGCCAAGACCGGGTATGGACGCAACTGCCAGCGCCCCCAATAACGGGATAAGGATGGCGAGTGTCAGCATGTCATGCTCCTGCAGCGAGTATGGCGAGAACGGCGAAGACGCCGCCGATGATGTAGGCGTAGTAATGGTGCGAAAGCCCGGTTTGCAGGCGGCGCAAATCGCGACCGATCATTCCGGTCAGGCGGGCGGTGCCCTCTGGGATCCCATCGGATACGGCCTCTCCGAACCGGTCGCTGACCCTTGCGAGCCAGTCGGCGAAAGCGGCAGTCCGGCGGATACCTTGATCGACGACTTGATTGTCGGCGGCTGCGATGATCGCCGATCCGCTGCGCGCCAGCGCCGCAACTCCGCGCGGACCGGCGTCAAGGATGTGATCATCGACCCATGCAGCGGCGCGCGCCAACGCATCAACCGGGCGCACCACCGCCAAATCAATCAGCCCGGGCAGGCCGAGCCAGTCTGACGCGCTGGCGCTAGCCCCTTGCGCTCCGAGCTTTGGAAAGTGGCGCACAAGATACAGCCCGCCCGCGACGCCTGCCGCGAGAAATGTCAGTGAAAGGCCAAGTGCGAGCGCGCTGCCATGGGGTAATGTGCTGCCCAAGGCAGCGGCGGCAGCCTTGGCGAGAGGCGAAAACCACAACAGGCTCAGCCCCAGTGTCATCGCGACCAGTGCGGCAATGCCAAGGATTTCACCCCAGCCGGGGCGCGCAATTTCGCGCTCATCCTCGCTGCATCGACCAAATACCAAAAGCTGGAACCGCGTCGCATAAGCAGCACTTAGCGCGCCACCCAGCATCACTGCCAGTGCCAGCCAGACATCGATATGCTCGGCGGCTTTCACAATTTCTTCCTTGCTCCAGCCGCCCCCGGTTGCCGGAATACCCGCCAGACCCATCGCCGCCACTGCCGACAATACGCCAAGCAGCGGCATCGCCTTGCCCAATCGCATCCGATCAAGCCGGTAAGTGCCAACGCCTTCCCCCGCCAAGCCCGCCGACAGAAACAGCGGGGCCTTGAACGTCGCATGCGCGATTAAATGCAGCGCCGCGACGACGGGATAACCTGCGCCCACCGCCACGAACATGAACCCAAGCTGCGCCGAGGTCGAGGCCGCAAGCAACCGCTTGGCGTGGTTTTGCAGCACGCCCGTGATGCCCCCCGCGAGTGCGGTGCTGAGGCCGATAGTGATGGCCGTGGCCCCGAACCCCGGTGCCAAGGCAAGCGAGGGTTGCAGTCGCGCCAGAATATAGGCCCCCGCCGCGACCAGAGTTGCCGCGTGCAGCAGAGCCGAAACCGAACTTGGCCCCGCCATCGCGCGAAACAGCCAAGGCGAGAAGGGCACCTGCCCGGCTTTGGACGCCGCAGATATCAAAATTCCATAGGCGACGACCCATTGCAGCGGTCCCTCCAGCGTGGCGATACCGGCAAAGTTGAATGATCCCGTTGCAGCAAACAGCGCCATCACAGCAGCGAACAGGCCCAGATCGCCCAAGCGCGTCATAACGAAGGCGTAAAGACCAGAGCGGGGATTTTCGATGTCGCGCCATTTGTGTGCGATCAAGGCCCAAGAACAGGCTCCGATCAATTCCCACCCGATCAGCAGCGTCAGGAGGTCGTCTGCCACAACCACCAGTTCCATCCCGCCCGTAAAAAGGATCATCAATCCGATCAGCCGCCCAATCCCCTGCGTGTGTTCGTGGCGGGCGGCGTGGAACGTCACTGCCAGCGCGATTGCGGGCACCAGCACACCAATCGCCGCAGAGATCGGCGTCAGCGCGGCGGAAAGCTGGATGGTGTCAGACCAAACCAGCGTCGCACTCCACCCCTGCGCCCCCGCCAGCAGCGCCAATATCAGCGTCGCCCCCAGAATGGCGACGGCAAGTGTGGCCAGCCACGCGCGCGGGCGATCCCCCATCGCGGCGATGATCACGCCCGCACAAATCGGCAACAGAGGCAGCAGCCAGAGCGTCATTGCTTCATCGTCCCTAGTCCCTCGGTCACGTCGGCCTGACGTTTTCGATAAACGGCGACGACAAGCGCAAAGCCGATTGCCAGTTCCACGGCCATCACCGCCATGACCAAAATCGCCAGCAATTGCCCCTTGGGAGCGCCAGCCAACGTGAAATTCCAAAACCCAACAGCCGCCAGCAAAGTGCCGTTCAGCATCAATTCCAGCCCCATCATCAGCATGACGAAAGATTGCTGCGACAGCGCGCCAAACAGGCCAATACCGAACAGGGCCGCAGCAACGAGAAGGATTGCGGTCAGGGTCATCTCAGGGTTCCTTTCCGGTTGGTTTGGACGGGTCGTCTTTTGCGGTCTTTTCGGCATCGGAGGGTTCGCTATGGCCATGCCCGCCCTGTTCGGCATCTGACTTCACAGCACGGCCAGCGGGCCTCCCGCCCGGCTCAAGCCCCGGCGGCGTCGCGCCCGCGTCTGCATCCCCGAACCGCCCGCCGCGACTTGACAGCACGACCGCGCCCACCATCGTCGCCAAAAGCGTCACACCCGCTGTCTCAAAAATCAGCATCGAGCCGCCCAAAAGCTCGACCCCGAGATCGCGTAGCGTGTTGCCACCCGCAGGCAGCGGATTGTTGGGCAAATTACTTGTCAGAACCGCCGCACTCAGGCCGACAAAGGCGGCGATCCCGGCAGCGATGGAAAACCGATACTGATGCACCATTTCCATCGGGTTCAAACCAGCGGGATTCATCATGAACATGACCATGAAAAGCCCCATCACCATCATCTCGACGGCCATCATGAACACGGTCGCGACCCCGATGTAATCGGCCGTCAGAAGGAGCGCGATGCCGCCCACGGCGATGAACGACACCATCAGGGCAAAGGTTGCCCGGATCATGGAATCAACACGGAACACGCGCCAGCCGCTCCAGATCGCGAGTGCAGACAAGGCATAAAAGGCGATATCGGTCATGACAGCGCCTCCAGACCCGCCCATAGAAGATGCGCAAAAGAGAGCGGCAGCAGGACGGTCCAGATCAGCGTCAGCATCCGTGCGGCGGGCATCCGGGCAAGCAAATGGGTCAGGGCAATGATCACCACCATGACCACCAGCGTCTTGAGGATCAGCCAAATCAATCCGGGCAGAACCGGCCCCAGATAGCCACCGAGAAAGGCCGAAGCCGCCACCGCCGAAAACCCCGTCAGCATCGCCAGCCTTGCGATCTGCCATCCGGCCCGGTTCGCACCTGAATCCTCGCTCGAGGTGCCGCCCGCCAGATCGGAGCTGTCAGCATAATCGAACGGCCCCCGCAGCGTCAGGGATAGCCCGAGAAACAGAAACAGCGGCAGGCCGAGCGGCTGGCGGATGACGTTCCAGAGGCCTGCCTGAGAGGTGACAATCTCGCGCAGATCAAGCGAACGGGCTGGCAGTGCAGCGGCGATCAGCACGAACATGCTGAGCAGCATGATCGGCAGGCCAATGGCGACATAGCGATAGGCTCCGATCAGTGCCAACGGCGCGTTGGGCGACCAGCCATGCAAAAACACAACGACGACCACCAACGCCTCGCACGCCCCCCAAAGAACAACGCCGCTGTTGAGGCCAAGGAGTGCAGTATTCGGACCGATCGGCACCAAGGCAAGGCCCGTAGCGGCAAGCGCGAGGTAGCCTGCGATGGCGAGGAACCAGGTCATCCGGTCCGGGGCTTCGGTGCTCAGGCGCTGACGGAGCAGGTGCGCGGCGGCGACCCGAAGCGGAGCAAGCGGCGAGACGCGCCCCCTTCCTGCCACCCAAGCGCGGCAGCCCTCATCAAGGATCGCAGCGATCAAGATGCCGGCGGTCAGGGCCGCGATCAGCGCAGCAATTTCGACGGCGAGGCTCATGTCGTGTGCCCCGCATGCGGATCATGTGCGCCGTGTTCCTGCGTGTCAGTCCCGCTCTGCTTATCCCGTGCGGATGTGTACGCGCAAAGCCTGCGCAGCGATCCGCTGTCAAAGCTGTTCAACACGAGCATCGCTTCGTGCCATTCGCATCCCACCAGCAGATCGCCAAGCGTAGTCTCACCAATATCTGGGATGATCGGGTCAACCGGTGCGGCCATCAGGCGGGCGAACCGATCACGCACATCCGACCCGTCGCGCGTGCGCCCAAGACCGGGCGGAATAGCACGACGGCAGCCGGAAAATCGGATCAGACGTGTCAGCGCCAGGTCATCCTGCGACTTGGGGCGCAGCGACCGTTCACCCAGAGCTGGCAGCCCAAGCAGTCGCAACATCGCCGCGCCTTGATCCCAATCGCAGTCAAAGGGTGGATGGGTCACGCCCACCGTCTGTATGACATCGCCCTGCAAGGAAAGGCGCAACATCAGGCCCGGCGGAAACATCGGCAGGAAGGGTCCTAAATCCGCTGTGTAAGCGTCAAGCTTTAGCCCGTCGCGGATATCCTCGGCCCTTTTGGCCATCGGGCGCCCGTAAGGTGTGCCGCCCATCATCCCTTTGCCACCCTGGCCATGCGGGCCAACGCCGCGCCATTCGTTGGGCGGCACGTCCGGCAACAGGTCTGGCTCGCTTTGGCGCGCCCCCGACATTAGCGCGTCACGGATCTCCTTAAGCGCCGCCACGATATCATCATCGCGCGACACCGAAATTGAGGCATCCGATAAACCACCCACCCGCGACGATTGCCACTGCACCGTGGCACGCGGATGGGGCAGTTGATCGTGCAAACGCTGCAAATGCGGCATCAGCGCATCCGGGAGTGTCCCCGCAACCAGCAGGATCGCCGCCGCGCGCGGGCTGTCAACAAGCGACAGGTCGGGATGCAGCGCAAGGCGCGCCATGTCTACCGGCGCATCATCAACAATGGCAACAAAGACCGGGACCGGAGCTTGCTTGGCCAAACGGGTGATCCAACTCATTCCCACCGAAATATCCCCTCGCGCCAACCATAAACAATACCCACCGACAAGATCGCAAGGAACATGCCCATCTCGACCAGCGCTTTGGCACCTTCTTGAATGAAAACAACGGCCCAAGGATACATGAACATCATCTCCATCTCGAAGGCGACGAACAGCAGGGTCATCGTATAATAGCGGACGTGGAAACGCTGCCACGCATGGGTGCCGGGATCCCCTCCCCCTAAAACCGGACGTTGTTGGGGCGCAGAAACCGATCCTGAAATGCCGTCCCGGCCGATCATGCGAAGACTTGCGGTGAAAAGAACCGACAGACCGAGGATCAGGACGATGGTGAGAAGTGTTGTCATGCAGCAGAAATCCCTTGCTGAATTTCGAGGGCGCGACCGGAGCAGTCCAGGGAGTGCTCGATTAGAACCGCTAACCCATCGAGGTTTCGGCCCACGGAACCATTCTTGCGGTCAACAGCCGCGACCACGACAGACACGAGCGGCGTTACAAGGCGCATGTCAGACCACATTGAACTGGCCCATCATACCGCCATCCTCATGTTCCAATATGTGGCAATGGAACATGAACGGCTTTTCCGCGCTTGCCGCTTGATCAAACCGCACCGCAATCTGCGCGCGCCCGTCTACCAGCACGGTGTCCTTCCAACCGAGGTTGCGCGGCGAAACGGGGCCGCCATTTTCACTTAACACCTGAAACATTGCCCCGTGGATGTGAAATGGGTGCCCCATCATCTGTCCGTCTATTGTCCAGATTTCCGTCGTGCCGCGCTTGGCGGTGAAATTCAGCCTGTTCATCTCAAAGGAATGGCCGTTGATGGAATGGAACGAGCGCCCGCGTACCATCATGCCGCCCATGCCGGTTTGAAGCGAAAAGTCGCGCCGAACCGCATTGCGGGTGTCAAGATCGGGCATCGTTGCACCGATGCTCTCGGGCAGGCGGTCGATCCGCACGGCAAGTGAAGTGTCGACGCGCAGTGGCAGGATGTCAAAGCGCTCTTGCGGGGCCGATCCCATCGTGCCACCTCGCCCCATCATGCCCCCGCCACCCATCATGGCGACACTCTGGTTCGCGCCGCTGACCAAGACATCGTCACGGCCATTCGTCAAATCAACAAGCACTTCTGCGCGTTCTCCGGGGGCCAGCCGCAAGCTGTCCAGCGCCCTTGGCCGATCCAGAAACCCGCTATCCGTGGCAATAAGATGCAGCGACTTTCCCGCGCGCGAGGCCAAATCATAGACACGGGCATTTGAGCCATTTAGCAACCGCAATCGGATGATGCCACGCGGAACAGCGGCTACGCGGCCTGCCTGCCCGTTGACAAGGATAACATTGCCCGTAAACCCCATCATCTCATCGTGCACGCCAGGATCATAGACCATACGCCCGCCCCGGTCGAAGCGGCGATCCTGAATGATCAAGGTTAGATCGTCGATTCCGTAATCCGAGGGAAGCCCACGCGCATCGTCTCTTCCGTCGGTCAGATGGATACCCCCGGCAAGGCCCTTTTGAACGTGATCTGCGGTTCGCAAATGGGTGTGGGAATGATACCAGAGCGTGGCGGGTGGTTGGTTGATGTTCAGATCGACGGTCCATGTTTTGCTGGGAGAAATCGGCAGATGCGGGCCACCATCGGCAGAACCGGGCACAAGAAGACCGTGCCAATGCAAAGCAAAGGGTTCGGGAAGGTTATTGATGACCGACGCATTGACGGTTTGGTCGGTGCCAAGCCGCAGGATGGGGCCAAGAAACGTCTGATCGTTGAACCCCCAGGTGCTGGAGGGCGCGCGGCCCAGAAAGTCAGTTACACCTGTCCGCGCAACAAGCTCGAATGCGCCAGATGATGTCGCATCCAGTAGAGGGGGCATCTGCAACGCCGTGCCGCGCCCTTGCGACCAGGCCGCCATTGGCAGGGCTGCGACAAAACCCGCTGCTCCTGCCCCTGCAATCAAATCACGTCGTGTCAGCGTCATAGAGTATCTCCTTTCGAGCCTTCGCTCAGGTGTCGTCACACGGCATCAATGGCCGCTCGCATCCTGTCGCGCACCTCTTTGGCGACGCTGTGCAGTTGGTCGTTTTCGATGGCCTGCATCGACGCGACCGGGTCAATCGCGCTGATCTCGGTGCCACTATCCACTTTGCGCAGGATCACGTTGCAAGGCAGCATGGTGCCAACGCGCGGCTCGGCTTGGAGTGCCTTGAACGCCATCTGCGGATTGCAAGCCCCGAGAATGCGATAAGGGGCCATGTCCGCGCCGAGCTTTGTCTTCATGGTCGCTTCGATGTCGATTTCTGTCAGGATGCCAAAACCCGCAGTGGCCAACGCATCGCGGACACGCTTATCTGCATTTTCAATGCTGACGTCTTTGAGCGTGCGGTTATATGTGTAAGACATTTCAATCTCCATTTCTCATTCCTGTGAGTGGTGTTTTGAGCGCAACATAGTGCCAGCGCTTAAGTCTGCACTCTGCGGGTGGAACCGCAGCAACACATAGCCAATGCGAGAGCCTGCCAAGAGTTCCATCGACCTGTCGTCGCATCGTACGTGTCGCAAGGGACAAATCGCGCCGAGACCGGCCGTTAACTGTGCAAACTTTTCAGATATTTGATGATGCTGGAAACCTGTTGCGAGTTAAGGCTGCCGCGCCATCGAGGCATTGCGGGGTCGAGCGTCTGGCCTTTCGCGTCAACGCCCGTCAGGATCGCCCGCGCGAGTAAATTATCACTATCGTGATACATCTTTTCCAATGCCGGGGAGCGCAGATCGGAACTGACCACGCCGTCGATTTTCACGCCGCCCGAACCAGTCTGGCCGTGGCAAGTCGCACAATCCTGCTGATATAGCCCTTTTCCCCCGGACGCGGTTGCGGTGCCGTCGCGCGCGCCCCCGATCATTGAACTGGCCCCCATCATGCCTTGATTTGTGCCCATCATACTCTCGGCGATCGCTGGAGATAGCGCGAGGGGGGCCAAGGCGCAAACGAGGCCCGCGCAATTTAGAATTGTCTTGAGTGTCATGCCGATGTCCTTTCTCAAGCTGAGATCAAATCGCGCCGCCAAACGCCGCTTCCAAGCGCGCCTTCTGGGCGGCAAAGGTTCCGTAAGACGCTTCGCCATCAATGACGGTGATGGGCGCGACGCGCACGCCGTAGCGCGATTTCGCCTCGTCAGCTACGCTGGGGCGGGACAGGTCGCGCTCTGTGAACGCGACACCCTGCGCGTTAAGATAGCGCTTCACCGCGGCACAGTCGGGGCAGCCGGGGCTGGTGTAGACGATCACCTCAGGCATGGGCCTGAACCTCTGCCTCGTAGCCTTCCTCCTGCACAGCCGCGATCAGGGCGGCCGGATCGGCTGACCCGGTCACCACGGCTGAGCCGGGCGTCAACGTTACCTCGGCACTTTGCACGCCCGGCACGGATTCAAGGGCTTTCGTTACCGCGCGCACGCAATGATTACAGGTCATGCCCGTGATTTTCAGAGTCGTATTGTTCATCTTTGATCTCCTTTCACGATTTTCGATGTTTCAAGCAGCAAACGTGTCAGCCACCCGTCTCAGTTTGATTGCTACTCCATGGCCCAGACGATCGACATCGGGATTTCCGACCATTCCCAGCACGGCGGCAGGGTCCATGAACAGCACCGTCGTTTTGCCGTCCGTCTCTTCGCGAACAACGACATTGCACGGAAGGAGCGCACCTATATCTGGCTCAGCCTCAAGTGCCTGATGCGCAAATTTCGGATTGCAGGCGCCAAGAATGACATAGGGACGATGATCAATATCCAGCTTGGCTTTGAGGGTGGCAGCA
>NZ_JBLXEM010000034.1:0-23868 GCF_048263065.1 Thioclava sp.
GGTCATAGGCTTTGAAATCACCAAAATACTTGGTGATCGCTGCCGTCAGCGTCGTCTTGCCGTGGTCAACGTGACCAATCGTGCCGATGTTGACGTGCGGTTTGTTACGTTGAAACTTTTCCTTAGCCATGATGGCCTCCTGTCATTTCGAAACGAAGGGGAGGCGCCGGTTGCCCGGCGCCAAACCTTACGCGTATTTCTTCTGGATCTCGTCAGAGATGTTCTGCGGCACGGGCTCGTAGTGATCAAAGAGCATCGTGAACACCGCCCGGCCCGAGGACATCGAGCGCAGGTTGTTGATGTAGCCGAACATATTGGCAAGCGGCACGAAGGAATTGATGACGATCGCGTTGCCGCGGGTCTCTTGTCCTTGCACCTGGCCCCGACGCGAGGTCAGGTCCCCAATGATCGAACCGGTGTATTCTTCCGGCGTGACCACTTCGACTTTCATCATCGGCTCAAGCAGTTTTGCCCCAGCCTTGCGCAGACCTTCGCGCATCGCAGCGCGCGACGCGATCTCAAATGCCAGCACCGAGGAGTCGACGTCGTGGAACGCACCATCAAGGAGCTGAACTTTGAAGTCGATAACCGGGAAGCCAGCAAGCGGACCGGAATCCATGACCGATTTGATGCCTTTTTCGACGCCGGGGATATATTCTTTCGGCACCGAACCACCCACGACTTTGGATTCGAACGAGTAACCCTCGCCCGGCTCCGTCGGGGTGATTTCCAGCTTCACGCGCGCAAACTGGCCGGTACCACCGGTCTGTTTCTTGTGCGTGTAATCGATCTCGGTCGCGTGGCTGATCGTCTCACGATAAGCAACTTGCGGGGCACCGATATTCGCCTCAACCTTGAATTCACGCTTCATGCGATCAACAAGAATGTCGAGGTGAAGTTCGCCCATGCCCTTCATGATCGTCTGACCCGATTCAAGATCGGTTTCGACGCGGAAGGACGGGTCTTCGGCGGCCAGACGTGCCAAAGCGAGGCCCATCTTTTCTTGGTCGGCTTTCGTCTTCGGCTCAACCGCGATCTCGATAACCGGATCGGGGAAGGTCATCGTTTCCAGAACCACCTGATTGTTGATGTCACAGAGCGTGTCACCCGTGGTGGTTTCTTTCAGACCGGCCAGCGCGATGATGTCACCTGCAAAGGCTTCGTCGATCTCGTCGCGGTTGTTGGAGTGCATCATCATCATACGACCGATGCGCTCTTTACGACCTTTGGTCGCGTTCAGGATCGAGTCACCCTTCTTCATTTTGCCCGAGTAGAGGCGCGTGAAGGTGAGCGTGCCCACGAAGGGGTCGTTCATGATCTTGAACGCAAGACCCGACAGCGGCTCATCGTCGTCAGCGTGACGTGCGATGTTGCGCTCTTCCGTCTCATCATCAGGCGAGAAGCCCATGTAAGCCGGAACGTCGAGTGGCGAGGGCAGGAAGTCGATGACAGCGTTCAACAGAGGCTGCACACCCTTGTTTTTGAACGCAGAGCCACCCAGAACCGGCACGAAGGACAGCGACAGCGTGCCCTTGCGGACCAGCTTGCGCAGCGTCTCAACGTCAGGCTCTTCACCCTCAAGATAGGCCATCATGGCGTCATCGTCTTGCTCGACCGCGTTCTCGATCAGGTGCGCACGCCACTCGTCGGCGGTTGCCTTCAGATCGTCACGGATCGGACGACGGAACCAGGACGCGCCCAGATCCTCGCCTTCCCAAACCCATTCTTCCATGGTGATCAGGTCAACGATGCCTTCAAGGTGATCTTCTGCACCGATCGGGAAGTTGACCGGAACCGGGGTCGCCCCCGTGCGGTCCTTGATCATCTTCACACAGTTGAAATAGTCAGCGCCGATTTTGTCCATCTTGTTGACGAACACCATCCGCGGAACCTTGTAGCGGTCAGCTTGACGCCACACGGTTTCGGTCTGCGGCTCAACACCGGCGTTGGCGTCCAGCAAAGCAACGGCACCGTCAAGCACAGCCAGCGAGCGTTCGACTTCGATGGTGAAGTCAACGTGGCCGGGGGTGTCGATGATGTTGAAGCGGTGCTTGGGCGTCTGGGGCGCGTCACCGGTTTCGGTGCGCTCCCAGAACGTGGTCGTCGCAGCCGACGTGATGGTGATGCCGCGCTCGGCCTCTTGCTCCATCCAGTCCATGGTTGCTGCACCATCGTGCACTTCGCCGATTTTGTGCGATTTGCCGGTGTAGTACAGGATCCGCTCAGTCGTCGTGGTTTTACCCGCGTCGATATGCGCCATGATCCCGAAGTTACGGTAGAATGAAAGCGGATACTCGCGTGCCATAATGGCGTCCTTCCGTTTTTACCAGCGGTAGTGGCTGAACGCTTTGTTTGCGTCGGCCATCTTGTGCATATCTTCGCGTTTTTTCACCGCAGTGCCGCGCGAGTTCACAGCATCCAAAAGCTCGCCTGCAAGGCGCTCTTCCATGGTGTTCTCGTTGCGGTTTTTTGCGGCGGTGATCAACCAGCGGATCGCGAGCGCCTCACGGCGGATCGGACGCACTTCGACGGGCACCTGATAGGTGGCACCACCGACGCGGCGCGAACGCACCTCGACCGAGGGTTTCACGTTCTCAAGCGCTTCGTGGAACACTTCGATGGGCTCGCGCTTTAGCTTGCCCTCGACGCGGATCAGCGCGCTATAGACAATCCGTTCGGCAACAGACTTTTTGCCGTCCATCATCAGGTTGTTCATGAATTTGGTGAGAATGCGGTCACCATACTTGGCGTCCGGCAAAACTTCGCGCTTTTCAGCGGCGTGACGACGAGACATGTGGTGATCTCCTTACTTCGGACGCTTCGCGCCGTATTTCGAACGGCGTTGACGACGGTCTTTAACACCTTGCGTATCGAGCACACCGCGCAGGATGTGGTAACGAACGCCCGGAAGGTCTTTCACACGACCGCCGCGGATAAGCACAACAGAGTGCTCTTGCAGGTTGTGCTTTTCACCCGGGATGTAAGAGATGACCTCGAAGCCATTCGTCAGGCGCACTTTCGCGACCTTACGCATAGCGGAGTTCGGTTTCTTCGGCGTCGTTGTATAGACGCGCGTGCAAACGCCACGCTTTTGCGGGCACTGCTGAAGGTGCTGCGATTTCGAGCCCTTCACTTTCGGCTGCCGCGGCTTGCGGATCAGCTGTTGAATCGTTGGCATTCCGGTTCCCCGTATCTGCTTGTCAATACTCGCACCCGGTCTCGGATGCGCCACTTCTCGACGGTATTTCGCGCCCATTCGCGAAACGCCAATTCACACCCTCCCCACCCGAAGGCAGAGGAGACTGCGTTGAATTCCAGAGGATCGGGGCTATGGGCCCGGATCGTGACCACTAGAAATCGGTGACCCGGTAGGCACAATGCACCCGTCAGGTAGCGCGGCGTATAGGGGGAGTCGGATGCCTTGTCAACTGCGCCGACCGCGCGAAAGCCGAGCCTGCAAGCGCGCAAGCCAGCCGCCAAAGATCAGCCCCCACAGTAGCCACGCCACGCTAAGGCTGATCATGCCCGCGAAAAACGCGTCCGACAGGAAATGCCGCCCCGTGCCCACACGCTGAAGGGCGATAAAGGCGCTGATAAACACGGCGATTGCTCGGATATAAAACAGCCCCCAGCGCGGCAGCCGGTCGCGCATCGCCTCGCCCCCCAGCCAGATCACCACACTCAACGCCACCGCTGCCGAAACCTCGCCCGAAACGAACGAACAGTTGCGCGCGCATTGATCGGTGAAATCGCCTGCAATCGAGAAGTGATGCGCCCCGCCAAACAGATCGACGTCGGCCGGGCGCGCGCGTCCCGAATTGGATTTAAGCAAGCCGTTGACGATCACCACAGGCGCAAAGAAAAACAGCCCCAGCACAAAGCCCCAAGCCCGTGCGCTCAGCCGCAGCACCCTGCCCCGCCACAACGCCAGCGGCCAGCAGATCAGCGATGCCAGAAACACCAAAATCGCGAGATCCCAGATCCGCTGGCGCAACCATTCCCAAAGCGGATTGGTGATTACTGAAAACCCGGTATCGGCGTTGTAAAATAGCCCCGTCACGAACAGATCGACACCGGGTGCTGCACGAAACACCACGAGCGCCCCAAGCCACAGCGCCAGCAGCATCCAGCCGGTGCGGGCAAGATCAATCTTGGGAACGGACACAGCGCGCCTCCACCAGATAGGGGGCAAAGCCCTTGCCTGCCCAAGTCCCCGACGCCGCCAGATCACCCGCAGGTGCCACAGGCCCCCTGCCACAGTCCGGCGCTTGATTGGCAATCACCAACAGCTTGCCGGTATAGCCCACAGGCAGAGGCCACATCTGCTCGTAATAGCTATGCGCACGCCCCTTGGGAGCGGGCGCATAGACCGTTACACCAGCATCGCGGCCCGTATAAAACAGATCGGCCAGAATATCGCGGTTGGCGGTGTAGATCGGCACGCCATCCGCTTTTGCCAGCGCCAGTATATGCGCGCTTAGATCAACGCGCCCCAACCAGCGTTTGAGCAAGGGTTGCCCGTCTTTGGCAGGCCAAGGCGCCAGCACCGTCAGCAGCGGTATCATCAGCGCGATCACCCCGTTCACCGCCAGCGCCGCGATACGCCAGATCCGCCCCATCACCAAGACCGCCAGCACCGTGCCCGCGAAATACGCGGCAATCGCCCAGTTCGCATAGGCGCGATCCAGCAGCGCCTCAATCGTCACCGCCAATAGCGGCGGGATCGACAGCATCACCAAGCCGCGCTTGCCGGGATCACCCCAACTGACATATCCCAGCAGCAAAGCGCCAAATGTCAAAGGCCCAAACACCGCAAACTGACTGCCAAAGAATTCGCCCATTGAGGGCAGGTCCAGCATCGCGCCGCTGCGCACCCAGCCGACATTGTCCATCGTATGCGAGACAGTCGTCAAATCATGGTTGAGGTTCCACACCACGTTGGGCGCAATCACCAGGCCCGCCGTGACAACCATCACCAGCGCATTGCGCCAGCCCATCCGCCAGCTCGGTGCCACCAGCGCGGCCAGTGCCAAACCGGGGATCAAATAAATCGCGGCATATTTCGCCATAAAGGCCAGCCCCGCGCAGATCCCCGCAACCAGCGCATCCGCCAGCCGCCCGCCCTGCGCCGCGCGATAGGAAAACAGCAGCGCCAGCGCATAGAACGGTGCCATCACCGTATCGGTCGACATTAGAACCGAACCAAGCGCCACAAAGGGCAGCGTCACATAGATCACCGCCGACCACAGCCCCGCACTGCGCCCGCCAATCCGCGCGCCCAACGCCCCCAGCGCCAGCGCGGTCATGCCGTGTAGCACTGGGCCGGGCATACGCACCCAAAACGGCGCGTTCGATCCCACAAGCTCCGTCACCGCGCGGATCAGCCAGCCAATCAGCGGCGGTTTGGAATAATATCCGAAAT
The DNA here is from genome assembly GCF_048263065.1 of Thioclava sp. Classification (NCBI taxonomy): domain Bacteria; kingdom Pseudomonadati; phylum Pseudomonadota; class Alphaproteobacteria; order Rhodobacterales; family Paracoccaceae; genus Thioclava; species Thioclava sp. Next base: position 5,423 of record NZ_JBLXEM010000034.1, read on the forward strand.
CTAGATGCTGGCCCCAGAGCCAGTATTGCGTCTCATCGACAAACAGATCGGTGCGGTTAAACGCCAGCGCGATCAGCCGCAGCAACGTGACCGCAGCAACGATCAATAGCGCCGGCGCGAACCAGCTTTGGGGGTCACGCTTCGCGGCGGCGCTTGGCATGGATCAGCCAGAGATTGCGGGAATAGATGAACACGCCCAGAGACTGCCCCAGAATGAACACCGGATCGCGGCGATAAACGGCATAGCTAAACAGCATCAAGCCGCCCGCCAGCGAGAAATACCAAAATGCGACCGGCACGACAGAATCGCGCTGCCGCTCTGAGGCGATCCATTGCACGACGAAGCGACCGGTAAACATCAACTGCGCCAACAGGCCGAAAACGACCCACCACAGCTCGGTCATGCTGTCGACATGCAGCATACTCATCAGCCATTGCATGGGGCTTACTCCTTGCGCGCGATTTCGGTGGCGCGCGCGGTCTTGCGTCGCCGTAGCAACCAAGCCACGCCCATCAGATCGACAACGCCGACAAGCCCGCGTTGCAGATTGTTATAGTTCGACGCCCCGCCCCCGCGCGAACGGTGAGAGACATCGACATGCGCCACCTCCCAGCCATCGCGCGCAAACAGCGCAGGCAGATAGCGGTGCATGTGATTGAAAAACGGCAGACGCAGGAACGCTTCGCGACGAAACGCCTTGAGCCCGCAGCCGGTGTCGCGCGTGCCATCCTTGAGGATCGCCGAGCGAATACCATTGGCGAATTTCGAGGCAAGCTTCTTCGACATAGTATCTTGGCGCCCGACACGCTGCCCCGCCACCAACCCGACCGCGTCAGAACCGGGCGCGCGCAAAGGCGCCATCAGCGCGGGCAACTCGCTGGGCGGGTTTTGCCCATCGCCATCCAGCGTGCAGATGATCGCGCCCTTGGCCGCCAACACGCCCGAATGCACGCCCGCGCTTTGCCCGCCTGATTTGGCGTGATGCAGCAAGCGCAGGTTGGGATGATCGGCCATGCGTGCGCGCACGATGTCGCCCATCCCGTCATCAGAGCCATCATCGACCACGATCACCTCGTAATCGCATACAGGCGCGCAGGCTGCGTCGATCTCGTCGAGCAGTGCGACGATGTTGGTCGCCTCATTCTTGGCAGGGATGACGATAGAAATCTCGGGGGAAATCTCGGGCATGGGGCCGGAACTCGCTTGGGGCGTCGCAGGATCGGCCCCTCATATCTCCGCCGCGCCATCTTGTAAACGATCCTCGGGCCTGCCCACGGTTTCGTGGGCGCGCCGATGCGCGAGATCGCGCGCGCCTCACTACAAAGCGGCCCAAAGGAAAACCCCGCGCGATTGTCTCGCGCGGGGTCATATCAACTCAGCCGTTCGGGGCTGAAATCAATCTCGGCTTTCCGGCGTTTCGACCGGACCGAAATCTGCGTCTGCCTCGACCGGAGCGGCCAGCGCTGCGGCTTCGGCGGCTTCGGCCTGACGAGCCTCAATCACCTTGTTGTCGCGATCGGTTGCGACCTTGCGGACTTTGGTGGTCGCCCCACCCGTGCCCGCCGGGATCAACCGACCAACGATGACGTTTTCCTTAAGACCGACCAGCTTGTCGCGCTTGCCCTGCACCGAAGCCTCGGTAAGAACCCGCGTTGTCTCTTGGAAGGATGCCGCCGAGATGAAGCTGCGCGTTTGCAGCGACGCCTTGGTGATGCCCAACAGCACCGGTTCCCCGGTGGCCGGACGACCGCCACGAGCGATGACCTTGGCGTTCTCTTCATCGAACTCGGCCTTGTCGACATTCTCGCCTTTGAGAAGGGTCGATTCACCCGAATCCAGGATCTCGATCTTTTGCAGCATCTGGCGAACAATCACTTCGATGTGCTTGTCGTTGATCTTCACACCCTGCAGTCGATAGACGTCCTGCACCTCGTCGATGAGGTAATCGGCCAAAGCCTCAATCCCCATGATACGCAAGATGTCATGCGGCGCCGGGTTGCCGTCCATGATGTAGTCACCCTTCTGCACGAAGTCGCCTTCCTGCACCGGGATGTGCTTGCCTTTCGGCACCATGTATTCGGCGGGCTCAAGACCTTCGTCGCGCGGATCAATCGAGAGCCGGCGCTTGTTCTTGTAGTCCTTGCCAAAGCGCACATAGCCATCAATTTCGGCGATGATTGCGTGATCCTTGGGACGACGTGCCTCAAAGAGTTCGGCCACACGCGGCAGACCACCGGTGATGTCCTTGGTCTTGGCACCCTCGCGCGGGATCCGCGCCACAACGTCACCGGCTTTGACCTGTTGGCCGTCTTCGACCGACAGGATCGCATCCACCGACATCGTGTAGATCACCGGGTTGCCCGCATCGTTGCGCACCGGTTCGCCGTCTTCACCCAAGATCAGAACCTCGGGCTTGAGGTCGTTGCCTTTGGGCGCCGAACGCCAATCCGCCACGATCCTTTGGGTCATGCCAGTCGCATCATCGGTATCTTCGCGCACCGAGATGCCCGAAACGAGATCGACGAAACGCACCTTACCGGGTTTATCGGCGATGATCGGCAGGGTGTAGGGATCCCATTCGATCAGCTTGTCGCCGCGCGCGACCTTGGCGCCATCCTTGACGAACACCTTGGTGCCGTAGCCCAGTTTGTGGCTGGCCAGTTCCTCGCCCTGATCGCTGAGGATCGCAATTTGCATGTTGCGCCCCATAACGATCTGGTCGCCTGCCTCGTTGACGATGAGTTGCGCATTGCGGAACTCGATCTTGCCCTCTTGGCTGGCTTCCAGGAACGACTGCGAGCCACCTTGAGCCACGCCGCCCAAGTGGAAGGTCCGCATCGTCAGCTGCGTGCCCGGTTCGCCAATCGACTGCGCGGCGATAATGCCCACCGCTTCGCCTTGGTTCACCAGCGTACCACGTGCCAGATCGCGACCGTAGCAGAGCGCGCAAACGCCTTCTTCGGCCTCACAGGTCAGCGCCGAGCGGATGCGCACCGATTGCACGCCCGCCTGTTCAACGGCATCAGCCTTGCGCTCGTCGATCAATTCGCCCGCGCGCACCAGCACCTCATCGGTGCCCGGAACGTTGACGTCATCGGCTGCGACACGGCCCAAGATACGCTCGGATAGCGGCGAGACGATTTCCCCATCATTGACCGCCGCCGAAGCGGTGATCGCACGATCGGTGCCACAATCATGGCTGCGCACGATGCAATCCTGTGCCACGTCTACCAGACGCCGCGTCAGATAGCCCGAGTTCGCCGTCTTAAGCGCGGTATCGGACAGACCCTTACGCGCGCCGTGCGTCGAGTTGAAGTACTCGAGAACGGTCAGGCCTTCTTTAAAGTTCGAGATGATCGGCGTTTCGATGATCTCGCCATTCGGCTTGGCCATCAAGCCGCGCATCCCGCCCAGCTGTTTCATCTGGGTAACCGAGCCACGCGCGCCCGAGTGCGCCATCATGTAAACCGAGTTCGGTTCCATTTCTGCGCCGTTCTCATCATATTTGGGCGCGGAGATGGTGTTCATCATCGCGTCCGTGACCTGATCGTTACATTTCGACCAAGCATCAACGACTTTGTTGTACTTCTCACCTTGGGTGATCAGGCCGTCCATATATTGCTGTTCGAAATCCTTGACCTGATCGCGAACGCCTTCGACGATATCCCACTTGTTATCGGGGATAACCATGTCGTCCTTACCGAACGAAATGCCCGCCTTGAACGCCTCGCGGAAGCCCATGCCCATGATCTGGTCACAGAAGATCACCGACTCTTTCTGACCGCAGTAGCGATAGACGGTGTCGATTGTGTTCTGCACGTCTTTCTTACGTAGAAGACGGTTGACCAGTTCGAACGGTGCCTTTGCATTCAGCGGCAAAAGCGAGCCCAGACGGCAGCGGCCCGGCGTGGTTTCGAAGCGTTGGAACACCTCGTTGCCGGTCTCGTCGATCTGTTTCACACGGCAAGTGATCTTGGCATGCAGACCCACTTCGCCCGCATTGAGCGCGTGTTCCACTTCCTCGACCGAGCCAAAGGCCATGCCCTCGCCCTTCATGCCTTTGCGTTCCATGGTCACATAGTAAAGACCCAGAATCATATCCTGCGAGGGCACGATAATCGGCGCACCGTTGGCAGGCGACAGCACGTTGTTGGTCGACATCATCAAGACGCGCGCTTCCAGCTGGGCCTCAAGGCTCAGCGGGACGTGCACGGCCATCTGGTCGCCGTCAAAGTCAGCGTTAAAGGCCGAGCAAACCAGCGGGTGCAGCTGGATAGCCTTCCCTTCGATCAGCATCGGCTCAAACGCCTGAATGCCCAGACGGTGCAGCGTCGGCGCACGGTTAAGCAGAACCGGGTGTTCGCGGATTACCTCGTCAAGGATATCCCACACTTCGGGGCGCTCTTTCTCGACCAGTTTCTTGGCTTGTTTGACGGTGCTCGACAAACCCTTCGCCTCAAGACGCGAATAGATGAACGGCTTGAACAGTTCGAGCGCCATCTTCTTGGGCAGACCGCACTGATGCAGTTTCAACTCGGGACCGGTCACAATGACCGAACGCCCCGAGAAGTCCACGCGCTTACCCAAAAGGTTCTGACGGAAGCGACCTTGCTTACCCTTCAGCATGTCGGACAGCGATTTCAGCGGGCGCTTGTTGGTGCCCGTGATCACGCGACCGCGACGGCCGTTGTCAAACAGCGCATCAACCGATTCCTGCAACATCCGCTTTTCGTTGCGCACGATGATGTCGGGCGCGCGCAGCTCGATGAGGCGCTTGAGACGGTTGTTGCGGTTGATCACGCGACGATACAGATCGTTGAGATCCGAGGTCGCGAACCGGCCACCATCAAGCGGCACCAGCGGGCGCAGTTCCGGCGGGATCACCGGCAGCACCGTCAGCACCATCCATTCAGGGCGGTTGCCCGATTCAAGGAAGCTTTCGACGATCTTCAAGCGCTTGATGATCTTCTTCGGCTTCAGCTCGCCCGTGGCTTCCTTCAGCTCTTCGCGCAGCTGCTCGGCAGTCGCCTCAAGGTCGACCGCTGCCAGCATTTCACGAATAGCCTCAGCGCCGATATTGGCGGTGAAGGCGTCGGCGCCATAAGCGTCCTGCGCGTCGAGATATTCTTCCTCGGTCATCAACTGACCATAGGTCAGATCGGTCAGACCGGGCTCGATCACAACGAAGTTCTCAAAGTAGAGAATCCGCTCAAGGCTGCGCAACGTGGTGTCCAGCATCAAGGCGATGCGCGAGGGCAGCGACTTGAGGAACCAGATATGCGCGACCGGCGAGGCCAGCTCGATGTGGCCCATACGCTCGCGGCGGACCTTTTGCAGCGTGACTTCCACACCGCATTTCTCGCAGACAACGCCGCGATATTTCATCCGCTTGTATTTGCCGCACAGGCATTCGTAATCTTTGATCGGGCCAAAGATGCGTGCGCAGAACAGGCCGTCACGCTCGGGTTTAAACGTGCGGTAGTTGATGGTCTCGGGCTTTTTGATCTCGCCAAACGACCATGACAGGATCCGCTCCGGCGAGGCCAGCGAGATCTTGATCTCGTCAAAGGCCTTGGGCTGGGCAAGCGGGTTGAACGGGTTTTGCGTCAGTTCCTGGTTCATCTGTAAATCCTTGAATGAGGGCAGAGGGGAGGGAGTAAGGGCCTAAGCCCTCACTCGTCATCCTCCGCATCCAGGAGTTCCATATTGAGGCCAAGGCCTCGGACCTCTTTGACGAGAACGTTGAACGATTCCGGCACGCCGGCTTCGAAATTGTCCTCGCCCTTGACGATCGACTCATAGACTTTGGTGCGGCCAGCCACGTCATCGGACTTCACCGTCAGCATCTCTTGCAAGGTGTAGGCGGCACCGTAGGCTTCGAGTGCCCAGACCTCCATCTCACCCAGACGCTGACCACCGAACTGCGCCTTACCACCCAGCGGCTGCTGCGTGACAAGCGAATACGGACCGGTCGAACGTGCGTGCATCTTGTCATCGACCAAGTGGTGCAGCTTGAGGAAGTATTTCACCCCAACGGTGACCTTGCGGGCGAATTGCTCGCCCGAGCGGCCATCAAACACCACCGACTGACCCGATTCACTAAAGCCTGCACGCGTCAACGCGTCGTTGATGTCGGCCTCTTTCGCCCCGTCAAAGACCGGGGTTGCAATCGGCACGCCACCGCGAACGGTCTCGGCGCTTTCCAGCAGGCTTTCGTCGTCCATGTCCGAGAAGGCCTCTTGATAGGTCTCATCGCCATAGCCGTGACGCATCGCAGCCTTGACCGGGGTCATGTCACCATCGCGGCGATAGGCCCGGATTGCCTCGTCGATCTGGATGCCCAGACCGCGCGACGCCCACCCCATATGGGTTTCAAGGATCTGACCAACGTTCATGCGTGAAGGCACGCCCAGCGGGTTCAGCACCAGATCGACCGGCGTCCCGTCGGCGAGGAAAGGCATATCCTCGACCGGCACGACCTTGGACACGACACCTTTGTTGCCGTGACGACCAGCCATCTTGTCGCCTGCCTGAAGCTTGCGCTTCACAGCCACGAAGACCTTGACCATCTTCATCACGCCCGGAGGCAGATCGTCGCCCTGACGGACTTTCTCGACCTTGTCTTCAAAGCGCAAATCAAGGGCACGTTTCTGTGCCTCGAACTGATCGTTAAGCGCCTCGACCTCTTTCGCGTCGCCCTCGCTTTCAAGGGCAAGCTGCCACCACTGACCTTTGGACAAGGTGCCCAGCAGTTCTTCGTTGATCTCAGAGCCCGGCTTGACGCCTTTGGGGCCTTTGACGGCCTTTTTGCCCATGACCAGCGTGCGCAGACGCGCGTAGATGTTGCGCTCAAGGATCGCCAGCTCATCGTCGCGGTCACGTGCGAGACGTTCGACTTCTTCCCGCTCGATCTGCAGCGCACGTTCGTCTTTTTCCACGCCATGGCGGTTAAAGACGCGCACTTCCACGATTGTGCCGAACGCACCGGGCGGCAAACGCAGCGAAGTATCGCGCACGTCAGACGCCTTTTCACCAAAGATGGCGCGCAAGAGTTTTTCTTCCGGCGTCATCGGGCTTTCACCCTTTGGCGTGATCTTACCGACAAGAATATCGCCCGGCCCCACTTCGGCGCCGATATACACGATGCCCGCTTCGTCGAGGTTGCGCAGGGCTTCCTCACCGACGTTGGGAATGTCGCGGGTGATTTCTTCCGGCCCCAGTTTCGTGTCGCGCGCCGCCACTTCGTATTCGTCGATATGGATCGAGGTGAACACGTCATCGCGGTGAATACGCTCGGAAATCAGGATCGAGTCTTCGTAGTTGTAGCCATTCCATGGCATGAACGCGACGATCACGTTGCGCCCGATTGCCAGCTCACCTTGATCGGTGGACGGACCATCAGCCACAACCTGACCTTTTTGCACCCGGTCGCCCACTTTGACGACAGGACGCTGGTTGATCGTCGAGGATTGGTTCGACCGTTTGAACTTGCGCAGACGGTAGATGTCCACGCCGGGTTCACCCGCCTCAAGGTTATCCGTCACGCGGATAACGATGCGCTGCGCGTCAACCTGGTCGATGATACCGCCGCGATTGGCCATGATGGCCGCACCGGAATCACGCGCCACGATCGCTTCCATCCCGGTGCCCACAAACGGAGCCTCGGAGCGCAGAAGCGGCACAGCCTGACGTTGCATGTTCGAACCCATCAGGGCGCGGTTCGCATCGTCATTTTCAAGGAACGGGATCAGCGCCGCAGCAACCGAAACAAGCTGCTTGGGCGAGACGTCGATCAGGTCGATGACTTCAGGCGGGTTCAACGAGTATTCGCCCGACTGACGCGTCGAAATCAGATCGCTGGTGAACTTGCCGTTTTCATCAAGCGTCGCGTTGGCCTGCGCCACGGTGTGACGCATTTCCTCGGTGGCCGACATGTAGACCACCTCATCGGTGACCTTGCCATCTTCGACCTTGCGATACGGGGTCTCGATAAAGCCATACTTGTTCACGCGGGCAAAGGTGGCCAGCGAGTTGATCAGGCCGATGTTCTGACCTTCGGGCGTTTCAATCGGGCACATCCGACCGTAGTGGGTCGGGTGAACGTCGCGCACCTCAAAGCCGGCACGCTCGCGCGTCAGACCACCCGGGCCAAGCGCCGAGAGACGGCGTTTGTGGGTGACTTCCGACAGCGGGTTGGTTTGGTCCATGAACTGGCTCAGCTGCGAAGAGCCGAAGAATTCACGCACCGCAGCCGCAGCCGGTTTTGCATTGATCAGATCTTGCGGCATCACCGTGTCGATCTCAACGCTAGACATACGTTCCTTGATCGCGCGTTCCATACGCAGCAGACCGACGCGATACTGATTTTCCATCAGCTCGCCGACCGAGCGCACCCGGCGGTTGCCGAGGTGGTCGATATCATCGATCTCGCCTTTGCCGTCGCGCAGTTCCACCAGCCCACGGATACAGGCGATGATGTCTTCGCGGCGCAAAGTGCGCTGGGTATCAGGCGCGTCCAGATCGAGACGCATGTTCATTTTGACCCGGCCCACTGCGGACAGGTCATAACGATCAGCGTCAAAGAACAACTGGTTGAACAGCCCTTCAGCCGCTTCAACGGTCGGGGGCTCACCCGGACGCATGACGCGGTAGATATCCATCAACGCAGTTTCGCGGTTGAGGTTCTTATCCGCCGCCATCGTATTGCGGATATAGGGACCGACATTGACGTTATCGATGTCAAGGATCGGCACCTCGGTAATCCCGTTATCCACGAGAACCTTGACCGAACCGCCCGACAGTTCTCCGTCTTTATCATATTCCGCGGTCAGCTCATCGCCAGCCTCGATATAGATGAAACCGGTCTCTTCGTTGATGAGATCCTTGGCGCAATAGCGGCCCAGAATGTGATCGAACGGAACCAACAGCTCGGAAATCGCGTCATCGTCACGCCATTTCTTGACCATGCGCGGGGTCGCTTTCTCGCCCGCTTTCAAGATCACTTCACCGCTTGCCGCATCAACCAGATCAAAGGTCGGACGGGTGCCGCGCACGCGATCGGGGAAGAACTTGGTCACCCAGCCGGTCTTGCCCTTTGCGGTGTATTGCACCGTCTCGTAATAGGCATCCATGATGCCCTCTTGATCGAGACCAAGCGCATAGAGCAGCGTCGTTACCGGCAGTTTGCGGCGACGGTCGATGCGCGCGAATACCAGATCTTTGGCGTCGAATTCGAAGTCCAGCCATGAACCGCGATAGGGAATGATGCGGCAGGCAAACAACAGCTTGCCCGAGCTGTGGGTTTTGCCACGGTCATGGTCAAAGAACACGCCCGGAGAGCGGTGCATCTGGCTCACGATCACGCGCTCGGTGCCGTTCACAACGAATGTGCCGTTATTGGTCATCAAAGGCATATCGCCCATGAACACGTCTTGTTCCTTGATGTCCTTGACCGAACGAGCGCCGGTATCTTCGTCGATATCAAACACGATCAGACGCAGCGTCACCTTGAGCGGTGCTGCGTAGGTCATGTCGCGATTCTGACACTCTTCGACATCGTATTTCGGCTTTTCGAGTTCGTATTTCACGAACTCCAGAATGGCGTTGTCGTTGAAATCCTTGATCGGGAAAACCGACTGGAACACGCCCTGAATCCCGTCGCCATCGGTGGGCTGATCAGCCTCCCCCGAGCGCAGGAACAGATCGTATGAAGATTTCTGAACCTCAATGAGGTTCGGCATTTCAAGGACTTCACGGATTTTGCCGTAATAGCGACGGATGCGTTTCTGACCAACGTAAGCTTGAGCCATGCTCTGCGTGACCTTTCGTCTCTTCGCGGCTGCGCAATGTCGGGGCCCATTGCACGCCGCAAGGCGAATGAAGGGGGGCGGTTCCATACCTGCCATCCGTCCCACCGGATAGCTCCCGAACCGCGAACACCGCCTTGGAGAGGGCTTCAAATGCGCAAAGCGCTCTCCAAGACAGGTTCGGCTGGGCCCGGAAATTCCCGGACCCAGCCCTTTTCATGTCGGATGCAAGCGCATCCGGCTCGATTACTTGAGCTCGACTTTCGCGCCAGCAGCTTCGAGTTTCTTCTGAATTTCTTCAGCTTCCGACTTCGAAGCGCCTTCTTTGACTTTGCCGCCAGCTTCAACGAGGTCTTTGGCTTCTTTCAGGCCGAGACCCGTGATGCCGCGAACTTCTTTGATCACGTTGATTTTCTGAGCGCCGGCTTCGACGAGAACGACGTCGAATTCGGTTTTCTCTTCAGCAGCTTCGCCAGCAGCAGCCGGGCCAGCCATCATCACAGCGCCACCAGCAGCGGGCTCGATGCCATACTCGTCTTTGAGGATGGTTTTCAGTTCCTGGGCTTCCAGAAGGGTCAGGCCCACGATTTCTTCGGCGAGTTTTTTCAGATCAGCCATTTCACAGTTCCTAGATTTGGGTTTCCAACGTCGCGGTTTCAAGCCGCTACGGGGCAGGTCGATTGCTTAAGCAGCCTTTTCCTCGATCGAGGACAAGATGCTCGCGATGTTGCTTGCAGGCGCGCCAATGGCACCGGCGATGTTGCTAGCAGGCGCACCAATGCACGACGCGATCTGAGCAAGAAGCTCTTCGCGCGACGGCATATCGGCGACGGCTTTAACACCGGCGATATCCAGAGCCGACTCTCCCATAGAACCACCAAGGATCGAGAGTTTCTCGTTTTCCTTGGCGTACTTGACAACCACCCGCGCCGCGGCGACGGGATCATCAGAGTAGGAAAGTACGGTCATGCCCGTCAGGAAATCAGCGATGCTTGCGCAGGGCTGACCTTCAAGGGCGATCTTGGCGAGCTTGTTCTTGGCAACGCGAACAGACCCGCCAGCTTCGCGCATGCGCGCCCGCAGGTCCTGCATTTCGGCAACCGTCAGCCCCTCGTAGTGGGCAACCACTACGACGCCAGAGCTTGCGAAGATCTGGCCGAGTTCCTCGACCACTTTCTCTTTTTGGGCTCTATCCACAGTTACACTCCAAGTATGAGGGTTTCCCCCCGGCTCTCATTGTCCCGCTTGCGCGGGGTCGGGTCCGAAAGGGCCCGAGCCCAGATCGCCCGAGATCAGCCAAGCGGCCTCCCTCGGAAATGGTCTCGATCCCCATCTCAGGAAGGAAATTAAGCCAGTTTCCCGGCACCCTCCGTCTCGGACAGGTCAGGGCGGTTGCACTATGGCGCCCGCCCCACCATCCACCGGTTTCCCGGTGGAATTCTTTTAGTTGCCGCTTGCGGACGCAACGTCCAGCGACACGCCCGGGCCCATCGTGGAGCTCAGCGACACCTTTTTCATATAGGTGCCTTTTGCGCCAACGGGGCGAGCTTTGGAAACGGCGTCCACGAAGGCGCGCACGTTCTCAACCAGCTTCTCTTCCGAGAACGACACCTTGCCGATGCCACCATGGATGACGCCAGCCTTCTCGACCTTGAACTGGACTTCGCCGCCTTTGGCCGCAGCCACAGCGTTTGCGACGTCCATCGTCACCGTGCCGACCTTGGGGTTCGGCATCAGGTTACGCGGGCCAAGCACCTTACCCAGACGACCGACAAGCGGCATCATGTCCGGGGTCGCGATGCAACGATCAAACTCGATCTTGCCCGACTGGATGGTTTCCATCAGGTCTTCGGCGCCAACGATGTCAGCCCCGGCAGCCTGTGCTTCTTCGGCTTTCGCGCCACGCGCAAACACCGCCACGCGCACCGTTTTACCGGTGCCGTTGGGCAGGGCGACCACGCCGCGGACCATCTGGTCTGCGTGACGCGGATCGACGCCAAGGTTCATCGCGATTTCCAGCGTCTCGTCGAATTTCGCATGTGCGTTCGACTTGATCAGGCTCACCGCCTCAGCGATCGAGAGGTTGTCTTTGCCAGCGAAAGCTTCGCGGGCGGCTTTGGTCCGTTTACCGAGCTTTGCCATGACTTACCCTTTCACCTCGATACCGATCGACTTCGCCGAGCCGAGGATGATGCTCATCGCGCCTTCGATGTCGTTGGCGTTCAGATCAGCCATTTTTGCTTCGGCGATCTGGCGCACTTGGGCGGCCGTGATCGTTGCAGCGGTCACGCGACCGGGGGCCTCAGAGCCCTTCGGACGGTTGCGCTTGCCAACCGGCTTGAGGCCAGCGGCTTGCTTGATGAAGAAGCTCGCCGTGGGCTGCTTGATCTCAAAGGTAAAGGACTTGTCAGCGTAATAGGTGATGATCGTCGGGATCTTCGCCTGCTTGTCCATTTCCTGCGTTTTGGCGTTAAACGCCTTGCAGAATTCCATGATGTTGATGCCGCGCTGACCCAGCGCAGGACCGACCGGCGGGGACGGGTTTGCGCCACCAGCCGGAATTTGCAGCTTCAGCTGCCCAACTACTTTCTTGGCCATTTGGCCCTCTCCTTATCACTGTCACACCCAAAAGGGGCGCGAAGTTTAGTGGTGCGGTCCGGAGTTACCCCCTCGCCTCCCACGATTTACACTCAGGCGGTTTTCTGCACCTGCGTGAATTCCAGTTCGACCGGCGTGGGGCGACCAAAGATCGACACCGTCACCTTCAAGCGGCTTGCCGCCTCGTCCACTTCCTCGACCATGCCCGAGAACCCCTCGAACGGGCCGTCAGTCACGCTCACGTTCTCGCCGATCTCGAAGAAGATCAGGTTGCGCGGAGCCGCCGCTTCACCGGTCTCATCGACGCGGCTCAGGATACGGTTCACCTCGGCATCACCCATCGGCATCGGGCGCCCTTGCGGACCCAAAAACCCAGTGACGCGATTAAGCGAGTTCACAAGGTGATAGCCCTTGTCGGTCATCTCCATGCGCACCAGCACATAGCCGGGCATGAAGCGCCGCTCAGAGGTGACTTTCTTGCCGCGACGGATCTCGATGACTTCTTCCGTGGGCACCAAGACTTCTTCGATCTGATCCTCAAGACCCTGATCAATAACAGCCTGACGGATCCCCTCGGCCACTTTCTTCTCGAAATTCGAGAGAACGCTTACCGAATACCAACGCTTCGCCATGCCGACCTTAGCCCCTTCATACCGACGCTTGCGCGTCGTAAAATTCAAATTTTCCAGCGGGTTAGCCCGCATATCCCGAACAAAAAACAGCGCGCACCACGCGAATCGATGCACGCCGCTTACGGGAAAGTTCCGCCCCTTTACCGCCGTGCGCCATTGATTTCAAGGCCGTTAAAGACACGTTTGTGCGTGCATCGCCCGTTTCGTCACGCAAGCCTGACGACAGCTTAGCTCCCGATCACCGCGGCGACGCCCAGACGGATCACCCAATCCACGAGCGAAAAGAACAACGAGGTCAGTGCAGCCATTGCCAGAACCATACCGGTCGTCAGCATCACCTCACGGCGCGAGGGCCAAGTGACTTTGCCCGCTTCCGAGCGCACCTGCTGAAGAAACTGAAGAGGGTTCGCCATGTTCGTCATCCCTGTAAAGCGCGCCCGTTTCGGCGCTGGCCTGTCTGTATTGGCGCAACCGTTAGCGCGCGACTGCTGCCAGATACGCGCTGCAGGGCAGGATTTCAACCCATTTGCGCGCGCCGACAGGTTTGCGCGCCCTGCCCTAGGCTGCGCCAGCGAAACTTGCGTGGATACATGCAGACTACTGGGCGGCGTGTCGCCCAGTAGTCATACATCATCGGAGCGGATCCAGAACCATCTCTGGCACTTGATCGGGGATTATCAGTTTAGCCGCCGTGGCCGAACGAACCTCATCTACGGCAACTCCTGGCCCTACCTCACGCAGCACAAGGCCGTCCTCAGTCGGCTCAATGACCGCCATCTCGGTTACAATCAGGCTGATCTGGCGCTCTGCTGTCAGCGGAAGTGTGCATTCGGGTACGATCTTGGGGTTGCCCTTCGCCGTGTGCACCATCGACACAACAACCTTTTTTGCGCCAACCACAAGGTCCATCGCGCCTCCCATGCCAGGCACCATTTTGCCCGGCACCATCCAGTTGGCAAGGTAGCCGCGTTCATCCACCTGAAGGCCGCCAAGAACCGTCATATCAAGATGCCCGCCACGGATCAGCCCAAAGGACATGGCTGAGTCGATAGATGCAGCACCGGGCACAGCAGTCACGAAGCCACCACCGGCATCCGTCAGATCAGGGTCTTCCATCCCCTCGGTCGGGCGGGCGCCCAGTCCAATGACTCCGTTCTCCGCCTGAAAAAACACACCCACATTCTCGGGCAAATAGTTGGTCACCAGACTAGGGAGACCAATACCGAGGTTCACCAACATACCGTCCTTCACTTCAAGAGCGACGCGACGGGCAATAATTTCTTTCGCGTTCATATCAGTTATCCCGTTCCAAAAGATGATCGACCAGCACGGCTGGCGTTTTGACCGCATCCGGAGGAATAACCCCAACCGGCACGATCACATGCGGCTCGGCAATCACCGTGTCGCCAGCCAGCGCCATGATCGGATTGAAATTATGCGCCGTCAGAGAATATTCGAGATTGCCCATGTAGTCGGCCTGCTTGGCCGCGACCAAAGCGAAATCGCCACGGATCGGCTTTTCCAAAAGAAACGACTTACCGTCGACTTCAACCTTCTGCTTTTCTTCCTCGACAAGTGTTCCAATGCCCGTCGCGGTCAGAACTCCACCGAGGCCTGTGCCTCCCGCGCGGATGCGCTCGACCAGCGTGCCCTGCGGCACCAGTTCGACCTCAATTTCGCCGGCGATCATCTTGGATTGCGTCTCGGGGTTCAGGCCGATGTGGCTCACGATAGCCTTGGCCACCAGTCCGGCGCTGACCAGTTTACCAATGCCGTGGCCGGGCATGGCGGTGTCATTGGCCACCACCGTGAAGCCCCCCACCCCACGCGCAACCAGCGCGTCGATCATCTGCTCTGGCGACCCCACCGCCATGAAACCGCCAATCAGCAGCACCGCCCCTTCCGGGATCAGCTCTGCGGCAGCTTCGGGTTTTATCGCTGTCTTCATAATCGGTCCTCCTTCCCACCGCGACATCCCCATCTGGGACCGCTTCTCTCTCTGAAGTGGAAACTGAAAGACGTCGATTGCAATGGCGCTGGCAGATTGTTGATCGGACTTGATCTCGCCATAAATTCAATGTGAGGGCATCGCGCAGCAACGGATAGACGACGTTGTGAAAAAGCTTTTGCGGCTGATTGACCTGCAAGGAACCCTGCGCGTCAAGCGCGGCGATAACGAACCTGACCCAATATGGTCCGGAGAACAGTATGCGGGAAATTTCTATACCAAAGCTTCACAAAAATATGAGGCCCAGTATCCGCCCGCTTAGGGCGCAATCATGGCGCGAAGTCGAAAATCTCCGAATCGTCACGGCTTGGCAGGGGCAGAGGGACTCGAACCCACGACCCTCGGTTTTGGAGACCGATGCTCTACCAACTGAGCTATACCCCTATGCCGTGCGGCGGTTGCTAAGCCAGCGCGCAGACGAAATCAAGAGCGATTTGCGCAATTGAGCACCCCAGCTCGCAAGTTCCCTCGGAACAGGCCCCCGCCACGTTGCTCCGTGCAAGCGGCGATGATCACGGGCGGATGAGCCGCCACAAACTGCGGCAAGATGAAAAGGAGATGGCGACGACCAAGATTGCCGACGCAAATATCGTGATCATGGCGACCAATGGCTTCGAGCAATCCGAATTGATGGTGCCGCTTGAGAAACTGCGCGACGGTGCATGTCGCCTCGCTCGATGGCAAGAAGATCACCGGCTGGGATGAAAAGAACCTAGGCAAATCCGTGCCCGCCAATCGCAAGATTGCCGATGTATCCGCCAGCGACTATGACGCCATCATGCTGCCGGGCGGGCAGATCAACCCCGACCTGCTGCGCGCCTTCTTCGACGCAGGCAAGACAGTGGCCGCGATCTGCCACGCGCCCTGGCAGCTGATTGAGGCGTGCATCGCCAAGGGGCGCAAGCTGACCTCTTACCCCTCGATCCGCACCGATGTGGAAAATGCTGGCAGTGAGTGGCATGACCGCGAAGGTCGTCACCAGCGCGCGGCTGCCTGATCGCCGCTATCGGCTCTTGCGTTGGTTCAGCCAGCGCCAGAGCCCCATGATCCCCAGCTGCGCGATCACCAGAATCGCACAGATCACCACCAAAGCCTCAAAAGCTATCGGCGATTGCAGCCCCGGCATCCCACCCAGATTGACCCCGAACAAGCCGGTCAAAAAACCCAGCGGCAGGAACATCGACGTCACCACCGACATCACAAATGTATTGCGGTTCACCCGGTCTGAAAGCTGGCTCGACAGTTCCTCGCGCAAGAGTTGCGCCTGATCGCGCAGTTCATCCATATCTTCGGCGATCCGCGTCATCTTGAACGCCTCTTCCTCGATCTCGCGGCGCGTCACCGCGTCAATGATCGGGCTTTGCGCCTGTGACACCTTAATCAGCGCATCGCGTTGCGGCCCAAGGTAGCGGCGCGCGGCAATCACCTTGAGGCGCAAATCCAGCACGTCATGGCGCACATGATCGCCCTGCCCGCCAAAGACCCGATCCTCCAGCGCTTCGGCATGGGTATCCAGCTCACTTTGAAAGGCGTTGATATTGCCCACAATATCTTCGGTCAGGCGCACCAGAAACGCGCTCGCATCCAGCGGCCCGGTGCCCTCGCGCAACCCGACATTCATCCGCTCGACAGCGCGCACGCGTTTGCGCGAGATCGTCAGAATACGGCGCGTATCCAGATACATCCGCAACGAGACCATATCCTCAGGATCTTCACCCTCGTTGAAGTTGATCGCGCGCAAGATCACCAGCAGCCCGTCACCCACGACGCTCATACGGGGACGCGTATCGACATCCAGCAGCGCCTCGACGGCCTGCGGATCAAGATAATCCAGCTCCTCGCGAATCCAGCTCTGCGCAGACGGGTTCGTGCCATCCAGATGCGCCCAAGCCAGCCGATCATCGCGCAGGGCCGCTGCGATATCAGTAGGACCATCTGGATCAGGCGCGCCAGACAGAACGTGTGAAAAGAGGATTGGATTTTTGGCCATCGCGCGAATGCTAACCTCATGATTTCGCAAATCCTAGCGCAGATCCCCGCCAGCGCAAGCGCGCCGGGATCTAGAATGTTAGCTCACTCAACGGCATCGCCAAGCGTTGCAGCGAAGGATGACCGGTGACGAACCACCTCTTTCAGATAGGGTTTCGCAAACGGGATCAGGAAAAGGTCCATATCATCGCCGCTGCCGTTGGCCGTAGCTAAGGATGCAGCACCGCCCCACAGAACGAGCGATCAAGCTTGCGCCCGGATGGCCTCCTTGAAAAGCTTGCGCTACATTTGCGCCAAAGACCTTTTGTATGAGCTAAAATATGACGAAAGCCTCCACGACACTGGGCGAAAACTCGCCTCTTTCGATGCTAAAGCGCCGCAGTCCAATACACTTAAGTGGTTGCGCAAAGTAGTCTATCTGCTGCTTAACTTCATCCTCCTGACCAGCATTTCCGCGCTGCTTTTGTGGTGGATCGTCCTGCGCCCCGATATCGACCCGACTGTGATGCTCATCGTTTTGCCCGCGCTGATTGCGGCGTGGTTACTCGTCTATTACCGCTTCGGGGGCCACGAACCACATGCCTTGCTGGCCAATGATCGTTTGGGCTTCATGCATGATCTGCGATTGGACGCGAAAATAGCCATTTTTGATGGCAGCAACATTTACCACTTGGGCCACGTGCATGGATTTGATGCGCGCCCGCTTGGCGAGATCGTCAACCAGTTGCGCGATCAAGGATACCGGATCGTTTGCTTTTTTGATGCCAATATCTTTTACACTCTGAGCGAGCACGGCGCATTCCCAAGCCATCAAGCCCATTCCGTAACGCTACTGGAAGATATTTTCGGGCTAAGGCAGGATGAAATCTATGTCGTTCCCAGCGGCGTTCAGGCGGATAAATACGTACTGGAAAGCCTGAAACATTTGCCGATTTCGTTTGCCATAAGCAACGATCAATACCGAGATTATTCCAAGGAATATTCCAGCGTGATGAAAGACAGTCACTGGCGCAAAGGTGTGGTGATCAGAAAAATAAGGTCGAGCTGCTAGGGTATCGCCTGCCAAGCCCGATTCACCTGAATTAATCAGATACAACGGTAAGCGACGAATGGCCGCTTCAAAGCCCGACACCTTTTCCCCCAAAAACAAAAGGGCCACCCAACCGGGCGGCCCTTCCGTTACCATGTGCCCCCAATTAAGCGAGGATTTTCGACACCACGCCAGCGCCGACGGTGCGGCCGCCTTCGCGGATAGCGAAACGCAGGCCGTCTTCCATCGCGATCGGTGCGATCAGTTCGACTTCGAACTTCAGGTTGTCGCCCGGCATGACCATTTCCGTGCCTTCGGGCAGGTTAACGGTGCCGGTGACGTCCGTCGTGCGGAAGTAAAACTGCGGACGGTAGTTCGCGAA
>NZ_JBLXEM010000035.1:0-22772 GCF_048263065.1 Thioclava sp.
CCCCGTTACGGCCTTCGCCGAGCCAGTCAAAGGCGGCAACCAGTGGTTTGGCCCGGCTGATCCGGGTATCACGATGTTCTTCGCCGGGATCGAAACCCGCGCCTGGCGATCCGTGCGCAAGGTGAAACATGGTGAGACGGAAGACGACCTCTTTGCTTTCCTGACTTGCCCGCCCAACGCCGAGGTGGCCGCCGTGCATCCCAAGGCGATGCCGGTGATCCTGACCAAGCCCGACGAATGGGAGGCTTGGCTGAGTGCGCCAATCGAGGCTGCGCAAAATTCGCAGAGACCTTTGCCCGATGGCGATCTGGTGCTAATCGAGGATCAGTAGTGCGTGGGCTGTGTGTGCGAACGGCCCAGAGCCGACATTTAGCCTATTTATCACGCAGCAATGCAGCATTCTCGCAACCCGACATTCGCCCTCGGGCGCAGCATCGCGACAGATGGCGAGCACGGTGATCACGTATCACGGTTTCGGTATTTTTTGCCTTGCCCCGCTCAAGTCCTGCCGGATACGGTTGTGATATTGAATTTATGACCTGTCCTGAAGAATAGCTTTATCATGAGAAATATCGCATTGAATGCCGCAGTGATTGCGCAGGATTATGAGACGAAGCACGATCATCATCGCGAAATCGTAAGGAAGAAGGTCAACCTGCGCCGCCAAAATCCGCGAGCAGATCAAGGCGGGCGTCTGGCGGGTGCGGCTCAAGCCCGAGGATCGGGCATCCGGCGAGATCAACTGGCTATTCGATGTGATCGCGCCCGATCGCAAGATTGCCGGGCAGGTGATCACGAATTTCAAGCAGGTGATAAAAGAGGGCGATCTGCGCCTGCATCCGCTGATCGTGCGGCTGGTCTAGCCGGAGATGCTGGGGCTGCAAAGTTGAAGTCTCTTCTCAAGCAGGTTGACTTGTTTGTTCTCATTGTTGCGCTTGCCGCGCCACTGCTCCTTGAACAGGGCAAATCCTTGCGCATCGCGCCAGTCACGATGTCGGATGCTTCAGCGGATTATATCTTGCGAGATCGGTCATGAGGATCGTGGCGTCTTTCGTGATCTGTCTGTTGGGGCTTGGCCTGTGGCTCCTTGTCGGGCCGCTGGCTGTTTTGCCCATGGCTTGGCTCGTGATGCGCAACGCGACCCCGGCAGATGTTACTGAACCTGCCTGGATGAAACTTAATTACTTGATTGTGGCGGGTGTGTTGGCGGGCCTGGCGCCCGAATACGTGCTCCGTGATGTGCCGGGGCCCCGACTGGTCGCCTTGCTCACACCGCTGGCCGAGCTGCGGCTGCTGCCTTCGGCGATGATTGAACATCTCCGTGGCGGGGACAAACGGGCCGCGATAGGTTTTCTGCTGGAGACGCTGGGTGGCGGACTTTGGCTGATCGTGCTTGCCGCATTTACTGAACCGCGTAGAGTTTTGGCATCGCGGATAAAGTTTGCACTTGTCACCGCGAAAGCCGCGCCCGGACGTGATCCGTGGGGTGCCTTATTGTCGTTGCTCGTCGCGCTAAGCTTGCTGATTAGCTATTTCGTTGGGCCCGGTGCTTGGCATTTTCATAAGGCGATATTTTTATCAGCGATCTCGCCTATTCTCGTCTTTTTCAGCGCTACTGTTCTTTTTGGAATGATAGGAACCGTAGCGCATCCCTCTGTAGATGGTGATGCCGATGGCAAATCTAACGACTGACTCTGCTAAGATTATAATTCAAGGGTTTGAAGAGCTTTCTGCCGGTTTGCCGCAGGCTCGCTTTATTTAGAATTCTTACGTCAGAATCGCAACCGGTCGAATGAGTAGGTAACGCGTTTCAGATTTGGGCTCGCCCGGCGACTGGCAGCCACAAGCGCGCTGCCTCACCCGTGGCGGATGTTCTTGCTGCTCACCTCAGGGAAGCTCTATCCGTTAGGAACCTCGTCTGTCACGGTCTCATTAGGATCACCGCGAAGATCCATCCAGAAGGCAATGAGGCTCACCTCACTGTGGAACTTGGTGACATCAGCAAAAACCTGACCTGGACGGAGTTGCAGATAATGTTTGGGTGGATGTCGAGGGCGCACTGGTTAATTCGAGATTTGACCACTGCCTCACTTGAGCCAGATCACTTGCGTGCCGAAAACTTGCTTCTTGGATGGCAGGGATTTCCAGACCTCAGTTGACGGCCCTGAGCTGCCTTTCGCTAAGCAGCTATCTTACCGCAGTGCGGCTAGGCAAAGTAGTCGTTCAGATATCCCCGTCACTCATTTATATTGTCGACGGACCAGATCGTGCGCGGAGGATCTAGTATTGAACGATCAAAATATTGACTATTCAAAGATTGACGAGGTTTCTGAAGACGGTGTTCGCCTCTTTAAAGTTATGATGCGACTTGAATTCGCTCTTAAAGATGCCGGATATGTCATGGCTGGCCAACGGCAAGCTGCCGAAGTCCAGTGGGATCGTTATGCCAAGGAAAAACTCGGTTCAGCTTTCTGGAGTGAGATCAAGAAGGCTACAAGCGCAGCTGCCTTGATTGAATCACCACCCAAGCGGCAGGTCGTTGACAAAGGAGGCAATCTGGCGTGGGAAGATTCTGGCGCGGTTAGGTCAGTTCAGGAACTGGTCGGAGCGCTGAGGCGCGTAAGAAACAACCTATTTCATGGAGGCAAGAGTGGCGATATTGATGCTGAGCGGAATGCTAGGTTATATGCTGCTTCCTTCTACGTCATCGAACAAATTCTGATAGAAGATGACATAGTCCAAACAATCTTCACCGGACAATATTAGATGGTTGAAGATGATCGAGAACGGAGCGAGTTGAAAGTGGGAGGCATGGGCGCACTACATAGCCAGCTTCACGGCGGTCTCTGGCACACCACCCGACCAGACCGGGTGCCTTCCATCGTAACCTTTGGTTCGATCATGGTCGAACCGAATATTGATGACAAGGAGCGCTGGGGCTCTCGGGATCGTCCACCATTCGTGAGAAAGCTAGGAGGTATAAGCCTTTTCGATTTTGACGACTTCGACCCCGAGAATTATGCCGTCAGTCATCCACTCAGTTCTTGGCAATATTTCGTACCACATCGACATGATTGGGGGGGAGCAGTCTGGCTGAATATCGAGCGAACGGCTGTGTCGAATAGCTTTATTTCTCCAGATGAAATCGTGGAAAGGTGGGACGTTACTGGAAACCGAGGCCATAATGTTATGCCGCGGATAGAAGCTGCGCACCTTGGAAATTTGCCGGTCTCGGCGATCCGCTCAGCATTCCTCACATGGGACGGCGGGCGTGAGGTTCGCGTTTTTGATATTCAGAATTTCGACGCTGGTCACTTCGAGGGTATCGTCGGCGAATGGCATATGGCGACAGGTAAAGGTCGTGAAGGATAGCTGACGTTCTAGTTTGCAGAACTTACGGTTAGCTAGTTTTTACTGCCACATGCGGACATGCCGCTGCAATTGCGCTGTTCAGTGATCGTGAGTTGGCGGCATCGCAGCTGCCTCAAAGCTAGCGTTCAACCTATAGGTATCAGAAATACTAAGGAAGGTAAAATGATGGCATCGCTTAAAGACGCAGTTAGAAACAAGTTTCTCGAGACACTTCGGGGGGATGAGGCCTTCGATCAATCCAAAACCGCCAAGCTTGGAGCGCTCCTGACTGCGGACAGGAAGATCAAAGTCGACGATCTAACGGCGATCTTCGCCCTCCCGGAAGGAGGCGAAATCGTATGATCAAAATCGTCTCTGCGCATATCGAAGAGTTTCGCGGCATTAGAAAATTGGACATCAATCTTGATCAGAAGTCTTTCGCGATATCCGGCCCGAACGGCTCTGGAAAAAGCGGGGTCATCGATGCGATCGAATTTGCTCTCACCGGTCAGATAGGCAGATTGACCGGAACGGGAACAAAAGGGCTGTCGCTTTCTGATCATGGGCCGCATGTAGACCACATCAAATTTCCAGATGCGGCATTCGTCGAGCTAGAGGTATTCTTTCCGACACTTGGAAAGAGCGCCAAACTGAACCGTAAGGTTTCAGCGCCAAAAAAGCCAAAAATAGAACCCAACGATCCGGACATTCTGGCGATCTTGGATCAGGTTGCGCAGCATCCAGAAATCACTTTGGCGAGAAGGGAAATTCTGAAGTTCATCCTGGTCGAACCAACAAAACGCTCTGCGCAAATTCAAGAGATTTTGAAGATTGATGAACTGGGCCAAACCCGTTCGGCACTGTACACCGCTTCCGGCAAACTCAACCAGGCTGCGATCGCTGCAGAAAAGGATGCGCAGAACAAAAAGATGACGCTGCTGCAGCACTTGGGCATCGCTTCGTTGTCTGCAGCTGAGGTCTTGGAAGTCGTAAATGCAAAGCGCGAGCTGCTTGGGCTCGCGCACCATGGCAACATGACGGCCGAGACGATAATCGACCAAGGTTTGGCAGAGCCTACCGTAGAACAATCGCTCAACAAGTCTGCCGCACTGATAGAATTAGACAAGCTCGCTAAGATGATAGCAGGTTTTGGTCAAGTAACGTCGCCAGACGCAGAAGCCCTTGTTGTTTTAATCGAACAACTTGAAAATGACGCGCAGCTTCTTGTTTCTTTGCAACAGCGTGAGTTGGTGGAACGTGGATTGAGGTTGGTAGATGGTCCTGCATGTCCGATGTGCGACCATGAATGGCCAGATGAAGCACACCTTCTTTCGCATCTGCACGCAAAGCAGCAAAAATCGAAGGCGGCTGGGGAGCTTAAGCAAAAACTTATGGATCATGCATCAGCGCTCTCATCGGAAGTTGGCAACCTGAAGGCACTATTGCTTGAAGCACATCGTATCGCGAAGATTGAGAACGCGGCCGACATGCTGACTAGCGTCTTGGGATGGGGCAAGAATCTGGCCTCACTACAGGAACGGCTGACGTCGTTTTCAACGATATTGGAACTCAAGGATCGCCTAACATCCGGATGGCCGGCCATTCCGGAAGGCTTCGAAGCAAAGCTGACGGCTTTTGAAGGCGCGATCCGTGCGAAGCCGGATCAGTCAGCAACCTTGGCCGCCCAGAGTTTTCTGATCAATGCGGAACAAAGGTTTATGGACTACAAAGCGGCCCGTAAGATCGAGAAAGGTGCCCAGAAGGCCCGTGATGCAGCGAAAGTGGCCTACGACGCGTGGTGCGCTGCAATGGAGTCGGAACTAGACGCGCTCTATGAGGCAGTCGAGGATGACTTCAGCAATTTCTACCGTGTCTTGAATGATGGCGATGAACAAAAATTCGTCGCCCGATTTAAAGCCACAGAAGGGCGTCTTGACTTCGATGTGAACTTTTATGGGCGCGGTCTCTACCCGCCCGGCGCCTTCCATAGCGAGGGCCATCAAGATGGGATGGGTGTGTGTCTCTACCTTGCCTTGATGAAGCGCCTTTTGGGCGACAGCTTTACGGTCGCGTTGCTTGACGATGTCGTGATGTCAGTCGATGCAGACCATCGATATCAGTTCTGCAAGCTGTTGATGACGGAGTTCCGAAACACACAGTTTGTGATTGCGACGCATGACAAAGTTTGGGCAGAGCAGATGCGATCAGCAAAGTTGGTGACGCGCAAGACGTCTATGGTATTTGACAGCTGGTCGGTCGACACTGGGCCGTTGGTGGAGTCGAACCCAGAGATTTGGGCGGAAATTGATGCAGCTTTGGCCAAGGGCAAGGTCGAAGTTGCAGCTCCGATCTTACGTCGTCACATGGAATTTGTGTCGCGCCTGCTTGCGGATCAACTGGGAGCACAGACGGTCTTCAAAGCTGACAACAGCTATGATCTCGGAGGGTTGCTACCTAGTGCTATGTCTCGGCTGTCAAACCTTCTGGGAAAGGCATTCGACTCGGCGCAGTCTTGGAGAGTGTCCGACCTTTTGTGTATGATTGATCCGGTTCATGCTTCACCAAAAGGAAGCATGAATGACCATCTCGAAAGAAATCCTGGACGAACTGCTTAAGGGCGTGGAGCGCCCTGAGGACTTGCTCGGCGATGCCGGGCTGATGAAAGAGCTGAAGATCAAGCTCATGGAACGGATGTTGGGTGCGGAACTGACCGCGCATCTTGGCTATGAAGATGGCGAGAGCGCACCGCCGAGCCAACCCAACCGCCGCAACGGCACATCGGCCAAGGTGCTGAAGGGGCAGGACGGGGAATTGCCGGTAGCGATCCCGCGTGACCGCGACAGCAGCTTCGAGCCGGAACTGGTGAAGAAGGGCCAGACCCGGATCGACGGTATGGATGACAAGATCATTGGGCTCTACGCCGCCGGTCTGACGGTGCGGGACATCCAGGCGCATCTGCTCGACCTCTACGGTCTGAGGGTGTCGCCCGACCTGATCAGTCGGGTCACCGACGCGGTGCTGGACGAGGTTCGGGAATGGCAGAGCCGCGCGCTGGACCGGATGTATCCCATCGTCCTTTTCGACGCGCTACGGGTGAAGATCCGGGATGCCGACAGCCGGACGGTCAAGAACAAGGCCGTCTACGTCGCTCTTGGCGTCACCCGTGATGGCCAGCGTGAGGTTCTGGGCCTGTGGATCGCCGAGAACGAGGGGGCAAGGTTCTGGCTCTCGGTGATGAACGAACTGAAGAACCGGGGGCTGCAGGACATCCTGATCGCCGTCGTGGATGGTCTCAAGGGCTTTCCGGAGGCGATCACCGCCGCCTTCCCGGAGGCCATGGTTCAGACCTGCATCGTGCATCTGGTGCGCCATTCTCTGAACTTTTGTTCCTGGAAGGACCGCAAGATCGTGGCGGCCGACTTGCGCCGGATCTACAGCGCCCCGACCGCCGAGATGGCCGAGGCTGAGCTCGATGCCTTCGAGGAGAAATGGGCCGGGAAATACGCCTCCATCGCCCCGGCCTGGCGCAGGGCATGGGCCGAGGTGATCCCATTCTTCGGCTTCGATCCGGCGATCCGCAAGATCATCTACACGACCAATGCCATAGAAAGCTTGAACCGCGTGATCCGCAAATCGATCAAGACGCGCGGTTCCTTCCCGACCGACGAGGCCGCGACCAAGCTGATCTATCTCGCCATCCGCAAGTTCGAAAAGGATGGCAGAAATGTTCGGGAATGGTTTGCAGCGCGCAACCAGTTCGCCATAATGTTCGGCGAGCGCTTCGACGCTTGAGTATCTGAAACCGCATGGGCCGGGCAAGATACACAAAGTTCATGACACTCCCTCGTCAGACAGTGCATGCATCAGATCAAAACAATGATCCTCGATGCTCACGCGCTCCCGCATGCTGTCTTTTCGAAGAATGCTATACGCGGCGTCCTCACTCAGTCCACGCTGGCGCATAAGTGCCGTCACGGCTCGAATAACATGGATACGTTTGCGGCGGCGATCACTGAGATCATGCAAACCTCTGTGTAAGACATCCATGCGGTTAAACTCGTTAACTGCTAGATACAGGGCCGAATAAACTGAGCCGCTATGTATTGGTTTCGACAGGAAAGCCTGCACACCAAGCTGCAAGAGCGCTTTGAGCCGACTCGGTGCCTCAATGCCTACCAGACCGATTGTTGGACATGGCGTCTCCGCGCCATAGCTTTCAGGCCAAGCGTCGGGAAGAGACATATCGCCATCGATTAAAACGATATGATGATCGCGATGTAACCCCTCGGGCAGCTCAAGGCTCTGTCGCATTTGCAACGGGCGAATATCAGCCTCAAGCCCGAGACGGCGCATTGTTTGCTCTAGCAGATCAAGTGAGCGCCCTTCGGATGAAAAGACTACGGCCGTCCGGCCCCTAAAGTTTTGAGTTATGCGGGCCGTTTTCATGAAACTATCCTCACATTGGCTCGACGCGACGCTACTTCATACTCGCTCGCCGAGGAGACCAGATAAGGATCAGGCGCTACCGGTTCCGGCGCTTCAACAAGAACTTCAAACTCAAAATCGGAACGCGAGAGGCCAATCCGGGGAGTTAATGCCGCATGGAAACTATGGGGGTCGATCGTGACTCGGCCTTGTGGCGCATCGAAAGCCTGTCCTGCTACGGCCTTCATCACTTCGCTGACTTTTGTTGTGCCCGTCTGCGCTACCGTCTTCGCCAGCATATGAACGGCAATATATGCGGCTTCTGCCTCGGCTGAGACCACCGGGCCGTCACAGAACAAATTGCTGTAAGCCGCAACAAATTGCACATTCCGCGCAGAGTTTAGTGAAGAAAAGTAGACACTTGAACTGATTTGGCCATCAGCACTCTCTGGACCAATCGCTCGCAACTCGGGTTCAGACAAATTGCAACTAGCAATCGGAAAGCGCTTCGCTTGATCGATACCGCGGACCTCGCAGGCTTTTCGAAACGCCCGGAAGAAAGCATATGAAGACTCGCCGATCATTGCGTTAAAAACAAAGTCTGGCTCCGTCTCGAAAATTTCAGAAATTATATCTTCAAGGTCGGTTTCGCCCACAGCCAGATAACGCTCAGCCAAGATTTCGCCGCGCCGCTTTTGCAGACCTTCACGCATCACCCGATTGCTTTCCCACCCCCAGATGTAATTCGAACCAACGCAATAAGCGCGCCGCCCGAAACGGGAACATAAAAAGTCAATAAGTGGTGACATATGGTGATTGGGGGCCGCGCCCGTATAGATCACATTGGTCGTGCTTTCGAAGCCTTCATAGTGGGTCGGATACCATAATAGCGCATCGTGTTTCTCGAAGAGCGGGATTACCTCTTTACGGCTTGATGACGTGTAGCATCCGCAAACATGATGGATCCCGCGATCAAACAGTGACTGAACGGCTAGAGCGTAATTTTGCAAGATGCCTTTAGGATCAATGTGAATCGGATGAAACGTGACACCGGATTCGGGATCTGCATTGATCTCGGCGCAAGCCAAGCGTGCTCCATTCAACAGCGTATGAGCTACCGTGCCATATGGGCCGGTATTTGAGAACAAAAGTCCTAGCGGGAGTTCGATACGCTTCATTGCCAAGTCCCAACGACCAAAGCCCCAAAAGCAGGGACTGCTTTGGGGCAAAATTGCCGACATATCTAAGGTTAGGTTCCGCCTCTACGAGCGCATTTGCTCGGCGATACATTTACGCTAAGATTAGCATCGCAAAGCTGTCAACAGCAATTTTACTGCGCCTACAGCTTAACTGGAAAATTTTCGAGCCGCCTAATTTTATAGCGAATTTTCTCTCCACTGCCCTCCTTTGGTGCGCGGCGGAAAGAGTTCACGAAAATTAATTCGTAGGCAACACCCCGTTTGGCGAGCACTTGTTTTCAACATAGTCAGGAACTTCGACCCAAGCCCCGTAAAAGTCAGTTGCCCCCCACAACGTTTCTGCTGCAATCCTTTGGGTGCAAGTGCTGCCTGTCAGCGCGATGATGAGTGCGGGGACGCACAATCTTCATTGCGCGCACAGCGCATCGAGACCGACTGTGGTAATCTCTGATATGTCTATCGTCATTTATAGATCGTTGCAGAACCATTGGTCTATGGTCCGTCGCAGGGCTGCGCCTGCTCAGTGGGGGATTGCCCTACTTCAGCCCCAAACGCGCGAAAGCCGTGATCGTCAAGGAACAGCACTCGATAGCAAGGATTTCCACCTGTCCACCACGGCGCGCGTGCGGCAACATCCGTGATGAAACGGTGCGAACAAGCCTGCCCCGAGCTGAAGGCGATGCCTTCTGCGCTGGTTCCGCTTAGCGGGATGTGAATGTGGCCGAAGATGATATGCCGCACGCCGGGAGCATGGGCCGCCAACCGAACCAAAACCGCGCCATCATCATGCAGGCCAATCTTGCTGAAATGCGCAATGCCATCGAACACCGGTGGATGATGGATAAAGACCGTGACAGGCTGCGCCCCTGCATCATTGAGCGCCGCATCAAGCCACGCCATACGATCGGGACCATAAATGCCACCGATCACCCCTTCCTCATGACTGTCCAGAAACAGCAAACGTCCGAAAGCGGTATCGATGCTCGACTGCACGTAGCCGTTGGAGTCGCGCGGTTGATCGGGGAAAACAGCGACGAATTTAGGTCGACGGTCATGATTGCCGAGCATAAGCCGCACCGCAAACGGCACTGGCGCTAGTATCTCGCGCAGGAGTTCGTAGGCCTCAGGATCACCGAAATTGCAAAGATCGCCCGTTATCACCAAAAGATCGGCATCACCGTGGCGCGCCACAATATCGGATACAGCCTCGCGCAATTGTGCCTCGGGATCGACCCCGTTCACCGCAATGCCGGGGGGCATCAAATGGGTGTCGGTGAGTTGGATGATTTTCATGTTCGTTCTCCAATACGAAAGATGCGGGGAGGCAGCCCCCGCATCAATCTATCTGTGCCAATGCACCTTATTTCATGAGGGCATTGGTCTGCTCGACAATCTGCTTAAGACCGTTCTCAGGACTGACTTCGCCACGCATCACTGTGCCGACGATGTCGCGCTGCATACGCCAGATACGCACAGAGTCCCCACCCGGATAGCCTGCCCAAGGAAGCGAACGATCCGCCTGCAACGACGCAGTTTTCACATTTGGATGCTCAAGGTAATAGGGCGCCAGATACGCTTCGCCGGTGGCGCGCTTATTCGTCGGCAGGTAGCCAGTGATACGCACGATGGTATTTTGCGCCTCGGGACCGGTGATCCATTTGAGATATTTCCATGCCGCCTCTTGCTTGGCTTTGTCCTGTGTCAAAATCACGGCCGAGTTGCCCCCGGTAGGCACACCGCCTGCGTCTTTATTGTCGCGCGGGAATGTCGCTGTGACCATCTTGAAGCGATCACCCACAAGCCCTTCGATGGTCTGCACATGCGCGGGCGTAGAGAAGATGAACCCTGTCAGACCTGCGCCGAACTGCTGGCGCGATTGATCCCAGTCGAGCAAACTTTGACCACCCTCGGTGACGAATTCGCGTGCCATTTTCAGTGCATTCAGGCCTATCTCGTTGTCGAAAGCCACGGTGCCTGTCGCAGGATCGACCAGCGTGCCGCCTTGTTCGAAAATCAGAGCCTGCCAAAGCCAATCGTCGGGCCAGCCGTTTATATCGTAACCCATGCCTGCGATTTTCGGGTCCAGCGCGTGAATCTTACCCGCCAGCGCAATCAACTCTGGGAACGTTGCCGGCATGTGCTCAGGATCGCCGCCCGCCTTCGTCACAAGATCGGCATTCACATACATAATCGGGGATGACGCGTTGACCGGCAGGCCGTATTGCTTTCCATCGACCACGCCAAGTGCAGCCATTTTCGGACTATAGTTTTCATCGAGAAAGGCTTGCCCGCCTTCTGCCGCGATGAAGGGTCCAAGATCTGTGATCTGGTTGCGCGGCGCGAGCTTGTGAACCAGTTCGGCCGTCAGGTTGTAACCAGAAAAATATACATCCGGCAGGTTGCCGGTGACCGCTGCGCGCAGCACCTGTTGCTGACCCTCGTTGTAACCCGGCGCAGGCGCGAGAAAGTTGATTTTTATATCAGGGTTGTCCTGCATGAACTGATCCGCCAACGGCTGGTGGAACTTGGTAAAGCCCGGCAGGTTGTAAAGGACATTCAGCGTCACCTCTTGGGCTGCGGCAAGGCCGGGCACTGACAGCGCAGGCAATGCGAGGCCCAGCGCAAGCGCGCGCATGGCATTTCGACGAGAAAGCATCATGGGATAGTCTCCGGTAAGGGGTTGGGTAAGAGAGGTGACGAGGGTCATTTCACGCCCGTCATGGTGATGCCCGCGATGAAATACCTGCGCGCCAGAAGGAAGCAGGCCACAATCGGGGCGGTGATAATCGTCGCGCCAGCCATCAACGCGCCATAGTTCGCGCCTGTCTCGGCGTCGGAAAAAAACAGCATGCCAAGTGGCGGTGGAGCGAGTGCAGTGTCAGAGACTACGATCATCGGCCAATAGAGATCGTTCCAATGTGCCACGACCGAAAACACCGCAAAGGCCGCAAGCGAGGGCAGCGCACCGCGCAAGACCAGCCCCCAACATATCTCGGCCTCTGAAAACCCATCCAGTCGGGCGGCCTCAATGATCTCGTCTGGATAGCTGCGAAAGGCCTGATGAAACAGAAAGATCGCAAATACCGACAGGAAGAACGGTGCCATCATCGCAAAATAGCTGTTCAACAACTGCGCCTTTGCCAGCCCCACGAATAGAGGCAGCGCCAGTGCCTGCATCGGCACGCAAAGCGCTGCGATTACAAGCGCAAGCAGAACCCGGCGCCCCGGGAAGCGTAGCTTGGCCAACGCGTAAGCCGCTGGCACTGCAGTGATCACCTGCACGATCAGAATGCCTGCGCAGACAATCACGCCGTTCAGCATGAAGCGTGCCATCGGCACCTGTTCTGTCGCGCGCGCATAATTCTCTCTTGCGGAAAACTGTTCGGGAATTGGCCACAGCGATACATTGAAGATTTCGCCGGAGGAACGGATCGAGGTCAGCACCATCCAGTAAAAGGGCAGCAGCATCACAAAAGCGCCAAGCCCCAAAACAAGATGCGGGGTGTAGTGACGAATACGCGCCATCAGTAATGCACCTTCCGTTCAAGATGCAGCGTCTGTCCGATCGACAAAACGAGCACGAATCCCAAGAAAATTAGTGTTAGTGCAGCTGCATAACCGGTGTCGGAGTATTCGAACCCCTCGAGATAGAGGTCGTATAGTAAGGTCTCGGACCCCGAGCGCCCCTTGGTCAACACCGCGACCGTCTCGAAGACCTTGAACGCCGAAATCGAAGTGGTCACCACAACGAACATCGTCGTCGGGCCAAGCATCGGCCATGTAACGATCAGGAAGCGATCGATCGGATTCTTCGCCCCATCAAGTCGCGCGGCTTCGTGCAAGTCAGAGGGGATTGCCGTAAGCCCGGCCAGAAATAAAACCATATTGAAGCCCAGCACTTGCCAAACCCCAATCAAGGCCATCGTCGGGATTAGTAAGCTGGGGGTGGACAAAAATGCGACCGGTTCAAAGCCAAGCGCGCGAATTGCGGCATTCACCGGGCCAAGTGACGGATGCAATAAGAATTGCCACACAGTCGCCATCGCGACGAGCGTCGCGGTGACGGGGAGGAAATAAGCGACCTCCCAGAACGCGCGGCTGCGTTTGCGCCCCTGCACGAGAAGCGCCACGCCAAGCGCCAGAAAGACGCCCGCAGGAATGACGATGGCGGCGTAAAGAATCGTATTTCTCAGTGCCCGCAGGAAAACGGGGTCCTGTGCCGCTTTGACGAAGTTTTCGACGCCGACAAACCGCGTCGCGAGTGCGCCCAGCTGGTAATCGGTCATCGAGAACCCTATTAGAACGATCATTGGTATAATGTAGATCGCCAATAAAAGAACGGCGGCAGGCGCTGCAAAAATCAGCCCGCGCCGGATCATTCGCCGCTCGGTCACAGACAGACGGGCAGGCTTTGCCACAAGGGCGGGATTTGGAACATATTCGCTTGAACTCATGCCGTCACCCGACGAGCAATGCACAGCGCGACGCGCAGACCATCCGCGCCAAAAAGATGCGTATGTTCAGGTGCAAAACTGACATTCAGCCGCGCACCGACGCCATGCGCGGTGCCCTCCCCCGCGTTTTGGCGCAGAGTAAGGCGCATGTTCGCGTCGCTGACCAGATGGCCACTCACAAAACGATCTGCACCATGGGTTTCCGTGCGCTGAACGCGCATCGCAATACCTTCTTGCTGCACGCGCAGATCCTCAGCGCGCACCCCAAGCGTGACCGGCTCACGATCCCTTCCGACCGCATAAAGACCCAGATCTTGCCCCAAGGCCATCACTCGGCCCTCAGCCGTAACCTCTGCCGGAAAAAGATTAATCGCGGGTGAGCCGATAAACCGGGCAACGGTCAACGTCGCAGGCGCCCTATACAACTCCTCGGGCGTTCCGAGTTGTTCAATCCGACCATCCGACATAAGGGCGACACGGTCGGACATCGTCATGGCCTCAACCTGGTCATGGGTGACATAAACGAATGTCGCACCCAATCGACGGTGTAATGCGGCCAGTTCTTCACGCATGTGAGCGCGAAGCTTTGCATCAAGGTTCGATAGAGGCTCGTCCATCAGGAAGGCCGCTGGCGCTCGCACCAATGCTCTCGCAAGCGCTACCCGTTGACGCTGTCCACCTGAAAGTTGCGCAGGCTTTCGATCAAGTAAATGATCGATCTGTAGCGTCTCTGCGGCATGTTCCACCGCCTCACCAATCGCTCGCAGCCGCGCGCCCTGACCCGGCATCAAACGCCCGAATATAGGCAGTCGCGCAGCAAGGGACAGTTGCCGCATCCGCAACGGGGTCGCGATGTTCTGGCGAACTGTCATATGAGGATAAAGCGCATAGGACTGAAAGACCATCGCGAGGTTGCGCTCCGACGGGTCCACCATCGTTACATCGCTGCCACCAATTGATACCGCCCCACGGTCAGGCGTTTCGAGCCCAGCGATGACCCGCAAAACTGTGGACTTACCACAACCAGACATTCCGACCAGCGACAAAAACTCACCGGGTTGAATAGACAGGTCAATGCCGCGCAAGACCTCGTCTTCGCCAAAACTTTTCCCGATCCCGGAAAGCACCACTGATTGAGGCGTCATCCTGCGCTCCTTCTTCTTGAGCAGCGACATCGGCCTTCAACGTGACAGCACTGTTGCGGTGAAGTGACGGGTTTGTGAAACCTGGGCTTCTCCTCAATGTTTGGACCGTTTCCGACGTGTTGTAAGATATCCGGCGAAGACGGCAACTGGGCGTGGAAAGCTATAAAAATGCGGCTGATCGTCCGAACATTCTCGCGTCGCCCTACGTCCGCATACATGCAGGCAGCAGTAATTCACGGAGGTCCACGTCGGTGATCCGGGGCCTCTGCAACAGGCGGCTGCGGAAATCCGGAAACGATCACGAAAACGGCATCAGTCCACTTGCAGACTACAGTCAGGACGATACGGTCTTTTTCACTGATTTGTGTGGGGGTTATTTCGATGAAGGCTATTCTTTCAACCATGGCTGCGTTGCTCGCGTTTTCAATGCCGATCCAAGCCATGCCGACTGCTGCTTCGCTGAGCCAAGATGAAATCGCCCACGGTGGCGGTTGCCGCAAAAGCTCACCTGCTGGGCAATGCTGCCACATGGACAACAAAGCGGGGCGTGTCCATTGTCACTAAGGCTCTTGCTCGGACTTATCCTTGCAGTTGGTCTTTATGGGCCGCTGCAAGCGAAGACCATAACCGGCACAGCGTCGGTTATTGACGGCGATACCATCGACATTCACGGGAGCCGAATTCGACTACACGCGATCGACGCGATTGAGAGCCGTCAGCGCTGCAAGCTGCCCAACGGCAAGCTGTGGAACTGCGGTAAGGATGCGTCATTTGCGCTCGCCGACAAGATTGGACGCGCGCCGGTCTCATGTGAGGTCACCGATATCGACCGATATAGGCGCTTCGTCGCGATCTGTCGCCAAAACGGGGAAGACCTGAACGCTTGGCTTGTTCGCAATGGCTGGGCCGTCGCGTATCGGCGTTATGGGCGGGATTACGTGCCTCAGGAAGACGCGGCTAGGAAACAACGAGCCGGTATCTGGGCGAGTGAATTCATGATGCCTTGGGATTGGCGCCGACGCTAATATGACGCTGATGATGCGGGGGCGGCCCGCATTTGATGTTATCGTAACCCAAAGTGACGAGTAGGAAGGGCGGAGAGTGGACGTTCGCCGCGCCTGCGAACGTACACTGTCAAACACATGAAAGCGGCCATTCAGGGCTCAGGTTCGACGCGCCGCCCTGCTGCACCAGCCGCCAAGGTCAGCAAAGCGCAGGTAGTGACCTTTGCAAAGTTTGGAGCCGTAGTCTTCCTTCTCGACGTGATCGGCCCGAAACCGACACTGACGGCGACACTCGACGCTGCAGCGCAGCTTTCGTATTGCGGTCATAATGCGCGGCGCGGCATACTTGGCTTATGAATGGTTACCCTTCAAACGTCCGGTTGTCCCTAGTCGATACCCAAAATTAGCAACTCTGGTCCTTGCTGCAATGCGTTTGCGCCTCTATACTCTCAGCTGAACTCGCTTGTAGTTGTCGTTCATCTAACGTTGGCCGTTTATTTTAGGGTTTTTATTGCTGCATGAAGATAGACGAAATTAAGGACCAGCTGTTTCGTAGAATTCTTGAATCAGAAATTGGTCCTGAAATAACTGATATGCTCGTACCGAACGGGAAACCATACTCTTTCGAAACTGAACTTTGGGATTACAAGCGAAAGGCGCCTCAACTTCCCGAAAAGCCAAATGACGATGATCGAAATATTTTTGATCAAGAGGTTCATGAACTGATCAAAGATATTGTATCGTTTCACAACTCATATGGAGGATACTTGATATTTGGTATCGAAGACACTGGCGCTGAACGGCTCTGTGGGTGTGATGCAGAAATTGATTGTGGCGACATCTCGCAACGTATTTTGGCGCGCAGCGGATCGCAAATCGAACTTTATACTGATAATATTGAAATTGAGTGCAATAGCGGGAAAATACAGCTTCTGGCAATGTTAATTCCGAGGCGATCTACAAATGCACCTCCCGTTAAGTTTAAGAAGGCTAGCCCTGAGTTCAACGGAAAGCGAGCATATCAAAAAGACACCGTATATGTGCGAGTGGGCGACAAATGCAGACCTGCATCAAATTCTGCAGAAGACTGGAAGTTTCTATTTTCAGACCGGAAGTTGAACACGGCTAAGCCAGAAAAAGCAGATTCAATAGCTTCCAACTTGCCCGCCCGCGATCCAGACCTCATCAAGTTTGTTGGACGAGAGTCTGAGCTCTCGAACTTGAGAGATTGGATGTTCGACCAAAGATCGCCAATTCGTTTGCTGACCGGTATTGGAGGGCTAGGAAAAACGTCTGTTGCCTATCAGTTTTGCGAGGAACTGATTGATTCTGGTGCTGGGAGCTTCGATTTTGTTGCGTGGGTTACAGCGAAGAAATCCACGTACGCCGCTTTGCAAGGGAAGATGGTCAAGACTACGAGGCATGATTTTTCGAACACGACAGAATTACTTGAAAGCCTCATCACATCCATCGCTGGTGAAAGCTCGATCGTTGAGGAAATGGATCAGTCTGATCTAGTCGATGTGCTGGTCGATGCACTTGTCTACCGACCTTCTTTCATTGTTGTTGATGATCTAGATAGTCTTGCGCCGGATGTTCAGCGTGAGTGTGCAACTGTGCTGCAAGAGGTGGCGGTTAGAACTGTGGCAAGAGATCACCCTCTGAGTCGCATATTGTTGACTTCTCGATTGGACCAAGGCCTGTCTCCAACGAATGTAATTAAACTAGAAGGTTTGCCATTTGAACCGTTCAAGGAGCACCTTCACAATTTGAGCCGCCAATTCAAGCTAGATAAATTTGTGCCCCGTGTAGAAAAAGAAATTCATCGAAGTTCATCGGGCTCACCACTATTTGCGAGCGCAATAGTGAGGCTTGTCTATCTTGGCGAAAACATCCGCGACGTATGTGCCTCGTGGGAAAAGAGTGATGGAGAAGAAGTTAGAGATTTTGCATTCAAGCGGGAGCTAGAAAGGCTATCCGGAGCCGCTGCATCAATTTTGCTGGCTGTCGTTTACTTGGGAGAAGTGAGTATTGCTGAGCTCGAAGAGGCGTTAGAAATGCCTAAGCGTAAAGTATTGGATCATATTGGTGAGTTGCAATCCTTCCACCTCGTATCGAACTCAAAAAACCGCTACGGCGAACCCGCGTTCTCTTCGTCAAAGGAACTTATTGCATCCGCCGGAATACTCAGGAGACACCTTGGCCTACGGGCCCAATCGGTTGAAAAACAATGTGCTAAAATTCGACAAAACCAAGGAGACCAGACAAGAAAGATTGGCATAGAGCTCAGCAAGATCGTAACGTTCTGGAGCGAAGGCCAGAACGAAGAAGCGTTGATTCTAGCTAAAGAGCTTTCAAACAGGAACCAGAAAAGTGGAGACGTTTGGTGCGCTCTTGCAGGTGCGTTTCTCAAAATCAGGCCTGCCAATTACGGGGCTGCAGACGATGCAGTAATGAGGGCAGTCGATCTCAACTGCTTGCGGCCCGAACTTTTCGATTATTTTGTATTGGCAAAAAAGGGAATTGAAGATTGGCAAGGCCTCCGCTCATTTGTAGAGAAAAAGTTCTTTAAGTCCTTTAAAAAAGATACTGCATTGGACGCCTACATGGTAGCAACGTCCAAGCTAGTTGGCTTTGCTACAGACCGCGGAGACTATAAAGTGGCTGCGAGATACTCATTTGAAGGAGCGGAGAGAATAGCTTCAAAGATAGCCGGAAGCGCACTCGATCCAGCCTTTTTTAAAAGCCTTGTATTGCGCCAGAACAGCTTTGCATCTGATGCAATTCGTTTTTCAAGGCGGCACAACCCGAGACCGGGGGATCAGCTATTTGTGGCCGAACTAGCATTTAAACTTTATGATCTAAATATTTATCGGAGGGACGTGATTGAGGCGATTTGTGTCAGCTTGAAGACATGGGCTGAAGACGTAGAAAAACGTCCCTTTGTTGATGAAACAGCAATTGATATTTTGTCTCGTTTTATAAAGCGACTATCTCGGATTCATACGACCGCATCTCGTCGAGGTGACAAGGCAGAAAGAGACATTGAGTTAATTTCAGATACGGTGAGAGACTTAGAGTTCATCGGGGCGCGACTCAGAAGCTTATAAAGCCAAGTGAAAGAGAGCATGCCACGCGACCTAGTGAAAGCGACTTCTGCTTTCGTGCAATGGCACCTTGCGACACTTGGGATTAGAAGCGCAACGTCCGCTTTCGCAGTTGACCGTTCGAAATTTACGTATGCAACGAACGGCTGCTCTCGGCCCTCACTTCAGAAAGCCTCTGGTGCTGCTGCTGCACAGGTCATGTCCGCTTCAGGCTGAAAGCGGACCTTCGCCCCAATTCGCGCGAAAGTCTGATATGGGCCGAGTGCAGTCTTGGTGACGTTTGACGCCAAACCGCCTCGCGCGGCATCGGACACGGCCATTCGATCTCTGCTCGCCACTGGTGTTCATCTCGTCTCAACTCTTCGCGTTGATCCTGCGGGATCAGCAATTGACGACGTCACATTCCTTCGCCACAGGTAAAGCAATCTTTCCATAATGCCCCCTTAAAAAGCAAAGATAGTTTTCCATGTCTTCACTCCCCCTCCTGCGGGATCGTCGCCGCGACCTTTCCTTGACCCAAGCGAGCGTGGCCAGCGCGGCGGGGATCAGCATCCCGACGTTGCGTAATCTCGAACAGGGCAAAGGCAGCATCGGGTCGCTCTCGCGCACCCTGCCCTGCCTGCAACTCCGGTGGTCTTGGTTTCATGACATCGATGCCGGGGACCTTGCGCGACGTCGGCGGATGCGCGGTCTCAGCCAGCGCGCGCTGGCGGAAAGGGTCGGTTGCTCGCGACCGACGATCATCGCGCTCGAGCGTGACATGAGCGGCAGGGTTGAGACGTTGCTGAGGGTCCTTTCTGTCCTCGGGATCCGTCAGGCCCTGCGTCCTGAGCCAGCAGCTATGAGGCCCGGGCTGGTCCCAGCAACGAACGATCCCGCCCGAGATCTGGTGATGACGCCCCCTGATCTGGCGGCCAAAATCATCGCTCATTTCGCGGACCGGATGTCCGGGCATGTGCTAGATCCGGCCCGGGGCGCGGGCGCGTTTTACGACCAGTTTCCCGATCAGGTCGAACACTCCTGGTGCGAATTGGCGCTGGGTCGGGATTTCCTCGCGTGGAGCGATCCGGTCGACTGGATCATGACGAATCCGCCTTGGTCGAAGATCCGCAGTTTCACCCGCCATGCGATGACGCTCTGCGAGCATATCGTCTGGCTGGTGCCCATCGTGAACATCACCACCAAGGCGCGGCTGCGGGATTTGGCTGAGCACGGATACGGCATCGCCGAATTGGTGCTTCTCGATACCCCGCGCGACTGGCCGCAGAGCGGGTTCCAACTCGTCGCGGCGCATCTGCGGCGTGGCTACACCGGCGATTGGCGCGTGTCGCGGCTTGAGATTTGACGCAACCCCACGGCCGATCTGACATGCTGGAAAGGAATGTGTGAGGTAGGTCGCGTCAATCATGACGGTCTTCTCTTCGCGGTGCTCCGCTGCGAGGCCGGCCATGATCCGGGCAAAAACGCCCTTTTCACTCCATCGCTTCCAGCGGTTATATAGCGTCTTGTGCGGGCCGTATTCCGCAGGCGCATCTCGCCAACGTAACCCATTGCGATTGATGAAGATAATTCCACTCAATACTCTGCGGTCATCGACCCGTGGCTTGCCATGGCGCTTGGGGAAGCAGGGCTCAAGACGCGCCTGCTGCGCATCGCTCAACCAGAAAAGATCAGACACGGCACCGCTCCGTTTTCGGCGTCGTGAATCACACAGCGAGCCTGAAAACAATGGGTCTAGACTCTAGTATGGCGCCCTCTCATCGGATAACTCCTGATAGAGAAGCAACCCCATCAAACCTCTTACTGTTTGAGCACATTGGAGATTGCTGCAAGATATCATCCTTATCCAGAATTTTCTTAGAGAGAATGGAATCTCCTGCGTGTTGTGCGCGCTCGCGGCTATAGTTGAATCCAGAAATGCCCTTATAAAATTTGAAGTGAAGCATGGCGCAGATGTCTTCGGACACCATGACGGCGCGATCAATGGAGTGTGGCGCCCGAGAAAAATTAGTTCCTTTTTGCCACTTGAGAAGCGCGAATTTGTTCAGAACAGATGGCGCCTCTGAAAAGTTATCTTTTGTCGCAAAGCGAACAATCTTATTTTGCAACTTTGCAATGCCTCTAGGGTTTATAGGTCGCTTCATGTTTGCATATCTAGATATGAGCCAACGCTGCGTTGGCGACAGCTTGCCTTTCTGAAAGAACATCCGATCCCTTACACCACCCATAAAGCAAACGCTTGGTGTTGGGTATCGGCGAACGAAACTTGAAGGTTGCGCTACAATTCGAACCCCTGACGGAGGCTCTCCTTGACCATCAAAATAGGGAAACTCCTCAATCAGTGGGCGCTCTCCAGAGTAGGTTTGTTCATAAAATGGGCGATCACCATACATGTCTAACATGACAGCTAGTAACGCCTCTTTATTAAGAGATTCCATTTCGTTTACTAACTCAGGCAGTGTAGAAGGCATCTGCTTATAATATAGAAATTCGTCTACGTCGGGTAAAGTGACCCATTGCCCATCGCAAAAGTGGTCGAGCAGCTCTTGACGCCAAGTCCCCACATTTTCTCTGAAGCGAGCTCCATTCGAAGGACGAAACAAGATAACGTCTTTCTGCTCCTCGAGAATCTCACAGGTCCCATCATCTGAATTGTCGTCGACAATAATAAAGCGCGCGCATCCGATGCTTCGATAATGATCTAAAAATTGTTCTATTATTTGATATTCATTGTGACAGACCGTCACGCACGATACTGAAAAGTTGTTGTTTGATCCTTTAATATTCGTCACTTGTTCTAATATCTTGCTTTTAAAATCAGCCATGATATGGAGCTCCGTCAGCACTCAAGGTGTTGTCTGTAACTTGCCGCGCAGCCACAACCCAAACGGGATCAGCAACCACGCATTTTCCTCAATCTATTCGACTTACATACTGTAAGTTTGCGAAGTGAAAAGCATGTTTAGTCCCAGTGTGTGATGGGTTGGATCGACAGTGAACCTTTCTGGCTCTCTTGTCCAGATTTTGCAGATGAACTCGAATGGCGTTAGGCCCTGCAGCGTCTTGAGGCGACGCGCATAATTGTAGGCTGCGATGAAGTCGCCGAGGTGGGTTTCGAGCTGAGCGTGTGCCTCATAATGGTAGCGCTTGACGGTCGCCTCCTTGATCGTACGGTTCATGCGCTCGACTTGGCCATTGGTCCAGGGATGGTTCACCTTTGTCAGGCGATGCTCGATCCCGTGCTCCGAGCAGACCCGGTCGAAGATGTGCTCCATCGCATAGAGATCCTGTTTGCGGTTTGTGAACTGGATGCCGTTGTCTGTGAGGATCGTGTGGATTCTGTAGGGCAGCGCCGCGATGAGATCGCGCAGGAATTGGGCCGCGGCCATCTTGCCGGCCTTCTTCTCAAGCCGCACGAAGGCGAACTTTGAGGTCCTGTCTATGGCTACGAACATGTAAAGCTTGCCCTCGGCCGTGCGCAACTCGGCGATGTCGATGTGGACGTAGCCGATGGGGTAGCGTTTGAATTTCTTCTTCGGCTTGTCGCCCTCCATGCCCGGCAGACGGCTGATGTCATGGCGCTGCAGGCATCGATGCAGCGAAGAACGCGTAAGATGTGGGATACTCGGCTGCAGGGCATAGAGACAGTCATCGAGCGGCAGCAGTGTGTGGCGCCGGAAAGCGACAATCACGGCTTCCTCCTCGACGCTGAGAACTGTCGAATGTGCTTCCTTCGGACCCATCGGCACGTCCTCAACCGTCTGACGATTGCGCCACTTGGTTAGCGGTGCGCCCACCCCACCTTCCTTGTGCGCCCCTGATCTGAGATTCAGCCCCAATGGATGGATGATCAGGGAGTTTCTCCATGGAGCGCTCAACGGAGTTTCTCAGCAACATTGATATGGTTGTGGGGCCGCGTGGTCACCGCCGGTGGCCGGATGCAGTGAAGGCGCAAATTGTGGCCGAGACGTTGGTTGAGGGTGCCTCGGTGGGCGCGGTTGCGCGGCGTTATGACATGCGGGCCAATCATTTGTCGGAATGGCGGCGCATGGCGCGCGAGGGCTAGCTGGTTTTGCCCGCTGTGACC
>NZ_JBLXEM010000036.1:0-22333 GCF_048263065.1 Thioclava sp.
CGGTCAATGGATGCCCTCGCAACGCGTTAATCGTCTGGGTCCGTTGTGCTGTCAGAAGATCACGCGTCTTCAACACCTTTGCCTGGCCTTGTTGCCCGGCGGTCTTGGTCGATACAAACCGTCCTCTCGGCGATGTAAGCATCGCCTGTAGCGTAATACATGGTCGGCCGAGAAGCTGCCTCCGCGATAGCCTCAGCGTCGTTTGCATCGTTCTTTTGGCGCTTCAAGTAAGGCTTGACATATTGCGGGGCGATCAGCCTGACATCGTGGCCGAGTTTTGAACTCTCCCGGCTCCAGTAATGCGCGCCTGCGCAAGCCTCCAAAGCGACGGTGCAAGGCTCGATCTGACTGAATAACTCCAGCACCCGCCCTCGCGGCAACGCCTTGCTGAATACCTTCGATCCATCCCCGGCAGCGCCGTGCGCGTGAAACGAATTCTTGGCAATATCCAACCCTACAATGCTAACCTTTTCCATGAGCGCTTCCTCCTCGTAGCAAGTTTCGACACCGCTACCTTGGCACAGAGATGCCGTGAGGGGGCGTCCACCCCATCGAAAGGGAGGGCCAGCAGCCATCGGTGCCGCGCAAACAGGCCGGACACATGACCACAACCCGCGATGATCACGGCGTCAAAAAAAACCTTGCTAAACAGGAACCGTCCACACATGACAATGCCGCCGAACTCACTCGTTTATGCCACCTTTAGGGCCAAAGACCTTGGCGGCAGCCAAGTTGAGCCTCCTTCCAACAGAAATAAATCGACGCGGCGCATATTTCTCGTCAATCGCTTCCTGATCGAGCAGCGGCGGAAAGGAATGATGCTTCGCGCAGGCCTTGGTTTCATTGATACAGCCGTCCCGTGCAAGGCTTGATCTTTTCGCTGATTCTCCGATCACGTGCGTTTCCCTCTTTATCATTCAGAGGGGAAACTCGCCAAAAAGTATGACAGAATTTAGACGATATGGCTGGGAAGCCAGCTACATATTGGAAACACTGTTTTTCCCGAGAATCTCGCCCCCCCCCCCCGACTGGCAGCCTAGGCGGAATACAGCATCTGAGGTGCCCCTAGATTTGTAGACGCTTTGCTTGGTAATTTTTGAAGCCAAGGAGAAGCGCGGATGTCATCGCAAAATCGATTTACGGACGAGTTCAAAAGGGACGCTGTGGCGCAGATTGTTGATCGGGGTTATGCGGTCAGCGAGGTGGCCGAGCGGCTTGGGGTCAGCACTAAGTCGCTCTACACATGGAAGGCTCAGTTTGCGAAGCCCGCCAAGGCTCGAGAAGCCGAGGCGGATTTGGCCATCGAGCTCCGTCGGGTGAAGAAGGAACTGGCCCGCGTCACCGAGGAGCGCGACATCCTAAAAAACTGTTCCGGGCCGCTGCCCGCCTGTGCGCGGTAGCAACAGCCTGTGCTATGCTGCGCCTGAAGGGCAGTTGCCGATGGCTTATTGGCGGGCTGGACCCCGTTAAAAAACGTGGCACATGGGCCGATGCGCACTTGAGAGTGGTGACGCCGCCATTGCGGTGATCCCGGTTAGGAAGATGACGAACTTGCATGGCCCACGCCCTTCAACTTGAACGGAGGAGATGCCATGACAAAGCGCAAAACCGGTGGCCACCCAGACCTGAAGATGGTCAATCCCAATGCGGCTGCGATCGACATCGGCTCGACGATGCATATGGCGGCTGTAAACCCTGACACCGACATCATGCCAGTGCGCGCCTTTGGGACATTCACCCAGGACCTGCACGACCTTGCCGACTGGTTTCGGTCCTGCGGCGTGACCAGCGTGGCGATGGAGTCGACCGGCGTCTACTGGATACCGGCCTTCGAGATCCTTGAAGCGCATGGTTTCGAGGTCATCCTCGTGAATGCCCGCTATGCCAAGAATGTGCCAGGACGCAAAACGGACGTCAGCGATGCGGGATGGCTGCGCCAGTTGCATTCCTATGGCCTGCTCCGCGGCAGTTTCCGCCCTGAGGCAGAGATCGCCACACTCCGCGCCTACATGCGGCAAAGGGAACGGCTCACCGAGTATGCCGCTGCTCACATCCAGCACATGCAGAAGGCGTTGATGGAGATGAACCTGCAATTGCATCATGTCGTCTCCGATATCACCGGCGCAACAGGCATGCGGATCATCCGTGCCATTGTCGAGGGCGAGCGTGATTCTGAAGTTCTTGCCGCCTTCCGCGATGTCCGCTGCAAGTCATCGTTGGGCACGATCAAAGCCGCGCTGGTCGGCAACGACCGTGAGGAGCATGTCTTTGCTCTGACACAGTCGCTGGAACTTTACGACTTCTACAAGGCCCAGATTGAGACATGCGACCGGAAGCTGGAGGCGGCAGTTGCAGCTTTGACTGTCCGGGCCGACGATGATCTGGCGCCGCTGCCGCGGGCTCGGATCAAAGGCCAGCAGCACAATGCACCGTCCTTCGATGTGAGGGCCGCGCTATACGGGGTGTTGGGCACAGACCTGACGCAGATCCATGGCCTCGGGCCATCTCTGGCCCTGAAGCTGGTGGCGGAATGCGGCACGGACCTGCGCGCCTGGAAGAGCGCCAAGCACTTCACGTCGTGGCTTTGTCTGGCTCCCGGCAACAAGATCTCTGGTGGCAAGCTGCTGTCGTCTCGAACACGCCGATCCTCTAGTCGCGCGGCAGCGCTTCAGCGTCTGGCTGCCGTCACGATTGGTCGAAGCGACACGGCCTTAGGAGCGTTTTATCGACGTCTATCGGCGCGGATCGGCAAGCAGAAGGCAGTCACGGCCACGGCGCGCAAGATTGCAGTC
Organism: Thioclava sp.; assembly: GCF_048263065.1. Classification (NCBI taxonomy): domain Bacteria; kingdom Pseudomonadati; phylum Pseudomonadota; class Alphaproteobacteria; order Rhodobacterales; family Paracoccaceae; genus Thioclava; species Thioclava sp. The sequence continues at coordinate 2,793 of NZ_JBLXEM010000036.1, forward strand.
TTGTTCTACAACGCCATCCGCCACGGCATGACATATCAGGATCAAGGTGCAGCGGCCTATGATGAACGACATCGGCAACGTGTCCTCTCAAATCTCCAACGGCGCGCCAAAACAATGGGTTACGCTTTGGCACCTATTCCCGAGACAGCGGCTGTTTCTTAGGAAGGCCGCAGCATACTTCGCGCGAGAGTCCCCCCTCTCGCGGATGTAAACATCCGCTGCCGGGCAGCGGTTGAAGTATGGTTTTATCCGGGCTCACCGATCCGAGTTTTCCGTTCGCTCGATGTGCCGCGTGCTTATGATCCACGTCAGCGGTTTCTACGCATGGCTTAAAGAACCGTTAAGCCAGCGTGCGCAGGACGACGCACGGCAGACAGAGTTGATCCGACAGTCTTGGGGCGACAGTGGCAAGGTCTATGGCTATCCATTGGCCGGTAGGTGATTGTTTTGCAATCACCGTAAGGCGCAAGCTGACTGATGATCTGCGCGATCAGGGAGAACAGATTTCTGAGAACCGGGTCGCCCGACTGGCCAGCTTGGCCGGCATTTCAGCGCAGATAGGATACCGACGCCGCCCTGGCCGATATAGCGGCAAGCCATCTGTGGTCGCCACAAATGCTTTGGATCGGCAGTTCGATGTCGACGTGCCTGACAAAGTCTGGGTGACCGATATCACCTACATCAAGACCCATGAGGGTTGGCTGTATCTGTCGGTTGTCATTGATCTGTTTTCGCGGCGCGTGGTCGGATGGTCGGCACAGCCTCGCATGACGACCGATCCGGCGCTACAGGCCCTACTGGCGGCGGTCTGGCGACGAAAACCCACGTCCAAGGTGATGATCCATTCCGATCAGGGGTCGCAGTTCACCAGCCGAGAGTGGCAATTGTTTCTCAGCCAGCACAACTTGGAAGCCAGCCTCTCGTCGTTTGCAAGCAAACAACTGCCGGTTCAACATGAGCCGACGTGGCAATTGTCACGACTGTGAGTATGGTATTGCGGCTTGATGGCCTGACCCATGTTACGATTGACTACGTGTCATTGCGTTGACGTGTCGACCGTCAAGTCGCCCCGGCAACGGGCGAGATGTGACCTTATAGGAGCTTGGCGGGGACGCCCCTTCACAGTCCTGTCCCCTCGGATCGGTGCCTGGGCATTCTTAGCAATGAGGGCACCATGAAGACCACACATCCAGTTATCATCGGCATCGATACGCACAAAGCAACTCATGTCGGCTTCACATTGGGCAATTCATTCGGAGATTATCCATCTGGCGTTACACGAGATTAAGGCCAACTTAGCCCCCACTGGGGCGTTCTGCGAACTTGGCGACCGACTGCACAACAGAGCAATCCTTGAATCTGTTCGACGACTGGGATCGGTTTCCAGACGTCGTGGCTATCGTCTTGGTGCCAGATGATGTTATTTTGTTCCTGATCTTCACTTCCTGCTGGCGATGATTCCAGTGCCACAGAATTTCGTCCAGATATCTTTGAAGATGTTGTCGGCCCAGGCGATGATAAACACCAATCAGGGCGCGCTGCACTTGGGAGTTCACAGCCTCCACGGTGTTGATGTGTGCTCCCTTGGAAGGCCGCGAATACTGTCGTTTGCCATGGTTGACAGTGTGGTGTGATGCAAAGCTCCGACCGATCTTCCGGTAAGCGGTGTTGCTGTCGGTCATCAAGGCCGATGAGGGATCAATCCACTCTTTCATGGTCGGACCGAGAGTTGCGCCCTGCGCATTCGGGATCAGAGTCGCCTTTGCCTGCCCAGTGCAATCCGCCGCAACCAGCACCATGGGCTTACCTGTGCCCCGGCCACGCTTGTTCTTCACAGCCTTTTTGAACTTGGGGGCACCGCCGACATATGCCGCATCCACCTCGACAACACCATTTAACCTAGCGGAAACCGCCTCGCGGACATCCATCAACTCCCGGATCGCATGGCCCAGCTTCCAAGCCGTTTTCTGATTCACACCCAGGATCCGCGCCATGACGACGGACGAGATTCCCTTGCTGGACGTTAGCACCAGAAAGATTGCCGCAATCCAGATCCGAAGGTCCAGTTTCGTGGCATGCATCGGTGTCTTTGTGGTGACAGTGAATTGAAGGCGGCACTCGCGTTCGGCGCATTGGTAGAGGCCAGGGCGAGCAGTGCGCCCTCGGATTGGGGTTGAGCTAAGGCTGCCACAATGCGGGCAATGGCGACCAGATGGCCAGATCATCTCTTCAAGGAAAATGCGTGCGTGGCGCTCGCTGGGCATCTTTTTCCAGATATCTCGCACCGACTTCAATTCTGTGATCATACTTGTCTCCAACTCCGGGGATCGGCAATATTGGCCGAAACCGAGAATTCCAAAGAGACACGCCTAAAATCGCGCGAATTAGGGGAGCAAGTGTGTTTTCTATATGGTTTTCAACACCATGAAATCAGATGCACTTTGTTTCGTGGGTAATTGGGTTGACTTTTTTTCAGCGTGCTTGCCACCTTCCCCCAAGGGAAGGTCAAGCGTGGTGCCGCAATTTGGACTCACATCCTGTTAGTCGGCTGCGCGGAAAAAGTCTCAGCTTTCGAGCTTTGCCTTCCGGCGCTCGTACTCCTCTTCGTCGATTTCACCCCGGGCATAGCGTTCTTTGAGAATGTCCAAGGCGCTTTGACCTGCGGCGCCGTCGGAACGACCCGAAAAGCCACGGACGACCAACACAATCAATCCAATGATCAGCCCCCAGAACACCACCATCATCAGGCCGCCGAACATCCAGTTGCCTCCTCCCCACATGTGGCCGAAGCCATCGTAGCTATCGGCCAGCGCTGGTCGTGCGAAGAACCACAGGAGTGCAGGTGTGGCGATAAATGTGCAATTTTTCATGACTCTATCCTTTGATTGATTTGATATGGCGCCTCGAGTGGCAGCGTCACGGTTGCTTCCAAACCGCCCGCACTTCGGTTTGACAGGCTCACGTCACCGCCGTGTGCGCGGATGATCGTCCGCGCGATCGACAGGCCAAGCCCAGTGCCGCCGGTTTCGCGCGAGCGCGACTTTTCAAGCCGGAAGAACGGTTCGAACACCTGTTCCAGTTCGGCGTCCGGAATACCGGGGCCGTTGTCGGATACCGTAACAAAGGCATGGTCGACGTCCTGCCCGAACGCCACATCGGCCGATCCGCCATATCGCTGCGCATTCTCGATGATGTTGCGCAGGGCACGTCGCAGCGACTGAGGGCGCAAACGCACCGCGACCATTCCGTTTTCCTGCAGCGTGAAGCTGTCTATCATGTCCGATTGGAGCCGGGCGAGATATGTGCCCAGATCCACCGTCTCGGAGCTTTCTGCACTGGCCATTCCCCGCGCAAAGGCAAGGGTCGCGTCTACCATCTCGTGCATTTCTTCGATGGAGGCGACCAGGCTGTCGCGCGTCTCGTCGTCCTCGACCATTTCTGCACGCACCCGCAGAGCCGTCAGCGGTGAGCGCAGGTCGTGGCCCAAGGCCGCCAGAAGCTGTGTTCGGTCTGCGATAAAGCGCGTTAGCCTGTTTTGCATCCGGTTGAACGTATGGGTCAGGTTCCGCACTTCGGCGGGGCCGATCAAAGGCAGGGGTTTTCCGTCTTCGCCGCGCCCAAGCCGGTCAGCGGCTTGAGAAACGCGCAGGATCGGGCCGGTCAACCGCGTGAGCAAGAACCAGCACACCACGACCAGGATGATCGCCGCCGTCATCCCGAAACTGACAATCGAAACCAAGGGCCATTGCAGGGGCGGGCGCTCAAACCGCGTTCCTACGTTCAGCCATTGGCCGTCGGTCAAAGCGATCGAAAGCTGCATTTCGATCGCCGACAACTGTCCGCGCATCATCGCCAGATGCATTTCGGCCATTTCGGGGGCGAGATGGGGCATAGGAAGAATGCCTTGATCAACCTCGTGCAGTTCCACGCGGATTTCACGGTGGCTCGATTGCCCAAGCAGCCCACGCACCCTTGCTTCGACCGCACCGCTATCCGCATGGGTTTTATGATCGACAGCCGGCATATCCGACAGGTCGAACCGGACGAGTGGAGAGTTGGCGGCCCGCAGAATCGCAGGTTGCAGGCTTTCCGGCGCCTCCTCGATCAAACGCGCCACGTTGGCGGCACGGCCTGCGGCCTCGAAACCAAGTGCAGCGCGCACGGCAAGGCTACGTTCGTCTACAAACAGCCAAAGGCTGACGGCTTGGGCTATCGCGAGAGCCACAATGATCAAAAGTACCAATTGTGCGCGCAGACTATCAAAAAGGCGAGGCATCAGTTCAGCTCTTCCACGTCGGCTGCCAGACAATAACCCCCGCCACGTACCGTCATGATAAGGCGCGATCTTGCCGGGTCGGGCTCGATCTTGCGGCGCAACCGGCTGATCTGGTTGTCGATTGTCCGGTCAAAGACCGAGGCCGACCGACCCGAAGTAAGGTCAAGCAACTGATCGCGGCTAAGAACATGCCGAGGACGTTCCAGCAGGACGGTGAGCAGCTTGAACTCAGCACCGGTCAGATCAACTTTTTCACCGTCTTCCCGCGTGAGCAAGCGACTGTCGGTATCCAGTTTCCAATGTGCAAATGCGATGTGGCGACCAGACAACGTGCCTGCATAAATTTCCGGCCGGGAGGCCCGCCGCAGGATCGCCTTGATCCGGGCGATCAGTTCGCGGGGGTTGAACGGCTTTGCAAGGTAGTCGTCCGCCCCGATCTCGAGCCCGACGATCCGATCCGTCTCTTCGCCGAGCGCTGTCAGCATCAGGATGGGCGTTGAGCCCTTTGCCGATAGGCGACGGCAGACCGACAGCCCGTCCTCTCCGGGCATCATCACATCCAGGACGATCAGATCGAACTGCCCGTTCGCAAGCTTTGCATCCATATCGACAGCGTCGCGCGCGGCAGTTGCGCGCAATCCGTTCTTTTCCAGATAGCGGGTGACTGAATCGCGAATTTCGCGATGGTCATCCACAACAAGGATATGGGGCTGATCGGTCATGCTGTTCCTTTTAGCGTTTGCCCCGAGGTTTTCCCGAAGAGATTTGTCACGAAATGTAACAGCCACGGTGATTGCGACCGAGAGATACAAATCCGCTGTTTCCCGGCATTACGCTGCGACCTAGTGCTGCCATATGTGAACCATCGCAACAAACTTATGAGGTAATCAACATGACCCACCAAACTCTCCTCGCAGCGACAGTCCTTGCCGCCACCGCAATCGGAAGCGTGGCTTTCGCAGATTCCAATCACGGGCATTCTGGCCAACCCGGGTCGAATGACCGGGCGGGCATGATGCAGGGCGGACGTTCCGGCATGATGGGCGACATGGATGGAATGGCTGGCATGATGGGCATGATGCAGCGCATGCATGGCAATATGATGGGCGATGGGATGATGGGCGCCATGGGACCCATGGACGGCGGCATGATGCAGATGTTCGATGCCGACGGCAACGGCACGGTGACGCCCGAAGAACTGCGTGCGCAGCTGCAGGCAAAGCTGAAGGAGTTTGACGCAAATGGCGACGGAACACTCTCGATCGCCGAGTTCGAGACTCTGCACAGCGCGATGATCCGCAATCAGATGGTGGACCGGTTCCAGGCTCTCGACGAAAATGGCGACGGCGCTATCACGGCTGACGAGATGGTCGCTCCGGCCAACATGATGGAGCGCGCCCAAATGATGCGCAACAGCCAGGGGCAAATGCAGCCCGGTCAAGGCCCGGCGATGAACAACGGCGCTATGATGGACAACAACTGAGCGGGTTGGCGTCGGCATCTCGCCGACGCCGATTTCGCCCCGAATGAATGGAGAAGGTCATGATGGGTTTCGGCATGGGTGGCATCTGGATGCTGCTTGTCATTGTTTTGATCGTGCTGGGAATCCTGGCGCTGGTCAAATACTTGTCCAAATGATCAATGGAGATTGAAATGGCTTACACATACGACCGCATAATGAAGGATGTCGGCATCGATGACGCGGAAATGCGCATCCGCCAGGCATTGTCTGACAAGGGTTTTGGCGTTCTGACCGAGATCGACGTCAAGGCCACGATGAAACAGAAGATCGACGTCGACATGGCACCCTATCGTATTCTCGGCGCGTGCAATCCGAAAATGGCGCATCAGGCCATCGGGATCGAGCCACGGGTGGGTGCGATGCTGCCCTGCAACGTCATCCTGCGTAAAATCGACAGCGGCACCGAGATCAGCGCCATTGATCCGGTGGCATCAATGCAGGCTATCGACAACAACGAACTGCACAAAGTAGCGGGCGAGGTGCGGGACATGTTGCGCGCAGCTGTCGACGCCGCCTGACGAAAGCAGTCTCGATTTCGTCGGTGCACGCCCCCTCATTCCGAGTCACTTGTAAAATGTTCCAGTAGTGGGCAGGCTTGTAATTGGAATGAAGACAAAAACCATCCTGGCAGGTGCGTTCGGGGTCCTCGCCGTGGCGCTATTCTTCGGCCCCTTGTCGGACTTTGTCGGAAATCTAAACGGCGAGCGTATTTTGGGCTGGTTGGATGGCGCTGGCGGTTGGGGGCCGGTACTGATCATCGCGCTCATGGCCATTGCTATTGTTGCCACGCCAATTCCTAGCGCTCCGATCGCCGTGGCCGCTGGCGCTGCATACGGCCATACACAGGGCACCATCTATATTGTCCTTGGTGCTGGCTCGGCGCCCTGGTCGCCTTCGGTCTTGCCAGGTTTCTGGGGCGCGGCGCGCTCACCAGGTGGTTTGGCGGCAAATTGGACACGGGCTGGCTCGGATCGCAAAATGCGTTGACGATCACGGTCTTTGCCAGCCGGTTGATGCTGTTCATCTCCTTCGACATTGTCAGCTATGCTGCGGATCTGAGTTGTCTACGCATCTGGCGCTTCGCAACTGCCACGCTCGCCGGCATCATTCTTGCCAGTTTCGTTCTGGCCCATTTCGGAAACGAAGCCGTCAGCGGAGAACCGGGGCGCGCAGCCTAGGCCGCCATCGGGCTTGGTGCACTTACCCTGCCCCCCCCCTCGTTGTCGCGGCAGCCAGGGACTGGCGCAAGAAACGGGCGGATCCCGACTGAACAACGCAAGGTCGCCAAGCGCCATCGTTTGGGCCGAAGGGACTCTGTTGATGGCGTGGATGCTCCTTCCTACTGTGATGGCTTCAACACTCACCACAATGGCACATTGCGATGCCGTCGGGAGGGGCACCCACGCCATCAACAGAGCCGGCTTATGTGAAAACACCTGAGGAAAGCATACGCTGAATACCGGAGGTGCGATGAGGAGCACCCGCGCACATGGCCGTCACACCCCCCGCGATCTCGGTTCAGTTGTAAACCTTCGCGGTGAAATGGGGCCTAAACCACACATGTGAAAGGCATGCGATCTTTCGCTGATTACCTGTCAGACGAGAAAAAGGCGGTACCGTCGCCGTGCGAAATGTGATATGCGCAAAATGCGATCTTGCATGTCCCGAAGCAATTGAGCCATTTGGGCTGCGTCGAGGATTTCAAGCACACTTTCGTATGGCAAAAGTGACCGCGAATATTGGCTCGTTCGTGCCGATCCGCAGCCTCAGAACCTCGCTCGGCGAAAGATCGCGCGTTTGAGACTTGTTTTTCTGACTTTACACATTTGCAGCATCAATGCGGGAACCGCTCTGGGCGGATCCGCATTGTATTAGCGAAACCACTCATGGCAAGGGGGATTGCTTGTGGTCCATCCGAACAGTGCCATCAAGACCGTGATCTTTCGCGCCCCTCTTAAAGGTAAGCGCATGCGTCCCGCAACGCTGGTGACGCAGAAAGAGCTTTCGCAGGTCTATGACCGCCGGGTGATCCGATTTGTCATTCATGAGGCGATGGATGCGGGTGCCAAACGGATCATTGACAGGGTCAGTGCCGCGAAACCGGCGGTCAGAGTTTTTATTGGCGACAAGGGTGAAGACAGCGAGAGGCAGCTGACTGGCGCCATCGCCGTTGCGACCCATACGAAGTGCCTCATTGCGTTGCGGTCTTGTGCCACTCGCCAAGACTGCAGGAATTACGACGGATTTTTGGCGGGGCCCAACGCCCGTCAGGCAACTGAGAAGGCGGACGCATCAGGGCGTCGGTGTCAGTTGTCAGTCCCATAGCGCGAACGCCGAAAAGACCAACGCAGCGTGTAGATCAAATCACGCGGCGTCGGTCTAAACCCACGCGCCAAGCGTTTTTGTCGTCGACGCGCCAGCCGCGCGCAGGCGCTGGAGTCTTACGATCCTGACACCTCTGGCGCCTTTCAAACAGGCGTAACGGTCGGTCAGCACCTTAGTTACTGCCATGACACGAAAGGATGATCCCATGGACTGGAAGGAAATCGAAACCAAATGGGCCGAAATGGCCCGCCGTATCCGCGCTGATGCTGTATGCGGAGAGACCATTGGCCGCGCGGCATCGGACTATCACGCGGCCAAGCGTGAAACGACCAGAACCGTTGTTGCCAAGCCGCTCAAGGTTGTTGGCACCGAGCTCCCTCGTGAGCCGGTCACGGCGTCACCACGTTGACTTTTACGCAGGTCATGGCCCCGATATTGCGGATGTTGCCATGGCTGCCTGTCAGCAACGGACTGGAGGTATGGCAAGACGAAGCGCCTATCAGGGCCGACCTGTTCGGGACGGAACGGCTTGATCATCACGCGCAATCTCTGGCGGCGGCGCAGCAAGTTTCTGCCGGCGCTGCGCGCGCAACGCCCCGCCTTGATGCCCGCGTCAAGGACAACGCCGCATTTCTGCTCAAGGCCTATCGGTCCTGCGCCCAAGCGCTGCAAGCCGGGCAGGCAATCGCCCCGGCTGCTGAATGGCTGCTGGACAATTACCACCTTGTCGAAGAGCAGTTGCGCCAGATCCACGATGATTTGCCACCGGGATATTATCGCCAGCTGCCAAAGCTCGCCGACGGACCTTTCGCCGGTTATCCGCGCGTTCTGGGACTGACTTGGGCCTACATCGCGCATACTGACAGTCTTATCTCGGGGCCGGTGCTCGGCCGCTATGTTCGGGCCTATCAGCAGGTAGAGCCCCTGATGATCGGCGAGTTGTGGGCTGTGGCGATCACCCTGCGCATCGTGCTGATTGAAAATATGCGCCGTCTGACGGCTCAGATTGTCGAGGGTCAGGCGCTGCGCGAACAGGCCGATGCGCTTGTGAACGCGGTGATGATTGCGCAACAAACCGTTGGCGAGTCACAGCTAGCCTCGGTTCACGCTGCCCTTGGCCCCTATGAAGCCGCGCCGCTACACGAGAGTGTCGCTGCCCAGATTGCCAAGCGTCTGCGCGGGTTCGACCCGGCGCAGACGCCCCTTTTCGGCTGGCTCGAAGATCGGTTACACGGACAGGGCACCTCGATCGAAGAGGTCGTTGCCAGTGAGCAGATGCGACTTGCCGCATCCAACGTCACCATGCGCAACATTGTAACTTCAATGCGGCTCGTATCCGAAATGGACTGGGCGGTATTCTTTGAAGAGGTCAGCGGAATCGACGCTCGCCTCAGGGCCGCGTCTGGCTTTGCCGACATGGATTTCGCGACCCGCAATCGGTATCGCACCGCAATTGAGATCATCGCCCGTGGCACCGATAAGACAGAGATCGAGGTCGCAGATGCAAGTCTTGAACTTGCCGCGTCAGCAGAGCCGCCACACCGCCGCGATCCGGGCTATTGGCTGATCGGGGACGGACGCGTGGCATTGGAAACCAGACTGGCGTTTAAACCATCGCTGCGTCTACGCCTGTATCGCTGGATCGCGCGATCTGGCCTGCGCGGCTACTTGGCGGCGATTGCCGCCCTGTCCCTCGTGATCCTGGGCTTTGCGCTGTCTTTCGCGTGGGCAGAGGGGGCGGGCGTTCCTGCGCTGATCGTGCTGGCGATAACCGGTTTGGCGATCGCGGTGGATGTGGGCGTGGCGGTCGTCAATTTGATCGTCACAAGATCCGTGGTGCCCAAACCCCTGCCTGCCTTGGACTTTGCCAAGGGCATTCCCGCGGACCTGCGCACCCTTATTGCGGTGCCCGTGCTTTTGCACACCCGCGAGGAACTGCTTGTACAGGTCGAACGGCTGGAGGTTCACCACCTGTCAAGTGTTGGCGGCGCGTTGCATTACGCGCTTTTGTCCGACGCCACGGACGCCACCTCTGAAAGCAGCGCGCAAGACGATGCCTTGGTGGCCACCGCTCTTTCAACGATTGCAGAATTGAATTCGCGCTATCCGTCCGATCACGGGCCGCTGTTTTATTTCCTGCACCGTCGCCGATTATGGAACGCCAGCGAAGGCGTCTGGATGGGATGGGAGCGCAAGCGTGGTAAACTGGCCGAGTTGAACCAACTCTTGCGCGGGGCGAACGACACCAGTTTCGATGTCCAGTCTGACAGGGTGCCGCAGGACGTGCGCTATGTGATCACGCTAGATGCCGATACGCGCCTGCTGCACGGAACCGTACACCAGATGATCGGCAAGATGGCGCATCCGCTGAATCGGCCCCGTTTCGATGACGCGGCTGGCCGGGTAACGGGGGGCTATGGTTTACTTCAGCCGCGCGTGACTGCCGACCTTCCGACAGGGTCAGGCGGATCGTTTTATCAGCAGATATTTTCCAGTCAGGGCGGGATTGATCCCTATGTCACGGCAACTTCGGATTTGTACCAGGATCTGTTTAATGAAGGGTCTTACACCGGCAAGGGCATCTACGACGTTGACGCTTTCGAGGCCGCGCTGGCTGGGCGAGTGCCCGAAAACACTATGCTAAGCCATGACCTTTTCGAAGGTGTCTTTGCACGCGCCGCGCTGGCCTCGGATATCGAAGTCGTGGAGGATTTCCCAAGCCGGTATGACGTGGACATTCGCCGCCGCCACCGTTGGGCGCGCGGGGACTGGCAGCTTTGGCCGTGGCTGTTTGGTAAAAGACGCACCGTCAAAGGAGGCGTCCCGGCGCTGGGGCGCTGGAAGATGATCGACAACCTGCGGCTGTCGCTGCTGGCGCCGATGGCGATGCTGACCCTTTTTTCCGGATGGATGATGTCGCCCGCCGTCGCGCTGATCTGGACGACGTGGATTGTGGGGATGGTGGCGCTGCCGCGCTTGCTACCGCTGCCCTTCGGGATCATTCCGGCCCGTACCGGTGTCACCCTGCGCAGTCACTTTGCCGCGCTGGCCAATGACGTAAAGATCGCGCTGGCTCAGACGGCCCTGTCGATGATCCTTTTGGCCGATATGGCGATCACCGCGCTGGACGCAATCGGGCGCACGACTTGGCGGCTGGCTGTTTCGCACCGGCATATGCTGGAATGGATGACGGCGGCGCATGCGGGGGGTAGCGCGATCCCGTCGATGGCGGGTCAGTATCGGAGGATGGCGCCGGGGGTGATCCTCGGGCTTGGGGCCTGCGCAATTGCCGCTTGGATCAACCCGGCCATGCGGCCCTGGCTCGTCCCTTTTGCTCTGGCGTGGCTGGGCGCTCCGGCGCTGGCGCGTTCCGTAAGCTTGCCCCGCGTTGCCAGACCTGCTGCGCCCCTGTCGGTCGATCAGGCACGGGCGCTGCGCCTGATTGTCCGCCGGACATGGCGCTATTTCGAAACCTTCGTGACGGCAGAAGAAAATTACCTGCCGCCGGACAATTTTCAGGAAACCCCACAGCCCACCATCGCCAGTCGCACCTCTCCCACCAATATCGGTCTTTATCTGCTGTCGACGGTTGTCGCGCGCGATATGGGGTGGATCGGGCAGACGGCAGCACTGCGCCGACTAAAAGACACGCTGCAGACGATCGAGCGGATGCCGCGCTGGCGGGGGCACGTCCACAACTGGCACGACACGCGCGATCTGCGGGTTCTTGAGCCAGCTTACGTGTCGACAGTGGACAGCGGCAATCTCGCCGGCCACCTGATCGTAATCGCGCAGGCCTGCCGCGACTGGCAGAGGGTTCCCGTGCCTGAGACGGTTCTGCGCCAATCGCTGGGCGACACCATTTCCCTCGCGCAAGAGGCGCTGCGGGCCGGGCCCGAAAACGCGGCAATGGCACAAATGCTGGACTCGCTTGCTGTCGCGGCAAAGACCGACAAGACCGCATTGGGCGATATGATCGCCACCACGTCCGCCGCCCATCAACTCGCGCAGGGGCAGGCGGATCACGGTGCAGATGTCGCATTCTGGACCGGAGCGCTGTGCCAAAGCCTTGCGGACTACCTTGACGACCAGGCTGCGCAGCCCGACGCGGAGCTTTTGGCTGAGGTCGAGACGATGGCGCGCGCCATCGCGACCGAGATGGATTTTGCGTTTCTGCTGGAGCCTGACAAAAAGCTTCTTTCCATCGGATTTTCTCTGGGCACCAACCGGCTGGACGAGAATTGCTATGATCTCTTGGCCTCCGAGGCGCGACTGGCTAGCCTGTTCGCCATTGCCAAAAACGATGTGGATACCCGTCACTGGTTCCGATTGGGACGCACCGCGACGCCGATCGGGAGCGGTTCGGCGCTGATCTCGTGGTCGGGAAGCATGTTTGAATACCTCATGCCGTCGCTCGTGATGCGCGCGCCGGTGGGATCGGTGCTGGAGCAGACAAACCGGCTGGTCGTGGCCTGCCAGCAAACCTATGGCGCTTTGATCGGGGTGCCGTGGGGCATTTCCGAGTCCTCCTACAATGCCCGCGATCTCGCAATGACATATCAGTATTCGAACTTCGGCGTCCCCGGTCTCGGACTGAAGCGCGGCCTGAGCGAAAACCGCGTGATTGCCCCCTATGCCACAGGGCTCGCCGCAATGGTCGACCCGGTGGGGGCCGTGCGGAACTACGACAGGCTCGCCTCGCTCGGCGCACAGGGGCGGTATGGGTTTTACGAGGCTGTCGACTTCACGCCCGCCCGTCTGCGCGAGGGTCAGGACCACGCTTTGGTGCGCAGCTTTATGGCCCATCATCAGGGTATGACGATCACGAGCATTGCCAACGCTCTGCAAAACGGCCGTCTGCGCGACCGGTTTCATGCCGAGCCGATGATCAAAGGGGTCGAACTGCTGCTGCACGAGCGGGTGCCGCGCGACGTCGCTGCCGCCCCGCCGCGGGCAAAGGACGTGATGGTGGGCGCGGCACAAATCACCGATGCGCCCAGCATGCGGGTCTTTGATGCGCCTGCAGCGGCCGTGCCGACCGCGCATCTGCTGTCCAACGGCAATTACGGCGTCATGCTGACGGCGACGGGTGAGGGCTATAGCCGGTGGCGCGATCTCGCGATCACGCGCTGGCGCGCAGAGCCGACACAGGCGGCGCTGGGGTCGTTCATATTCCTGCGTGATATGGAAACCGGCACACAATGGTCCGCCGCCGTTCAGCCATTACGCACCGAAGCCGCGCGCCATCGCGCCGTTTTCAGCGAACATCAGGCGTCTTTCACGTGGCAGTTGCCCCGGTTTGCCGCGCTGACCGAGGTTGTCGTCTCCGCCGAGGATGACGCCGAGGCGCGGCGGGTGACGCTGACCAATACCGGACGACGCGCCCGCGAGATCGATGTGACCTCGTACGCCGAATTGGCGCTGGCCCCGCAATCGGCCGATCAGGCGCATCCCGCGTTTTCGAAGCTGTTCGTGGTCACGGACTATCTGCCGGAACTTGGCGTCATCATCGCGACCCGTCGCCGGCGCGCCCCCAGCGACCCCGAGATTTGGGCTGCCCACATCGCTGTCATCGAGGGAGAGGAAACCGCGCCGATCCAGTTTGAAACCGACCGCGCAAAATTCATCGGACGTGGGCGCATGCATTCAACAGGCCACCGCCGCTGATGCGCCGCTTTCGGGGACGACGGGTACGGTGCTGGATCCGATCTTTTCGATCCGTCGCCGCGTCAATGTTCCGGCAGGCGGCGTCACCCGCGTGACATTCTGGACCATGCTCGCCGATTCTCCCGATGCCCTTCTTGACCTTGTCGACCGCCATCGAGATTCATCCGCATTCGCACGGGCGGCGACGCTGTCCTGGACTCAGGCGCAGGTGCAACTACGTCACCTCGGGATCACGCACTCCGATGCCGGTGAATTCCAAAGCTTGGGCGGCATGGTCATGCGGGCTGACGGGTGCATGCGTGCCTCGAAGGCAAAAATCGTCGCCGGGGCAGCCCACCAATCGGCACTTTGGGCCTTGGGGATTTCGGGTGATTTGCCCATTGTTCTGTTGCAGATCGACGATTCTCAAGACATCGGCGTTCTAAACCAGATCCTGAGCGCGCATGAATATTGGGGAATGCGCCAGCTTGCCGTCGATCTGGTCATCCTGAACGACCGGTCGTCGTCCTATGTTCAGGACCTCCAGATCGCAATCGACAGTGCCGTGCGCACGACCCGCTCGCGACCACAGGCTGACGGCATTCATGCACCCGCGAATGGCAGCGTTTACACTTTGCGGTCGGATATTCTTGGCCCCGACGCGCGGGCGCATCTGTTGTCCATTGCCCGCGTGGTTCTGGTTGCCGGGCGCGGCAGCATCGCGCAACAGTTGGCGCTGCTACCCCTGCCGCAGGACACCGCTGCGCCCGTCCAGACAGCACCGCCTCAGGCCCGATCGTCACCGCCTTTGACTGCGTTGGAATTCTTCAATGGCACGGGAGGGTTTACCGAGAATGGGCGCGAATATGTGACGGTCCTGCGCGACGGCATGACGACGCCTGCGCCCTGGATCAACGTCATTGCCAATCCGGTCTTCGGCTTTCAGGTGTCAGCCGAAGGATCAGGCCATATCTGGTCCGAAAACAGCCGCGAGAACCAGATTACACCGTGGTCGAACGATCCGGTCACAGACCCTGCGGGCGAGGCGATCTACCTGCAGGACCTCGATACCGATCAGGTCTGGACCCCAACCGCGTTACCGATCCGGCGCAGTGGCACCTACACCGCGCGCCACGGTTTCGGCTATTCGGCGTTTGAACATGAAAGCAGCGGGATCGCCGCCGAGATGATTCAATTAGTGCCACTGGATGCACCGGTCAAGATCTCCCGGCTGACCCTGCGCAATACCGGCAGCACGGTGCGCAGGCTGTCGGTGACGGCCTATGCGGAATGGGTGCTGGGCCCATCGCGCAGTGCGACGGCGGGCTTCGTGATCACCAAGCCGGACCCGGAGGCCGGCGCAATACTGGCCCGCAACACCTTCAGTACGGCCTTTCCCGGACGCATCGCGTTTGCCGATTTGGGCGAGAACACCAGCAGCATCACTGCGGACAGGGCCGAATTCATCGGCCCCGGCGGCACGCTTGCGGCCCCTGTAGCGATCAATGGCCGCCCGCTTTCGGGCCGCACGGGGGCGGCGCTTGACCCCTGCGCGGCCCTGCAACGCCGCGTGACGCTGGCACCGGGCGAGAGCGTTGAAATCGTCTTTCAGATTGGGCAGGCCGACAGCGAAGCCGCTGCCAGTGCTCTTATTCAGCGGGTTCGCACAGACGATCTTGACGCCACGTTGCGCGCGGTGAAACAGCATTGGAGCGACTTGCTGAGCACCGTGCAGGTCACCTCGCCTGACCGCGCAATGGATATCATGCTGAACGGTTGGCTGATGTATCAGACATTGGCCTGCCGGATCTGGGCCCGCGCCGGGTTCTACCAAGCCAGTGGCGCCTATGGTTTTCGCGATCAATTGCAAGATGGCATGGCCCTGACCTTCAGTCGCCCGGACATGACGCGGGCGCATCTTTTGCGCGCCGCAAGCCGCCAATTCCCCGAAGGCGACGTGCAACACTGGTGGCTGCCGCATTCTGGCCAAGGTGTGCGGACCCGGATTTCCGACGATCGTGTCTGGCTTGGCTACGGCGTGGCGCGCTATATCGCGGTTTCGGGCGATGCGGGCATTCTGGACGAGCAGTTGCCATTCCTGCAGGGACCGGCAGTGCCGCCCGGCGCGCATGACGATTTCTTTCAGCCAACGATTTCGGAGACTACGGCAAGCCTGTTCGAACACTGCGCCCGCGGGCTGGATCAGGCGATCGCGCTGACGGGCGAAGACGGCATGCCGTTGATCGGCACAGGTGACTGGAACGACGGGATGAACCGGGTCGGGGAAGGCGAAACCGGCACCAGCGTCTGGCTCGGTTGGTTGCTGATCGCCACGATCGATATGATGGCCCCGCTTGCCGACAGCCGCGACCCCACGCGGGCGGCGGCTTGGCGGCGCCATGGCGAGGCAGTGCGCGCCGCCATTGAAGCTCATGGCTGGGACGGTGCCTGGTACCGCCGTGGCAGGTTTGACGATGGTGCAATCCTTGGGTCCGCCAGTTCAGACGAATGCCGTATCGATAGCATCGCGCAATCCTGGGCGGTGCTATCGGGAGCCGCCGACCCCGAACGCGCCAAGATTGCGATGGCTTCGATGACCGAATATCTGGTGCGCCCCGATCTTGGTCTTGCCTTGCTCTTTACCCCGCCGTTCGATCGCACTCCGGCTGATCCCGGCTATATCAAGGGCTACCCGCCGGGCTTGCGTGAGAATGGCGGCCAATATAGCCACGCGGCGATGTGGGCCATTCTGGCGCAAACCCGGCTGGGCGACGGCGACGCGGCAGGGCAGCTCTTTGCGATGCTCAACCCGATCAATCATGCTCTCACACCAAGCGCGGCTCAGCGCTACAAGGTGGAACCCTACGTGATTGCGGCCGATGTTTATTCCACCGCGCCGCATGACGGTCGCGGTGGTTGGACGTGGTATACTGGCGCTGCCGGTTGGATGTATCGCGCAGGCATCGAAGGCCTGCTGGGATTGAGCCGTGCCGGAAATATCCTCTCGCTCAACCCTTGCTTTCCAAAGGCGTGGCCAGAGCTTTCCGCCACGGTCACCCTTGGCCAAGCCAGCATTACCATCACCATTCTAAACCCCCACGGCTCGGGGCATGGAATTTCCACGGCGCATCTTGATGGCGCCATGATACGTCCCGGCAAAGAGGGCCTGACGTTTCCACTGGAGAACGGCTCACACGAGTTGGTCGTGACTTTGGAATCTCTGACACGATAGAGCGGTAGTCTCGATGTGCCAATTTCTTGCTCGGACCGTTCGCATACGCGATTGGCAAATCAGACTGCCCCTTTTTTGCGTCGCTTCCTTGGCTTGGCCGCGCGTCGTCATGCGCGTCAACTGTTACACTCGGAAGACTTATGTTGGCACAGCGCCGCGTTTTGAAACGAGTTCACGACCATGAGCCCCAAAACGCGGCGCTGGCCCATCGTCAGCATTTCCGAGCGTCTTGGCTGCGGGAAGAAAGTCGCGATTTTGCACGTTGTTCCGCGATCGCGTTCCTGCCGACCCCGGAAGTGCCCGAGACTCCCCTAAAAACAGTGAACATAATGATGACGTGTCAAAACCAACACAAGCGCTGGAAGCTCATGCCAAAATCACTATCGGCAGAGTTTCCACACACCCTCTCCGCATTGCTGTCCTTCGCGGACCGAAAATGCTGCGCGATGCATGAATTCCCGCATTGGGAGAGATGCACCGCAGAAATGCTATCGACCTTCAAGGTCGGATCAGGGCTTTGATGGCCTCTGCGTCGGCCACATCATTCCTTTGGCGCTTAACGAACGGCTTAACATAAACGGGTAGGATCAGGCGGACATCGTGCCCCACCTCCTCGAATGCCCGAGCCCAGCCATGCGCCGTCGCACATGCCTCCATGGCGATCAGACACTTGGGCTGCCGTGCCACAAACGCGAGCAACTGCCCCCGTGACAGCTTCTTGCGAAACGCGATCGAACCGTCACTGCACGCATCGTGCATCTGGAAAACGCGCTTTGCCAAATCGATACCGATGAGAGTAACTCCGCACATGGACGCTCCTTCCTTTTGTGATGGTTTCAACACTCGCCACAATGGCACATTGCGATGCCGTCGGGAGGGTCATCCACGCCATCAACAGAGCCGGTGGTCGACGTTATATGCACTGGTCGCGACGACATTGCCGAGCTCATCCGTATCGACCCGGACGCCGAGCGTGCGCGAAGCGAATATCTTGTGCGGCTTGTTATCTTGATCTTCTTCACCGACTTCTAGCCAATCACTTATCTTTCCAATGTTTATATAGGCTTCAAGTTTCGGCACGCTGATGCCGAACGCAGCGGCGACCGCGGTCATGTCAATATTGGCCCTGTCGGCGGGGAGTGTTAATTTCAGCATTGGTCCCTCCAAGAAGTTTTGAGAAGTGACGAAAGCGCCTCCCTCTCATGGGTTAGACGGTTCATCAGATCGTCTGAGAAGGTGGCAAGCCCTGCATAGAGGGTGGCCCAGCTTGTGCAGGCGTCATCTGGTAAGGTGAACTCGTTCGTGATGCTTGTAATGTGCGCGATGTCGCGGATCAGGTCTGAGCGCAGCGTGCGGATGGTTTCAATCGACGCGTCAATGTCGCATTGCGCACCCGCTTGAATGGCCGGGTAAAGGCAGTGTTTTTTTGTCGCCTTTTTCGCATCGCTTGCGCTGCGGATACGACAAAGAATTTCACACAGTCCAACCGGGTTTCCCGCGTCACCTGTGTGGATATCTTCGATCATCTCCGCCAGCAACACCAGATGCGGAAACTGGATGCCGCCGCGCGTTTGGGGGGGTGTTTCGATGCGGCGCGTCGGGTCCGCCACATCAGCACTTGGAACAACTGCGTTCATCATTCACCTCCGTCTGTCATCTGTTGGCCCGGATACCGGACCCAACCGAAATATCAGGACGCAACACCCTGCGTTCCGGTCTGCTCAAGAACCTCGCCCTGCGTGTTCAACGTCAGGCGCACATGGGTCGCGCCGTGGCGAAAGGTGACTCTGTGGCGCCCCGCGTCTTCGTCGCGCCCTTGCTCGTAAAGGCTGGTGATCTGGCTGTTGCGCACCAGGCGCTGCAAGTCTTGCGGGGCAAGCCCCAGCAGCGGGGCAAGGTCTGCCGCGTCGATCTGAAATCCACCTTTCGTCGGTTCAAGATACATTTGCGTGTCGCTCTTATGATTGCTCAGGTCGGATTGCGGGTGATCGCCACTTGCCAGACGTCGGGCCCATCCAGCAAAAATTCGGCGTCGAACTGACCAGGCCAGCTGCCTTCGATCCGGTGCAGCAGTGGAATTGGCGCGTGGTCATTGATCAGCACAAAGGTCGCGCCCGGCTCCAGTGCATCAAGCGCAGCGAACACAACCACATGGCGCTCTGGTCGGATCAGGGGGCGAAGATCGACGATTTCGGCGATGGCGCTGGCATTCGGGGCGGCAGCGGTAGGGGTGGCGGGCATCTGTATCTCCTTTGATCCTAGGTGTTTCATGGTAGGTCTTTAAAGAATATTGTCAATATTCTTTTTCTGCCGTATAAGTAGATCAAATAGGGAGGGCTTGATGGTTGACCGGATGCAGAAATACGTTTCTCTTGAACGCCGGATGGCAAAAAAGCGCACCCCTGAAGAGCGCGAGGTCGGTCACGCCGAAGAGGAGGGCGCGGCCTTTGGCTGGCAGAGCCAACCCGAGGCGCTCTCGGAGGTGCCCGTCGATGTGATCGCCTCGCAGCCCGATGGTTTTGGACAAAGCGGAGCCGTGC
>NZ_JBLXEM010000037.1:0-18538 GCF_048263065.1 Thioclava sp.
AGTGCTGATGTCACGTCACCCAAAGCGCGTCTTCAAGCAAGGACTACAGTCATGAAAAGTCATATCTTCGGCAGATCCACCAAAGGCGCGCTGCCGGTCGCCACCAAGGGGGACGGCTGCTATCTGATCGATGCGGACGGACGCAGATATCTTGATGGCTCGGGCGGCGCTGCTGTTTCCTGTCTGGGGCATTCAAATCAGGCTGTCCGCGCCGCCCTGCACGCCCAGATGGACCAGCTTGCCTTCGCGCACACCGGTTTTTTCACGTCCGATCCGGCAGAGCGTTTGGCCGATCGCCTGGTCGAGAACGCGCCGGCGGGCATTGATCGGGTATATCTCGTCTCTGGCGGCTCCGAAGCGGTCGAGGCATCGATCAAGCTCGCGCGGCAGTATTTTCTGGAGATCGGGCAGCCCAAGCGCCACCGGGTCATTGCCCGCCGCCAAAGCTATCACGGGAATACATTGGGCGCTTTGGCAGCTGGGGGGAATGCGTGGCGTCGTACCCAGTTCGCGCCCCTGCTTGCCGACACCACCCATATCAGCCCCTGCTATGAGTACCGCGACCGGCAGGACGGCGAAACGCAAGAGGCCTACGGCTTGCGCGTGGCGAATGAGCTGGAAACCGAAATCCTGCGGCTTGGCCCTGATACGGTGATGGCCTTCCTCGCGGAGCCTGTCGTGGGTGCGACCTCTGGCGCGGTTCCTGCCGTGCCGGGATATCTCAAGCGTATCCGCGAGATTTGCGACCAATACGGCGTGCTGCTGATCCTAGACGAGGTGATGTGTGGCATGGGCCGTACCGGCAACCTGTTCGCCTGCACCGAGGACGGCGTCGCACCAGACATGATCACCATCGCCAAAGGACTTGGGGCGGGCTATCAACCGATCGGCGCGCTGCTGACCTCGGCCGCCATCTATGAAGCGATTGCGGCGGGCACCGGTTTCTTCCAGCACGGCCACACCTATATGGGGCACGCCTTGGCGGCCACGGCGGCCAATGCCGTGCTTAGCGAAATCCTTGACCGCGATCTGCTGGCCCATGTCACCACCCAGGGCGACAAGCTGGACGCAGCACTAAAGGCGCAGTTCGGCGATCATGACAACATTGGCGATATTCGCGGGCGCGGGTTGTTCCGCGGGATCGAACTGGTTGCCGACAGTAGCACCAAAGCACCGTTCGATCCGTCCCGTGGCCTCGCCGCGCGGATCAAGAAGGAGGCCTTTGCCGCCGGTCTGATCTGCTATCCGATGTCTGGCACAATCGATGGCCAATATGGCGACCACGTGCTGCTCGCGCCGCCGTTTATCATCGAGGATGCGCAGATCGATGAGCTGGTGGGCAAGCTATCAACGGCCATCGACAAGGCGCTTGCCGCATGACCGCACTGCCCAGATTTATGGTCGCGCCGAATGGGGCGCGGCTGACCAAGGCGGACCACCCTGCCCTCCCCGTCACCATAGAAGAGACGGTCGCCTGCGCCCTAGCCTGCCATGCCGCGGGTGCCGATGGCCTTCATGCGCATGTGCGCGATACCGAGCAACGGCATGTTCTGGACGTCGGGCTTTATGCCGAGCTTCTGAGCGAGCTCGGCCAGCGCGCCCCTGACCTCTATGTTCAGATCACCAGCGAGGCCGCGGGCCGCTTTACCCCCGCTCAACAACGCCATCTGGTCGAAACCCTGAAACCGCGCGCCGTGTCGGTCGCGCTGCGCGAGATCACGGCCAATCAAGACAATGCCGTCACCCGACGGTTCTTTGCCATGTGCGCCGAAGCGAAGATCGACGTTCAACACATTCTCTATGACGCCGCGGATATTGCCCATCTTGCCCGGCTTGTCGCGCAAGGCGATATCCCCCGCGACGGGCTGAAGACCCTGATCGTTCTGGGGCGTTATACCAGCGGCCAGACCAGCACACCCACGGAAGTCGCAGCACTGGCACAAAGGCTAAAATCGGCCTTGCCGGACGCCGACTGGGCCGCCTGCGCCTTCGGCCCTCAAGAAACCGCCTGCCTGATCGAGGCCATGCGCCACGGCGGCAAGACCCGGATCGGATTCGAGAACAACCGCTTGAACGCAGACGGACAAGTCGCGGCAAACAATGCCGAGAGGGTCACGGAACTGGTGACACAGGCCAAGCGCGCCGGATTTGAGTGACCGTTATCGTGAGACGCAAGTGAAGCGGGTTCGGTGAGGGTGTTGATCGCTGACTCGAAGCAACACCACACACAGGCGCGCGGCCTTGATTGTGCATTCAACTGCAGATCTTGGGGATCCGAAAATTGGACGCAATGGTTTGAGGAATACGGGTGAGGTTTTGTGTACAGACAACCGAATAATAGCTACTGAAGAAGCGTAAGTTATTGATTTTACTAAACCCTCTACATACGCAGGCCGACACAATAGATATTCGACAATCGATTAAAGTCCAGTATTCCGATCAATTAATACCGCGTCAAAAGCATTCGGAACATTACGTACCGGACACCCAATCACCTAAGGTCCAAGTTCACAAACAACTTGATTAAGAAAAACGAAAAATCGCCGCTCTATTCGAGCGGCGATTATCTTACAGCGTACATCTGAAAAGTAATAATAATCTCTTCTAAATGTCTATTTCGCAGGCTTACTTGCCCTTGCCCCCGCCGGCCGGGCCATTCGAACGACCACCGCCAGAGGGATTTCCAGTCTGCGAAGGCCATCCCCCGCCGTTACCTTGTCCTTTACCCATAAAATCGTCTCCTTTATTATAAATTAATACTGCTAACCTGTGAGGAGCGAATGCGGCCAAGTTGTGGCAAAGACACGCTATTATTTCACCATATTCAGACTCGATCCATTTGCATTCTATGCAACGATTTCGCCTCTATATGATAGCTGGGCCTCCAAAGAGAAAAGAAGAACTCGTAAGGCCCCTTATGTTAAGTGAATAGATCCAGATCGAGAACGCTGGCTCGATAGAAGTCCACACCAATCTCAGCTTTGTTCAAAACGGGCCGAATACCTCGACGCTTCAACCGGCCGACGACCTCTCCAACCTGCAGGCCATGGTGCTCGGCGATCCGCGCCGGATGAATGAAGTTGCGCTTGAAATTGGCAACGACCTCCGGATTGAGCCTTGGGATGCGGTGGGCATCATCCGGTCCAGTGATCCAGTGAACGGCTAAGCTCAGCTCCTCAGGACAGCGGTCCACCAACCGCCACCCAATGTCCTTCGGAATCTTCAGCGCACTGAAGGCGGCCATCGGTGAGAGCCCCTCCGTGCAGACTGTGGCATGCCGCTTAACCTCTACCGGATCCACACGGAGCGCACCTACCCCGTCCTTACCAGCCAGGTGAAAGACGCGTCCGAGAAATCCCCCGAGAACCATATGCACCACGGTTACGGCTCGTACTTTAGCCTTCTCCGCAGCTTTCGAGATCGGAACCAACCCATCAGTTTCGGCATTCAGTTTGCCCGCCCTCGCGTGCAGCTTACCAACCAGCATGGCAATCTCCTCGCAATCCACGGCCTTCTGGGTGTGCCCTCTGGTTCCTGGCTTCCCGTAGTAAATGGGAGTGATCAGCCGCTCTTCAAAAAGCTGATCCGTCAGCGGGCGAGCGCAAGCCAACGCATTGGGCAACGATATCACATGCACCATGCGTTTCACACGACTGGCGACCTCCCGCCCCTTTTGCACAGGGATCGGGTAATGGGCGGGCGCATTTTCGGGTATCACTGAAGCTGCTACCAACACGTCGGCGAGTGTCCGGGAATCGAGGTTCTGCTCCTTTGCGAGTGAAGCGACCGTATGAAGCTGACGTTCGCAAAGCGTTTCCCCCAGCACCTTGGTTTCGCCCGGCATGGCGATGTTCTCGGTGATGACCTCGCGGAGGATGCGCACGATGTCGCCCGGGTCCTTGAGGGACTTGGAATATGCGATCGCCTTGTAAAAGCACCCAAAGGTCTTTCGCGCTCCGGGAGTACCGGAAGCATCGGCGAATTTCCTGAACTGCGCTTCCAGGGCCTCGCGGATACCTGCTTCGCCGCGCGAAGTACATTCGAAGCCGACGCCACCTGCATGATCCCAGTCATCCGCCGTCAGCTCTGGCAATTTTTGCTCAGGCCCGAATTCCAGAAGTACCCCCAAAAGCTCTGTCGCTCTGACCGCCTGCTCCAGTGACTGCGCATCCAGCCATTCGGGACCAACTTTTCCGTTAAGACGGTTGACGGCATATTCTTGAAGTGGCGACACTGGGCGATGCTGTGCTTCGTCAATCAAAGCTTGAAGTTGTTCACCGCGCTCGGGAACACGGCGCTCAAGCTCGTGAAACGGATCGGCCCATTTGCGTTTGGCCCGGCGCATCAGCGGGATTTTATGACGTGGGCATGTCCTGACAACTGACAAGGTCCATAACCAGCGACCGCGGCGCCCAGCCTCTTCGTCATCTTCGGCAAGGCATGCTGGGCAAAACATAGTATGAGGATTCGTCAAAAACTCAGCGGTGACCAGCTCACCGCGAAGATCGTAGCGACGCTCCCCAACCGGGATGGCGACATTGGCGTGGAGCTCGCCGAGCGGAACACTGGAGAGCTCAGCCAAACGTGCAATTGCCCCTTCTTTATTGGCGGCCATGTCCTGCGGCTTGACCCCAATATCTTTCAGGAATGCGACAACCTCATCTCCGATATGAAACTTCGCCAATCGGCTTGCGTATGAGAGCGGGCTTTCGTCCAGAATAAATGGCAAATTAGGCAAAAGCATTAATACGCTCCTCCGGCGAACTTGGCCTCACTCAAATCGATCTTGGCCCAGTGGCGTGCAAGAAAGACGTTCTGGCCCATGCCACAGCCTTCTTGCATGCCCCAGCTCTCCGCGAAATGTTGCATGGTCAATTCATCGGCGTCAGCCAGAGCAGCCGCTTCAAGCGCCGCGAGGATGTTTTCCATGCAGCGACCGAAGCGGTTGCGGCTGGCGTGGACCAACCGATCCACAAGATCATCTTCTGAGGGCGGTCGCATGCCGACAGCGTGGCAGAAATCCGTAATGACACCAAACAGAGCCTTGCGATCAGAATGCGGGGAGACATCACCCAATGGCATCCGCCAGTAGCGGCGTGTGACCTGGGCATCACAGGATGCTATCTGCCAAAGGCTCTCGAGGCCACTCAACACGACGCTAACCGCTCCGTCGCCCTGCATCAGGTTGCGGACCGTTTTCAGGAACACGTCGATCTTGAACCTGCTGCCGGCGCCAAAGAGGTCATGGGCCTCGTCGATCCAAAGGATCGCCGTGCCCCGCAGTTTGAAGTGGTGCCGCACTTTACGCATGAGGTCATCTTCGGTGACGGAGTTTGAGCGCGAAACCGGATATCCGCTTGCGCCCAGGATCTCGATAGCGAGGCTTTTGGCTGTCGCCGGGCTGGGCACGCGAACCCCGACCCAAGGTTGATGGACCGCATCGCGCGGCTGAAGCGCTGGATGGTTTTTGAGACCATGGTAGACCAGAGAGGTTTTCCCGCCGCCCGCGGGCTCCACCACGGCGATACCACGGGCATCGCCATCCTTGGTGTAGAGCCGCGGCGCTGCGATCAGGTTGCCATGCTCATCGCGTTGTAAAAGCCGATCCAAATAGCTGCGGAACTGAACGTCCCGCGGTGTCGAGATATGCTTTTCCCGCAGCCGATCGACGGCTGCGAGTTTTGCGTTGATGGGTGAGATTGTCGTGTTCATGTTTATTTATCCTCCATGGACCAATCGCTGCTGTTGTCAGCCCCGTCGGCATCATCGCCTGGCTGAGAATCCGGAAATTGGATCGGACGAGGGTCGCCGGAAGAAGTTTCCGCAACGTCACCCCTACATTTGGGTTCAGAAGTTACCGAAGTCGCTGATCCGGCTGTTGGAAGGCTCGTTCCCCAGTTACTTCGGTCTTCCTCATAGGGGCTCTTTGGCTCCGTCTCGGATATCGTGAAACCGATGAACAGGCGGTCGT
Organism: Thioclava sp.; assembly: GCF_048263065.1. Taxonomy (NCBI): domain Bacteria; kingdom Pseudomonadati; phylum Pseudomonadota; class Alphaproteobacteria; order Rhodobacterales; family Paracoccaceae; genus Thioclava; species Thioclava sp. The sequence continues at coordinate 5,972 of NZ_JBLXEM010000037.1, forward strand.
CTTCATAATCCTCACGTTTTTCGGACCAGTCCTGCATGGTGAGGCCGACACGTGTCATGGCGGCGCTATTGGTTTCCTTGATGTAGTCGAGCGCCTGGCGCACTACAGCAAAGTTGACCTCGGCAGCCTGGGCATTCTGCGCTCGAATTTCCGCAGCGGCGTTAATCCAGTCCTGTGCCGAAACACCCTGATACCGATCAAAGACTGCGGGTATCTCATACCACCGCCCATTCAATTCGGCCCAAATCGCCCCGATGTCCTCAGGATACCACCGGATTGCGACTTTGCGATCCTGCGACTTGGTCATGAAGCGTGCCAGAACATGTGAGTGATAGCGAATTCCCAAGATAGTAATCCCCTGCTTGGTCACAGAGCGTTCCCGCTCTTGGCCAAAAATCAAACGTCGACGCCCAAGATCAGGCGGGGGCTGGACCCCGTATTTCTCTACCAGCCGGTTCCAGCAATCCAACGGCGTCTCACCGTCCAGCCCGCTATGGGGCGAGCGGTGATAGACGTCGACGACGTATCGAACCAAAACCGTGCAGAACTCATCCGGGTTAAGGACCGCGCGTTCTTCGGATTCATAATCACCCCGCTTGACGCTGTTGCTAAAGGTGCGCCCGCTCAACCTGGGCATAAGCTGAGTTGCGAATGTACCGAACACCCGCTCGATGCGTCCTTTCAAATGCGGGTCGCCGGCCGGGCAGTACTCTACCGTTATCCCAAGGTCCGAGGTTCGGGCTTGGATCAAGCTTGAGATATTGTACGCCGCGCAATCCGTGACAATGACAGACGGCCACCCGAACTGGTTCCAAGCCGTGAGGCCACCACAGGCATCTCCCCAGACGCCCTTGTCTCGCATCATCATCTCGATCACGCGCAACGCGCTTTGAGAATTCGGCCTGCGCGATATGACCATCCCGACAATACAGCGGGTTGCGCAACAGATGGCTACGGTAACCCACCAGCGCGCTTTCTTCTTGTCGAGACCAAGCTTCTTTCTCTCCTCCTCGGTCAAATGGTGGTACAATCCACCTTCAGCCATGAGGGTGATCGCATCCACTTCCCACTCATCGAACTCGACCCTTTGCATAGGCCGCTCGACTTGCAGGCCCATGCCTACGGGGGCGAACTCACGGTTCGCTGCTTGGCGACCATGCCGAGACAAGGTCACGTCAAACGGGTCGAGCTTGCGGATTGCCTGGCGCACGGTCTCGCGCGACGGGCAGACGATTTTCGGCTCGCCCTCAGTTCGGCGCCGCTCATTCTCCTCGGCAAACGCGGTTTTCACGTTATCGAATATGATTTTCTGTGACGGCCGCTGGTCGTTAAGGTAGTTGCTGACAACCTTACCCATGAGCATCAACTCGTCAGCGGTCATCCGGCGATCCCGGTTCCCGCGCTCCGCGCTCTTATCGTAAAGACCAGGCAGGCCGAACCGACGCTCCCTCCTTTCCCATTCCAGCACAGTTTTCGCGCCCAGCTTTTTGGGAACAGCGAGATATTCGCTGTCGCCCTCGGGCTGTTCCTTTTCCATGATTTCGCCAGCCCGCATCCTGATGTACCCGAGGACTGGGCTGACAGACGTGGCGATCCGAGTGACGTCGTTGGTTTTGTCATTCAGAAGTTCACGGAAGGCTTTCACCACAGCGAAACGCATGCTTGCTTTCCTCTGCGCCTTAGCGCCGCGCAGTGAAAGGAGATCACCCTCCGGCAGAAGGCGCTGGCGTAGTTGCTCAGGCTGGAATTCGTTTGGTGTGCACTCAAAATTGCCAACCGCAAGGTAGCGGCTGATTTCGGCATTGGTCATAACCTGGGGTACGCCCGTGCCTTTCGCCGCGACGAAAATGTGCCCCTCCTCTCGGGTCTGAAAGTAACGGTGAGGCTGCCCGCCGATGACGATGCCATCATATTCGGAGAACGAAAACTTGGGCTGTACGGAACTGGGTGTGGTGGCGATCATTTGAAAATCCTCCGGCAGACGTAAGCTTCGTGCGCGATACGCACCTTGACGACGAGTTTAAGTTCGTGGGAGCGAATCAGCCGAACAATGGCCCGGAAGCCCCGCGCGCCGAGACCTATGGCATCGACCAGATCCTGGATTTGCACCGAGGCGACCATTTCATTCATGATCCTGCGTCCAATCGCGTCGGCCTCAGGATCGGGACGGCGCATTTCGTGCATCATCTCGGCGTTGAAAAGTTCGACAGGGTCGAGATCCCTCTCGGTCATAATGACCACATCATCTGCAAAATCCGGCGTCACCTGAGCTGCAATCTGTGCCAACTCGCGTTGAACTTTCGGCTGGCGACGGCGGTATTCGGATTTCACCATGATCGCCCGGCGAGAGCCGTCGGCCATCAGAACACGGAAATCGAAATGATGCGTCGCAGTTTTGCCGTTCGGCTCCACCCATTTGAACGGCACCTGGTTCTCCAGGCCAGCCACATCAGGTCGTGCGATGGTCACCAGAGCTGTGCACAGTTCGGTGTGGCTCTCGATAGCCATGGTTTGACCTTCGTCAGGCCCGAAAGTGAACTGACCGGTGAAATGTTCGCGGCGACCTTTGGCGACTTCCCGGGATGTCTGAATCCGCTCTGGCATCTTGAGGCCGCCATCTGACAAGTAATTCATGCTTTTTCCTTTTGGCATGAGGATATCGCTCGCCGGAATTCACTCCGACGCTGCCCAAAGGCGGCGATACCGATTTCTGGTTTTGTTTGTGTGGACTCCTGAGGATTCAGGTGGTCCTTGCTGCAAGCTTCACATCGGATGGGCTTGCGTATTTTTGTGGCTTATTCTGTTTCCTTGACCATATCGTTCATCTCCTCTTGGCTGTGGCCTCGCAATCGTCGCCGAGTTCCGACGTTGTTGACTGAAAGGTTGGCTGACAGCCTGTTTCACGAAGAAAAATTTGCGTCCCGGTCGGTGTGATCTGCCGGTCAGCCTTCGCTTGAGGACGAGAAACTACCCATTGCGCGCTCCCCAACAACAGCTGATTTTGCGCGAAATAAATTTGTCGAAATCGTTTCCGTCCAAAATAAAGTGATCCCAAGGGGCTTTTGCCTGACCGATAAGTTTCTGATTTTCCATCTTAAAATAGAATTGCGCTCGAGCGACGCCTCATAGACGATCGCGTGAAAAAATTTAATCGCTGACGAAATCGCCTGTAATGGCCTCAATCACTCGCCAGGCAAAGGGTAAATTTGCAACAGTTCTCTCGGAATATCGAACGCGGTGAAAAGACCAGGGGCCGACAAGGCTGCAAAACGATTCGTAAGGAGGCGTGTCAGCCCACCGCGAGAAGCAAAACGCCAGCAACGAATGGCGTTTTCATCAGCGGTATTTTTGCGTCACTGCGCAGAATGTATCCAATCTCGAACGGTCTCATCGTCTCCCGCTGCGACCACTGCTTGCCGATCTCTCGAGATCAAAATGACAGATACCACATACATGCTGGCTTATCGTCAGCTTGCAGTCATCCAAAGCTGGCTTGGAAACTCGTCGCAGTCAGGGATACGTGCGCTTGAAGCGGTGGCCGTAACTCGAAAGCCTTTGGATCGCGCGCAAACTCATAGACACGTAGCAAGTGCCAATGCTCCCGCCTTTCCTCCGCAACCTCCAGTTCGTTGCGGGAGATATGAAAAGGTGTGCGTTCCCACCCGTTCGTCGTTTTGACTTCGATCAGGCGATCATGCCCCTCAGGTGTGAAGCTGGCAATGTCGTAGCCCAACCCGTCGCCGTCTTCCTTAGATACCCAGCGCACCCGCGCCGCGAGGTCATTCCGGCCGTACTGGGTTAGGGTCGCGCGCTCATGGTGAAACACCCGCTCCTCACCGGCATATCCAAGCGCCCGGTTCCGTTCGTCACGGCCGACGGCATCAAACCGCCGGGCGATGCGCTGCATCTGCTCCAACTCATCCGGAGGTGGCGCATTTCGAAGGGTTGGCGCGACACCGATGAAGAGAGGCGCAGCCTCAGCCAATCCCCGTTGTGCTTTACCGTGAAGCGCCATTTCCCACTCAGGATTTCGTGCCAACCAACGGGCGGCGGCTTCGGCCAGCGACATCTGGAAGTTGAACCTTGGTGCATAACCTTTGATCGTTGGCAGTCCAAAGCCCCGCAAGGCGGCGGAGATGTTGCACATCTTGAATTCAATGGAACCTCGACTGCGACCGATCTGATCTTGCAAGGAGCGGTTCTGGGCGGCCTTGTTGTAACGACGACCCGACAGCTCGTCGCTGAGCATAGCAAAATACCCCGCGACGATCATATCGTTCTCAATATCGGACCAATCAGCAGTTGTCATTGTGCCGACGTTAATCCGCGCGACTCAGCGTGTCAGGCGAAAAGCGCTGGAGCGCGTTTCAATCTTTGCGATAGCGCACGCTTGTCATGTTCGCGTATTCCGAAGTAGCGTCTGGAGATACTTTTTAGATTTCATTTTCGGCAGGATAACATGGACAAGCGGAGCCTAAGTGAGCGCGATATATGCACAAAGTTCATCACTCCAGCTCTTGTATCAGCAGGCTGGGATGTTAACAGCCAGATCCGCGAAGAGGTAAGTTTTACCAAGGGCCGGATCATTGTTCGCGGGAAGATGGTCAGCCGCGGCGAAGGCAAGCGTGCTGATTACATCCTGTCAGCAAAGCCCAATATCCCTATAGCTCTAATCGAAGCGAAAGATAACAAGCAGCCCGTCGGCGGGGGCATGCAACAGGCGCTTGGCTATGCAGACACGCTGGATATCCCGTTCGTGTTTTCATCGAACGGCGATGGCTTTGTCTTTCACGATCGGACTGGATCTTCATCCATGGTCGAACAGTCGTTGGGCTTGGATGAATTTCCCAGCCCCCAAGAGCTTTGGCAACGCTACAAAGCTTGGAAAGGGCTGTCCGACGCTGAAGAAAAGATAGCTCTTGAGGACTACCACGATGACGGGTCGGGCAAGGAACCGCGCTACTATCAGGTCAATGCCATTAACAAGACGATGGAGGCAATAGCCAAGGGGCAGGATCGCGTCCTTCTGGTCATGGCGACTGGCACCGGCAAAACTTATACGGCCTTTCAGATCATCTGGCGTTTTCGACAGGCGTTTCCTGGGAAACGCGTTCTGTTCTTGGCAGATCGAAATGTCCTTATCGACCAAACCATGGTCAACGATTTCCGTCCCTTCAGTGGCAAGATGGCGAAACTGTCGACCCAGTCAAAGACCATCGAGCGGCCAGACGGAACCAAGGAGAGCGTCACGCTTGCGATGGACAATAAGCGTCGCATTGACTCCTCCTATGAAATTTACCTTGGGCTCTACCAAGCCATCACCGGGCCGAACGAAAGCCAGAAGATCTTCCGTGAGTTCTCCAAGGACTTCTTCGACCTGATCATCATCGACGAATGTCATCGGGGGAGCGCATCGGCGGATTCCGCTTGGCGGGAGATCCTCAATCATTTCTCTTCAGCCGTACAGATCGGCCTGACGGCGACCCCCAAGGAAACGGAATACGCGTCGAACATCGACTACTTCGGGCCGCCAGTCTTCAGCTACACCTTGAAGCAAGGCATCCGCGACGGTTTCCTTGCGCCCTACAAAGTCATCAAAGTCCATGTCGACCGTGACGTTCAGGGATATCGCCCGGAAAAAGGCCAACTAAATCGGGATGGCGAAGAGGTCGAGGACCGCATTTACAACGCCAAGGATTTCGACCGCACACTGGTTTTGGACGACCGCACCAAGCTGGTCGCGCGAAAGATAACCGAGTTCCTCCGCGAAAGCGGCGACCCCATGGCCAAGACCATCGTGTTCTGCGTGGATCAAGAGCATGCAGCGCGCATGCGGCAAGCGCTGGTAAACGAAAACGCTGACCTCGTCGCAAAGAATGCGCGATACGTGATGCGGATCACCGGGAACGACAAAGAGGGGATTGATCAACTTGGGAACTTTATCGATCCAGAAGCTACATACCCAGTGATCGTTTCAACGTCCAAACTCCTCTCTACCGGTGTAGACGCCCAGACCTGCCGCCTGATCGTGCTCGACCGCGAAGTCGGGTCCATGACGGAGTTCAAGCAGATCGTCGGGCGCGGCACGAGGGTGCATGAAGATACACGCAAGCTGTTCTTCACGCTGATGGATTTCCGCGGTGCCTCCAGCCATTTCGCGGATCCGGACTTCGACGGCGAGCCTGTTCAAATCTACGAACCCGGTCAGGATGACCCTGTGACCCCACCGGATGAAACGCCGGAGAACGAAGGCGCGTCGCGCAGTGAGACACCCGCGGAAAACGAGACAATTCTGATCGATCCGAATAACCAGAACCTCACCAACGATACCAAGACCGGCCCGCGCCCCAAGGTTTACATCGATGGCGTAGGCGCTGACATCGTAGCCGAGCGCGTCGAATACCTTGATGAGAACGGTAAGCTCATGACCGAGTCCCTCCGCGACTACACGCGCAAGGCTATGCGCCAGCGCTTTACCAGCCTTGATGACTTCTTGCGACGTTGGAAGCAGACAGAGCGTAAACATGCGCTTATCGAAGAGCTGGCCGAAGAGGGGCTTCCCCTCGATTTGATCGCGGACGAGCTGGGGTTTGACCTCGACCCATTCGACCTGATCTGCCATATCGCATTTGATGCCAAGCCTCTGACCAGGAAAGAGCGGGCCGACAATGTGCTCAAGCGAGACGTGTTCACCAAATACCGCCCGCAGGCTCGCGCTGTTCTTGAAGCCTTGCTTGAAAAATACTCCGACGACGGCGTCATCAGTATAGACGACCCGAAGATCCTGAAAATCAATCCATTCTCCGGCATGGGCACCGAGGTTGAACTGATCCGCGCCTTCGGCAAAAAGAACGACTACATTCGCGCCGTGCATGAGATGCAAACGGCGCTTTACGAAGAAAGTGCTTAACCCATGTCCGTCCGCAACCTCGTCAAATCCATCCAAGACATCATGCGCAAAGACACTGGCGTCGATGGTGATGCCCAGCGCATGTCCCAACTGGTCTGGATGTTCTTCCTCAAGATCATGGATGACCAAGACGAAGCGCTGGAAATCACCCAAGACGACTACACCTCGCCCATCCCCGAGGACCTGCAATGGCGGGCCTGGGCCGCGGATCCCGAGGGCATCACCGGCGACACGCTTCTGGAGTTTCTCAACGACGAGCTGTTCCCGCGCCTCAAACAACTCTCTCCGCAAAAAGGCCCCCGCGCCAAGGTCGTGCGCGATGTCTTTGAGGACGCCTACAACTACATGAAATCCGGCCAGCTTCTGCGGCAGGTGATCAACAAGATCAACGAAGTCGATTTTAACAATCTCACCGAACGCCAGCACTTTGGCGACATCTACGAACAGCTGCTGAACGACCTGCAAAACGCAGGCAACGCGGGTGAATATTACACGCCCCGTGCGGTTACCGCCTTCATGGTTCAGCAGATCGACCCCGCACCGGGCGAGGTCCTCTTTGACCCCGCTTGTGGCACTGGTGGCTTTCTGACCTGCGCCATGCGCCACATGCGTGACAAGCACATAAAGCGCCCCGAGGACGAGACGCTGATGCAGGCCTCCCTGCGCGCGGTCGAGAAGAAACCCCTGCCCCACATGCTTTGTGTTACCAACATGCTGCTGCACGGGGTGGAGGAGCCATCATGGGTGCGCCATGACAACACGCTCGCCCGCCCGCTGGTCAGTTGGGGACAGGCGGACAAGGTCGACATCGTCCTGTCCAACCCGCCCTTTGGCGGCAAGGAAGAGGATGGGATCGAAAACAACTTCCCCACCTTCCGCACCCGCGAAACCGCTGACCTGTTCCTTGCCCTGATCATCCGCTTGCTGAAACACAATGGCCGCGCCGCCGTGGTCCTGCCCGATGGCTCGCTCTTTGGCGAGGGCATCAAGACCCGGCTCAAGGAGCACCTGCTCGAGGAATGCAACCTGCATACCATCGTGCGGCTGCCGAACTCGGTCTTCAAACCCTATGCCTCCATCGGCACCAACCTGCTGTTCTTTGAAAAGGGCACGCCCACGCAGGACATCTGGTATTGGGAACACCGAGTCCCCGAGACGCAGAAGGCCTATTCCATGACCAAGCCGATCCGGCTGGAGCATCTGGACGACTGCGCCGCATGGTGGGGTGGGCCTACCCGCGAGGGGCGGCAGGAAAGCGAGCGCGCGTGGAAAGTGTCGATTGACGAGATCCGCGAGCGCGGCTTCAACCTCGACATCAAGAACCCGCATGTGGAGGCAGAGGACTGGGGCGACCCAGAGACCCTGCTGAATGATCTGACCAAGGCGGAAGGCAAGGTCGACAGCCTGCGGGCCGAGCTGAAGGCCATCCTGACCGAGGCGCTGGCCCGATGAACGCGGAACGGTTGCTGCAGGTTTACGAGCAGATCAGCGAAGCGCCGGACGCCATCGCACGGCTGCGGCGGTTTGTGCTGGATTTGGCGGTGCGTGGAAAGCTGGTGGAACAGGATGCAGCGGATGAGCCTGCGTCGGTCCTCATGAAAGCGGCAAAGGCTCTACAGACCAAAGAAGGTGTCAAAATCAAAGCCGACCCGTTGCAGCCAAGCGAAACGCCTTTTCAGGCTCCGCTCGGATGGCTCTGGACGCGCGTCGGTGTGATTGCGCTGCAGACAGGTTCCGGCAGCACTCCGCGCGGCGGAAAATCCGCATATGCGGATGAAGGAACGCCGTTTCTGAGATCCCAGAACATTTATGATGATGGTCTCCGCCTTGATGACGTCGTATTCATCAGCGACGAAACCAACCAAAAAATGAAGCGCACGCAGGTCAAAGCCAAGGACCTGTTGCTGAATATCACTGGCGGCTCCATCGGTCGCTGCACATGTGTTCCCGACAAGTTCGCGGGCGCAAACGTTAGCCAGCACGTAGCGATCATTCGCACTGCTGCTTCTGGCACGGAGGACTACCTGCACCTTCTCATTCGGTCGCCGTTTTTCCAGGGATACGTGATTGGAGAGCAGACCGGCGCGGGGCGTGGCGGACTACCGAAGAACCGTATGGACCGCATCCCGGTTCCGCTTCCACCTCTCGCCGAACAGCACCGGATCGTCGCCAAGGTCGATGAGCTTATGGCACTCTGTGATCGGCTGGAGGAGGCCCGCAAGTCGCGGGAGGAGCTGCGCGACAAGCTCACCGCCGCCAGCCTCGCCCGCCTGACCGCCCCCGATACGACTCCAGAGGACTTCCCCACCCACGCTAACTTCGCCCTCGAGGCACTCCCCGCCCTCACCACGCGCCCCGACCAGATCAAGACCCTCCGCCAAACCATCCTAAACCTCGCCGTCCGTGGCAAACTGGTGGAACAGGATGTAGCGGATGAACCGGCAGCGGAATTACTGCGGAAGATCGACGGTGAAACGCGAAAGAAAAAAGCGGCAAAAGTGGGGAGTGATGACCTTCTATTCTCCATCCCTAAAGGCTGGGCGAGTGCGAGAGTTCAGGACGTAATCCAGCCGGATAGAGAGATATCTTACGGCGTCATCAAACTCGGAAATGAGCCAACGTCGGGGGGAATTCCAACGCTACGCTGTAGCGATGTGCGGCCGGGCTACATTGAAACCCGAACTGTCAGGAAGGTCCAGGAAGACATCGAAGCGCAGTATATTCGAACCCGATTGGAAGGCGGCGAGGTGCTGATCAACATCCGCGGAACTTTGGGGGGCGTAGCCCACGTGCCAAAAGCTTTGGCTGGGTACAATATTGCGCGCGAGGTCGCAGTCGTACCGGTCTCTGAGAAAATATCAGCTCAATACATTGTCTACCTGGTGCTTTCACCATTCTTCTGGGATCACATTCAGGGGAATCTGAGGGGGATCGCCTACAAGGGCTTGAACCTCGGAACGCTTAGAGCGCTGCCAATTCCGATCCCACCTCTTGCCGAACAACACCGCATCGTAGCCAAGGTCGACGCCCTCATGGCCGTTTGCGACCGGCTGGAGGCCGCCCTGACCACCGCCGACACCACCCGCACTCACCTCCTCGAAGCCCTCCTCCACGAAGCACTGGAGCCGGCGGCAACCGCCCTGGAGGCCGCCGAATGAGCGAGAACGTCGACTGGGCGCGCGTCACTTGTCTGCTCGACGATCTCTACACCGCGGCTGATGGCCTCGAGCGAATTTTTCCCGGTCGGAAATTCACCCTCGACGGTCATCTTATTGGAAGCATCGGTGAAGTCGTCGCCGCCTACATGTTCGACCTCAGCCTGAACCCGGCCTCCACCCAAGGTCACGACGCCCGCGCCCGTGATGGCCGGCAGGTCGAGATCAAGCTGACCCAGGGCCGTGGCGTCGCTATCCGCCATGAGCCCGAGCACCTGATCGTCCTGCACCGCCCTGTCGGCGGCCCGATCCGCGTGGTCTTCAACGGCCCTGGTCCCGTCGCCTGGGCCGCTGCTGGCGCAATGCAAAAGAACGGCCAGCGCCCGATTTCGCTCTCCCGCCTGACCGCACTGTCGAACGATGTGTTCGACCAAGACCGCCTGCCGGTCCTGCGCCCTCCGCCTGTATGATCCCATCGGGGTTTCGAAGCCCGCCTGACCAAGGAAGTCCACACAATGAGCAATGGCCTGCCAGACGGCAAACGCATTCGCATCCGTTCCTTCTACGGGTTCAGCCCCGAAGAGGATGGCTATGTCGGCTGGTCCAAGGAGACCGACCGCGACGCCTACCTGCGCAAACTCAGCGATGGCGACCTGATCATGATCTACGGCGCCAGCACTTCCGAGACGGATAAGGCCGAGCGATCCTACGTTCTTGGATTTCTCGAGATCGAGGCACGCGCGATCCGTGACGAGGATAAGGCCTCGGACTTCGGAATGGAACGCAAACGCGAACGAGGCTGGTTGGGCCGATGGAGCTACGCTATCCCGGTGCGGCGGGCGTGGCGTACTGAGGAGAAGCTGCTGATCAGCCAGATCGCGTATCGCTCCTATCGCGCAGAGGCCGGGCAGGCTCTGGCCGTTCATGGTGCGGAACTGGATGACGACGAGATCGCACAGGCCCTGAAGATCAGGGTTCGGGAGGTCAACGTCTTCGGCGAACCCCCGGTGGAAACGCAGGAGTCGAGGACAATCCCGTTCGGCCAAGTGTTCAAACCATCCCGGGCTTTCCCTGGCAGCCATGGCGAGCGTACGGTTAACTACGAGGACGGCGAGGCCTACGTCTACCTCGCCGTCTTTGAAGGTGACGGGCACGCGCTGCTCAATCGACGGAAGGAGTTCGGTGACAAGTCCGTCGCCATGAAGATCGGCGTTTCGAACGACACGAAGCGGCGGCTGGCGGAATTGAACGCAGGGATTCCCCCGGCTGCCAGCGGCAAATGGATGATCTCCATGATCTCGCAGCCCTTCGCAGATAAGAAATCAGCCGAAACGAGCGAAGCGCTTTTCAAGGAGAAAGCCCAATCTCGACTGGAAAGCTTGGGGCGAGAGTTCTTCTGGGGTCGGCTTGACGAGGCCAACTCCATCTTCTGGTCACTGCCCGGTACGGCTCGGTTTTCCACGAAGTAGGCCGCAGTAGTCTTACGGAAACGTCGGGCGGGGAGTTGCCGTTCGCTGTGCAGCATACCAAGGGCAGGAGTGTGCAGAACGCTGCCGCTACATAGTTGCGAACTGTAGTCGCCCTTCGGAACCTGACCGGCCCAAACTTGCCGTCTGTATAAGGAAGCGCTGCTTCATTACAACTTCCCCAAAACGGTCATCCGGTCTAAGTAGCTTTCAAACTTAAAGTTTGATCCGAGCCCGTATGATCGAGTACAGAACCCTTTTTGGTGAGACGGCCACAGAAGAAGAGTTGGATACCTTCGTCGAGTTGGTTGGGTCAGGCGGTGCCGTTAATGAGAACTATGTCCGGAGAGGCGCGGTAAGACCGGGGGCTCAAATCGTCTTCGCAGAAGTCGATGGCCAAACGATTGGCGTTGCTGCCTTGAAAGTTCCGTCGGTTGGATACCGATCTGGCCTTCAAGAAGCCGCAAAGGCCGGCTACTCGCTACCGGAAAGCGAATATCCGCGCGAGCTCGGCTATGTCTCAGTTTCGCCCGAACATTCAGGCCAAGGCATAGCGAAAGCATTGGTGGCAGAAGTGATGCGCCTTGCGACCGGAAACGGCGTCTTTGCGACCACGAGCAATCCCACGATGAAAATGGGTGTGCTACCGTCCTTCAAATTCGTCCCTGTTGGAAAGACTTGGGAAAACGGATCGGGAGACATCCTCAGTCTTTTCGTTCGGAATTCACGAACGAAATAACGGCACCCAATCGTGTCCGGCCCCAAACTGGACATTGACTTGAGCATCGCCAGCGATCCGACGAGCAAGAGCCAGTACGAGATCGTCATATATCTTTGTGGTTGCAAAGATGGAGGCAAATGAGGACTGTAACGAGAAAGTACCTTTCAAAGGAACAGATCATCGTAAGCGTTCTCAGGAGGGCACTGTCGGGTCAGCTTGACGTCTTGAAGTTCCACGGGAGCAGATCGTCGATGCCGCTTTGTGGGTGACCATTGGCGATCGCTGTGAGGGTTGCCTTGAGATAGGCGAAGGGCT
>NZ_JBLXEM010000038.1:0-18488 GCF_048263065.1 Thioclava sp.
GCGCAAATCACGCAAGATGCGCGTCGGTGTCGATCATTCGCTGCATTCCTTGCGCAACTTGGTCAAGCGGTGCTTCAACAAGCTCAAGAACGCACGCCGCGTCGCAACCCGCCACGACGATACGGCCTTGAGTTTCCTGGGCTTCATGGACATCACATCCATCCGCCACTGGGTGCGCCTTTTGTCAACATGACCTAGAAGAAATGCGCGAGAAAAAAGCCGATCCGTTTCATCTGGCTGAACTTATGGCTTGATGGTGCGATCAAACGCCCAGTTCCGTTGCACAGTTTTGGTGTCTCGAACGAGGTTGATCTCGGGACACAAACTTCGCTGCGAGCAGGGCAAATTGCTGAAACGCGGTAAGGCCGTTGGCGCCGAATTGACCCTTAGGTATCATATGGGCGGTTTTGATCCCGGCCAAGGTAGCTACAGCTGAATGGAAGGCCTTGAAACCAAGCATAGGCCGCGCGTGATACGCCTGATGAAGCGATGATCCTATGCGTCAATGCGGCCCCAACAGGAAGTCTGGGAACGTTTGCGACAGAGCCCGGCCCGCCGATTGCGGCGGGCTTGACCCAGCACATCCAGCGCGCCCCCTCCTGATCGACTGCCTGCCGAAGCCAATGCTTGCGGCCCTCGATGACAACTTCATCCAGATGCCATTTGTCGCCGAGTTTACCAGCCAAACGGTGACGGATCGCTTTCGCTAATTCCCGCCCGAACATTTCGGCCAACGCCCGCACCGTCTGGTGCGACACGATGATGCCGCGCCCGGCCAAAAGGTCTTCAACCATCCGCAGGCTCCGGTTGCACCGGAACTACCGCCGGACGATATGGGCAATCACGTCGGGCAGAAAACGGTGGCGCTGATAAAGGCAAGCGCCGATTATACCGCAATGTCGCATTCTACGCGAGCGGCCGCATTAATTTTAAGTTGTCCGGCAGCGTGTTGGTCCGCCAACGGAAACATAACATAAAACGTCGTAGAGACACCCAACTCGCTTTCATAGACGATATCCCCCAACATCTGGTTGGCAAGCTTCTTCGAAATATGCAGACCAAGCCCGGATCCTTGAGTAGAGCGTTGACTACTATTGTCAACTTGCCCGAAGCGACCGAATACTTGGTTTTCCATACCTTCGGGAATTCCTTGACCAGAGTTAGCAATCGAAAGCCTTACCTGCCCGTTCGAAAATTCAATTGCGCCTTCGATGACGCCAGTCTTGTTCGAAAACTTGATGGCATTCGAGATTAGGTTATCGATGATCTGACGGATTGCGAAGGCATCCCCGACGACGACCGGAGCAAGAACAATACTTCCAAGCGTGAGCCGCACACCCCGCTCTTTAGCGAACATTTCATTCTCCTTGAAGCTCTCTTCGAGGAGTTGGCCGAGATCGACAGGCTTGCTTTCCAAAGTCAACGCATTGATGTCGATTTTCTGTGCCAACAGAATGTTGTCGACCAGACGTGATAGGCGGATGCCATTTCGGTGCGCAATGTTGAGCACCGAAAGAATAGGATCGGACACATCCCCAAGTTGACCACTACGTGCAAGCGCCAAACCTCCTATGAGCGAGGTCAAGGGGGTTCGCAGTTCATGGCTAACAACCGAGATAAACTCGTCTTTCTTGCGGTTGGCCTCGTCTGCCCGTTGAAGCGCCTCTTCGAGGGCCGCACTGGTGGCGATCCGATCCGTGATATCAACAAAGGTGATGCTCCATCCGAGAATAGTCTTTGACGGATCAAGTGGGCTTTCTATTTCTCGAATTCTGGGTTCATAAACCCGATTTCCAATGTTCAGGTGACAAACAGATTTATGCGTTTCGAAATCCTCGATATTTACGAGAATTTCGTTTAGAAAATGCGCGGAACCATGGTTGAATTCAGTACATTTTGCCGCCGTGTTCATTAAAATAATTCTACGATTTCTATCGATCATGACGACTGGCTCGCTCATCGTATTTGCCAGTCCTGACTGACCAACAAAGGCCATATCCATTGTTTTATTTGTAACGAGGAACCACGTGAAGGTGACAATTCCAAGAGTGAACATGAAGGCCGTTGGATCGAGGCCAAAGACGGTAAAGCCGAAGACAACGTAGCCAGTATTTGCTGCAAGTGGCGCTATAGTTATTGCGACCAGAACGGTTAAAAGAGGCCACGCTGTCCGCTTTGCTCGCGTGAAGGCCTTAGCGAGGCAAAAGAGGGTTGCTAGCACAAATGAGTAAAGGGTTGCGATAATTATGTAGAAACCGGGCCCGTGAACATACGCAATGTAGTCCTCACCCTGCGGAACAATTGAAGCATTTGTATAGACGAGGTGATGCCAGGGGTTGGTGATAGCAAAAGCGAATATTGCTATGGGCACCACGACCAGTGCAGCGCGGGCGATGCGTTTTTTAAGCCATGAAGCGTTGTCGATGTACGCAAATACGAAGAAGCACCAAGCAACCGGCAACATGGCATTGCCAAGCCATGCCATGATCGCCCATTGGAATTTACAGGAGAAACTGCTCGAAGCAGCCTCCAGTCCAACCGTCATCAAGGTCCAGATCACGGCGACAAAGGTGAGTGCGTAATCAACCCTCCCATTAAAGCTCTGAAACTTCAGCATCCAAAGCAAAACGAGAGCAGCAATAGTGCTGACCGCGACAACAAACCAAAAGACCGGGACCCCCGCTACTCCCTCAAGACACGTCATCATTGTCTCATCCAATGATCGAAGTTGACTGAATAGCTGTTCCCTTCAGTATCGTAAGACTGGATGTGGGTATCGCCCTGTGGATCAGTATGGCTGCTGGAGCCGACACATTCCGCCTGGGCTGAAATCGAAATGGCGGTCAGACAAATGCTTGAGACTGCAATGCCCGGAAGGGACGACGAAAAATAAGTGTTGCGCACAATAGCATCCTTTCTTTGAAAAAATTAGAAAGCAACTTAGATTTCCCCTATAAATCAGTCAGTATTATGGCGAATAATGTTTTTTTCATCAAAGCGATGCATGTTCGGAAGGCTTTTTTCTCAGGGCGTTCCTCTTTTGATGCGCAGGGAAGCAAGGCCAGGCAATTATGAATGCTCAACCTAGGGTAAACGAAGTAGAATTTCCCGCATCGCGGCGCTTCCAGCCGAGGAAAGCAAATAGCCCCAAGCCCGCCAGCATCATCCAAATCGAGGCTGGCAGCGGCACTGCGGCGGGCGTTTCCACCATCATCGCTATCCCGTCTAGCGTGACCGTCATCGACTTGTCTACCACCGCCAGCGAGAACTGAATACCCAGCGTGTCACCCGCATAAGCCTGCATCAACGAGGTCAGATCGAAGCTCAGCATCGAAGCCGTGCCGTCGCCCTTTGGTATGTCCTGCGATGTCGTTGCATAAATTTCCGAAATCATGGCGCCCAGAGAGTCCACGACCGAGACCGTAAACTGCTGATCGGCCCAGTCGACAATCTTATCGATTTTGATGACTTTACTGATATCAATTTGCTGCGTGAAACTGAACGTTGCCGACGCCACCTTGCTCGGCACGGTGAAGAATTGCGTCAGCGTGGCTACGCCCTCATGTTTCGTCTCGTAAGTCACATCGTAGTTTCCCGACAAAGGCGGTTCTTTCTTTTTCCCTTCATCGATTACAAAGCGTTGATCCTTTTCCTTTCGGGTCGAGGTTGTCGTCCAGCCCGACAGGTCTCCGGTCTCGAAATCGCCATTGGTGATCAGATCGACACTAAGGGCCTGCGCCGTGCCTGCGCTTAACGAACTGGCCAGAACCAGTGCGACAATTCCGGTGATGAAGCGGCGAAGCGTCATGATCGTAGGTCCAACTCAATATCTCGTTTGGCCTACCGTTCTGGAAATATCCCAGCGCTGTTCAGGCTTCGTTAACGATGATTAAGGCCTCCAATAGCGCTCTGAATGCGGCGCAGCGGGGGCGATGAGGTGGCGATTTCGCGAAGGTTTTTGGACAACGGAAATCACCGCCCGAAAGAGCGGCGCTGTGGTTGAAGGTCTTTTCTGTCAGGCCCGCGCGACGATTGCGCCCAAACCCTCAGCACGGAGAACTCGCCCAGCACATGGCCCAACTTGTCCTCGTCGACCCATCGCACCCTCTGAGCGACCCTGATGCTGCCCCAAATCGGCTGAAGAGCTTGAAACGTGTCGCAGAAACGGCATCGCGCCGAGGAATAGAGCCTGCTTTGAGGCCAAAAGGAGAATATTGATCTCATGGCAATCCCGCACAGGGATCAATGACCTATTTCCACCAGTATTATTACGGCGAGCAAGAACACGGCATCAACGACCGGAAACGGCGCTAGCATACGCCCAAGTCGCAGCGAAAATTTGCCGGAAACGGCCTCCCAAACATCGTCTCATTCGCTGAAAATAATCTAGTGTTGCCCAGCTAGAATTTCTCGAATGGTCGGGTGCATCCAATGACACCTCAAAAAACGCGATCTCCGGAAACAATTTGCTCTGTCGGTCGCGATTGTCCATATTTTTGTTATTTCTCATATGGTTGATGTGCATTTAATGAGGAGGTATTCTGCTGCAACCCGGTTGTAAACTACCCTTTCAGACAAAGTTGCACGTATCAGCATCGCTTTTTCCCGGGCGCTCGGGCGTTGGCGCCGCAGCTCTGCATCGTCACAGTCCAAGTGGCGAAGGCACCATCGTTAGGCGGACGGCAAATCTATGATCGTCGCGTGTCGTTCAAAAACGCGCTTCGCCCTATGCGAGAGGCATAAACAGTCGGTTGCCCGCACCGAAATTAGTTGCGTGCGGGCAACCTGTGAGCACCTACCGGGGGACTGGCAGGCGACCCACCTACATTTTCGGCATGATCACCGCGTCGATGACATGGATCACACCATTGCTGGCCTCGATATCGGCCTGCGTCACGTTGGCCTCGTCGACCATGACACTCGGATCAGTCTTGATCGTGACCTGCGAGCCCTGAACGGTCGTCGCCATCATACCATCGCTCAGATCGCCGGACATCACCTTGCCCGGCACGACGTGATAAGTGAGGATGGCCGTCAGCTTGTCTTTATTCTCGGGCTTCAGCAGGTCTTCGACCGTGCCCGCAGGCAGCTTGGCAAAGGCCTCGTCAGTGGGTGCAAAGACGGTAAAGGGGCCTTCGCTTTTGAGCGTATCGACTAGCCCAGCCGCCTGGACGGCCGCGACCAGCGTGCCGAAGCTGCCAGCGTTTACGGCCGTGTCGACGATATCCATTTTGCCGCTATCCTCGGCATAGATCGGGGTGGAAACGAGGGCGGTGCCTGCGACAACCGCTGCGATGAAGGTTCTTCTCAGCATACTCATACTCCCTAGTTGAGACCCGTTGCGGATCATGCAGGGGATACGCTCGCTGTGCGAAATCGGATCACAGAAAGATCATGGCCTTGCACACAATCGAGAGCGATCTGGAGTATACAGGATCTAGCAATGGCCCGCAGGAGACGCTCAATAAAAGCCGATTTCCTTTACGTCGACCGCTGCCTGAAAGTCCTTCCCATAGGCCACGACCGCGATGGATTTGACGTCTTTCGCACGCGGCTTGGAACGCAGCAGGCCGCCCGAGGGTTTGAAGGCAGAGAACGGCAATTTAACCTCGACCCAATCCGCCGACGCGTGAAAGCGCGCTTGGTAATATTGCCAAGGCAGCAGCATCGTGCGGCTGCGCAGGTGGATGAAATAATCCTCATTATTGCCGCGCATCACGATCCGCACGCCCTCGGCGCCTTCAGGAGGGACATCAAGCGACCTTTGCATCTGGATGAAGCCGCCGCGGTTTTTCGTGCTGACGCTGCCCGTCAGGCGCGCGTAATGCTGCCTACCCTCCGCGTGAAAGCTGACCTGCCCGCTAGAGACACCGCCCATTACCCCGTCGGTGAAAAAGCGCCAGCGGGTTTCGGGTCGATTGCTGAAGGTCTCGGGTTTCATTGTTTCACCATAGGCTGCAAAGCTTGCGCCGATTAGGGTCAGTGTAATGAGAAAGGTCTTGAGTGTCATTGCTCCCCTCCGGGGTCAGGTTTCAGGATCGAGAGTTTCGCGTGGCAATCGTAAAACGAGGGCAATTGCCGCCAGTTTCAACGCGCAGGGCACAAGGGCATAACTGATATTGAGCGCAAAAAGCGCGTCTGTCGTGTTTTCTGCGCCAGGGCGATAGCCGTAATGCTGAAGCGTCGGCAACATCCCCCCCGCCGCAATCGCCAACGTTGCCTTGGCGCTGAAGTTCCAGAACCCGAAGGCCTGCCCCGCTTGCAGCTCCGCACGCGAGAGCGCGGACGCGAAGAGCCCGGAAAGAATGACCATATCGGCCCCTAGCGCGATCCCTGAGCCGATGCAGATCGCCGCGAACATCAGGGCAGCTCCGGGGGGCAAGGCGAAGGCGCCCATAAAGCTCACGATGGCAAGGCTCATCGACGCTACCAGAACCCGGCGCGCGCCGAATGCCTTGGCCATCCGTCCCCAGATCGGAGCACTGATCCCGGCGGCTATGAAGAACAGGATCAGGAAAAGCCCCGCGAGATCGGGTAGGCCAAGCCGATCCCCGACGAAGAACAAAAACAGTGTCGATGTCACGGCCACCGGTAGGCTATTGATGAAGGCCAGTAGCAAAAGCCAGCCCGCACCCGAGCCGATCAGCCCCCTCCAGTTCAGGCGCAACGAGGCCATTTGCGTTTTACGCCATAGCGGCCGCGCAAGCACAATCGCAATCATCGCGATCCCAGCGAGCAGCCCTCCGAAGGCAGCGTAGCCATCCGCGACAGGCGCGGGCATACTGAGCACTGTCGGAGCAATCGCGCCGAGGGTGACACCGATCAGCACGCCTGTCTCGCGCCACGCTGCAAGGCCAAACTGGGCGCCCGCTTGCCCCGTGCCCGCGAAGGCCGCGCTTTGACCGTAAAGCAGGATCGTTCCGAGGCTGTATCCGGTGAAGGTGATGATAAGCCCCGCCGCCAGCCAGAGCGCCGCGTTCCCAATCGCTGGCAGGGAAAAGACCATGAGGCACCCCGCCGCCAGCGTGCCCATCGCAAGAACCGCAAAGCGGGCGCGGTGGATTGCCCAGCGGTCGGTGATCCAGCCCAAAAGCGGATCTTGCAGAAAGTCCGCGACGCGGATCAGAAGCAGAATCGTCCCCACCTGACTGAGCGAAAGGTCGAAGCGCATTGCTGCGAAGCTGGGCAGATGGATATAGATCGGGATGCTCGCCGTCGCGAGTGTCATCGCGAAAAAGCCCACGCGCCAATAGCCCTGCGATTGATGCTGACGCGCCGAGACCATCATGCGCGCCGCCCGATAGTCCGAACAAATAGCCAGACGATGACCGGGCGCAGTTTCAGAAAAACGCGATACACTAGTTCGAGCATAGTGCGAATAACCGGCCAGCGCGCCATACGCGCCACCCCGCGCCAGCGCGGTAAGTGCGACCAAAGTTCCGCGAAAGCTGCCGCGCCCGAGACGAGGCGGCCATCCCCTACGCCAACATGAAACCGAGCTAGCGCCTCGGCGCGGCTCAAGTTTTCGGGCAGCGCTGCCGCGGAGTCCGATAGATCAACAAATTCCAACGCGTCGGCGCCTCGCGCATCACGATATAGCCCAATCTCGGCGCGGCAAAGCGGGCACGCCCCGTCGTAGAAAACTGTCGCGCCTGCGGCTTGGCCCTTTGAGGTATGGGTCATGATCATGTCCAACTTTGTTCACCTTTGTTACGTGGATGAACGCTGCAAGGATCTATCAGGCTGGATATTTATTGCTGGTGGGAATCCGCCTCTCCTGATGAGAGCCGCAGCAAGTTGCACCGGCGCCGTCCGCGAGCATTGTCGCGGCGCGGTAACTGAGCTCCATGGCTAGAAATCCCTTCCGTCCAGTCTTCCACTGCGCAATGCCAAGGCCGACCACCCCAATGTCAAGGAACTCCGCAATCTGGTCACCTGGTCCAAAGGCATGGTTTGGAGTTCGCTTTAAGCCATACTTCAATGGGACTCTCGCGCGAAGTATGTTGCGTCCTTTTTTATAATATCACGCTCCTCGATGACTCGGGCCAGTTCTGGCTTCACCCGCCTAAGCTCAGCGGTCAAATTCGCCTCCCCTTCTGTCTGACGTCAGCGAGCAGCTTTGGATTACCTATTTCCGCAATATTTTCAATCCAGCACGTCTTAAAGTGAAGGCGATGCAATCGGAGATACCCAAGAAATACTGGAAAAATATGCCCGAAGCGGCCTCCATCGCAGATATGATCGCGAATGCGCCTGCGCGGGCGCGTGCAATGGCCGAGGCCGCGCCCTCGATGCCCCCGGCGCGCATGGCAAAGGTTCAGGCGCAGCTTGCGGGATGCCACTCGGCTTGGGAGGGGCCAAGCGATGCGTTGCCCGCCGCGATTGCCGCTTGCACACGCTGCCCGCTGCATCGCAATGCGACGCAGGCCGCCTTGGGCAAAGGTCCCGTGAACAGCGGTCTGATGATTGTGGGCGAACAGCCCGACGACATCGAAGACCTGAGCGGGCGGCCTTTTGTCGGCCCAGCGGGGAAGGTGTTTGACAAGATCGCGACCCAAGCGGGACTGGATCGAAATCAATCCTATCTGACCAACGCGGCGAAGCGTTTCAAATTCGCCTTGCGGGGCAAGCGCCGCATTCACGAGCGCCCCAACACATCGAAAATCGAGCATTGTCGCTGGTGGCTGGACGCCGAAATCGCGCGCGTGAAACCCAAGCTGATCGTCGCGATGGGGGCCACGGCAGCGCTTAGCCTGACGGGACGTGGCGAGGGCGTTCTTGCCAGATCCGGATAGATCGAGGATAGCCGCGCGGGGCCGCCCGTTCTGATCACGCTGCACCCCTCATACCTGCTGCGTCAGCGCGATCTTGGCAAACAGCAGGCGGGCTACGCGCAGTTGCACCGTGATCTTGAGACAGCCGTGCAATTTGCCGGCTAGGCCCCCAACATGGCGTCACTCGGGTGGCGGGGTGATCATCGCATACTCGCGCAACTGCTCTGGCAAAAGGATGTAAATCTCGTTTGGCGGGGTCACAAGCGCGTGCTGCAACACCCGCGTATCCACGCCCATATCATCGAGATAGGCCATTACCTCGCCCTGTCCGCGCTGCACGTCTTCCACCGCCAGAAACGCGGGCAACACCCTGCTTTTGCCAAAGAAATGCTGATGCACGCCGACCTGCGTATCTGCATCAGCCTCGCGCCTCACCCCCGATGCAAACACATAGGGACACGCTGACAGACAGATATCCCCCGCCAGCAAATGCGTGTTCAAACCATACGCCCGCACGCGCCGCCCGATCGCCAAAGCATCCGAAACCGACCCACCCGGAGAGTTCAGCCGCAGCGTTGTGAACGGCTCTCCGCCAGCCGTTTCCTCGGCCGTCAGATAGGAGGCAAAGCGGTCGGCATCGCCCACTTTGATCGCGCCGGTCAGGGTCAGCGTGGCACCGTCGCGCGTGAAGGTCAGGTGCTCGGGCATGTCGCCGGTTGTGCGAAACGGGCGCGCTGGATTGCCCTCACGCGCCGGGGCCAGCGGCATGTCGCCGGGCCGGTAGCGGCGTGTCTGATCGCCCGGATTGACCGGCGTATCAAAGGCGGGCTGGTCGGAGCGGCCACCAAGCTGTGGAAGCGCGCCCCACAAATCCCCGCCCATCAACAGCACCGCAAGCGTCACCTGCACGCCAAGCGTCCAGTAGATCGCGGTGCGGACGTTGAACGCCCGAAACCCGGTTTTGCGCGTGGCCTTGGTCATTGCGGCGGGGCGTCTTTGTCAGGTTCGGGCAAGGCGGGCGGCGTATCTGACGAGGCCGCCGAGGTGCGCCGCATCACCGCTTCGATATCGCCAACCGCATTCAGCGCGGCGCGCAGCTCGGCCAAGGTCATCGTATCTTCCACCCCTACCCGCGATTTCCCCGAGCGGATCGCTGCATGGGTGATCGCGAGAATGAACACTAGCACCGCGGGCAGCAGGTCAATCGCAATTGCCCCCGCCCAGCTTGGCGCAAAATTCGCCGCGTATCGGATCACCGCGTCAGCCGTGCTGATCGGCGTGTAAATCGTCTCAACCGGCGGGGGCATCGCGACCACCGCATCGGCAGCGCGCCGCAGGGTGTCGGCGCGTTGTCCCAGCAGTTGCAACACCGATGAGATCGTCGATTGCTGTCCGGCGCGGTTCTCGGCAGTGCGCCCGTCAAGTTCGGGCAACACGACCGACGCGCTTAGATCCTCGGCAGCCCGGCTGACCAAGGGCGCGACCGAAAGCTGGCGCAACTGCGTGATGACACCCGCGAGGCGCACCGCTTCTTCGGAAAACTGGACCGAGCGTTCCTCGATCGGGCCGGGCTCGACGGTTAAAGACCGCATCCGGCTCAGGATCGCGTTACCCTCGGCAAAGGCGTTATCGACAAGCGGCTGTTGCGATGCGATCTGGGATTCCAGCGCAGCCAGTTCATCGGATTTTTGCCGCAAGACGCGAAACACCGCGCCGCGCCCGGCCAATCCTGACAGATCGCCCGTGGCCTCTTGTTGCGACAGATCCTCAAACGATTGACGCACGCGCGCCACGTCACGCCCCAAACCCTGCGCGCTGACCGCGATCTCATTGGCGCGCTCCAGCGAGGTTTGATAGTCCTGCACCGTCGTCGCTAGATGCTGTTCCACCGCAGCCGCCCCCGCCAACGCCGCCGCGTTCAGCCATGACGACATCGCGATGATCGCCGCCGATCCCATCAGCATCGACACGAACAGTCCCAGCCGCGCACCGACCGTGCGCACCGCCGGAAGGAGGCGCATCAGATACGACCAGAACACGAAAATCCCGACGGACACGGCGATAGAATAGCTGATCGCGGCAAAGAAACTGAGCGCGCCGTTATCATCTAGCAGCGAGGTCACGCCAAGGTAGGTGTAGATCCCCGAGGCGGTTGCCAACACACCCAGCGCCGCTGCGGAAAAGCTGTCGAGCCAACGCACATGCCCCTCAAGCTCGGCGGCATAGCGCACGCCTTGGGCCTCGGCGCGCGAGAGAGGGGCAGTGGTCATTTCGGATCCTTTCAAAGCTGTCCCCTGATATGGGGTGGCCTAGCGCGTTCTCCAATGCTTTCCGTAGAATGACGGAAATCGCGCAGTCAAAGACAGGATCATCACGCAAAATAGAAAGATCTAGGCAGCAATTATATCAACGAGACCTTGCTGCGAAACTTGTAGCACGGGGGTATCCATGCGGCTTTGCGCTATCGCGACACGTTTTCATCCTGCGGATGGCGCACCGACCGAGCATATGCAAAGCAGTTCTTCATGGAGGGCCGGAAAAGGCATTTCCGCTCAACCGCCTGCAAGATATCAATAGCCCGATACCGTCTAAATACGGTGACTGCTGCCGATACGTCTTCTAGGCAAGCAAGACAAGACGTTCCCGGTGAATAGATCTTTGCGTGGCTTGTACTTCAGCATTACTACTTGGCTATCATGACCCTTGCTGACGTCGATGTGCCTGGTGGCGATGATGATCTCCACCTGAACCGCACCCGGTTGGACGGAAAGACTATGAGGTGACCCGCAACACCGCGACTAGCCGGGCGACCCAGAT
Source organism: Thioclava sp. (assembly GCF_048263065.1). NCBI lineage: Bacteria > Pseudomonadati > Pseudomonadota > Alphaproteobacteria > Rhodobacterales > Paracoccaceae > Thioclava > Thioclava sp. The sequence goes on from NZ_JBLXEM010000038.1 coordinate 11,592, forward strand.
CGCAAGCGGTTGTTGATCAAGCCAAAGTGCGACATCACCGATGATCAGATAGCGACTTGACTTCGACTGATGCCACAGCTGGCTTCTTAACTCTGGTAGCTGGGGGCACGAACACCACATCCTGCAGCTTGTGAGTGACGAGCCGCCCCTACCCGCAAGCGTGTGCCAAGGGGAAAGGTGAATACAGCACAGCGCAGGCGGAAGAACACTGCATGCAAGATCATCTTTTTAGGTGGCACCATTTGTCTAAAACATGAGGCCGCGACAGGCTGTCGCGGTGTGTTAAGGTGAACCGAACTCATGCAACCTTCGTAGATAGAGGAAACGCTCACGCGCCTTTCCACCTGAAACGAAAGCGGTCCGTCAGGATCCTCTCCGACATACCGACGCTTGACTTGGCAAGAGCACAGTTCGCCTTTGTCGTGTCGGCCCATATTATCTTTCCAGCGTTTTCTATCGGCACGGCAAGCTTTCTTGCCGTTCTGGAAACGCTGCGCCTGATTACCGGGCGCGATGTGTTTTTACGCATCTTTGAATTCTGGAAACACATCTTTGCCGTGGTGTTCGGCATGGGCGTCGTGTCCGGCGTTGTGATGTCATATCAATTCGGGCTGAATTGGGCGGCATTTTCAGATCGCGCGGGCCCGATTATCGGCCCGCTGATGGGTTACGAGGTGATGACGGCCTTTTTCCTTGAGGCCGGTTTCCTTGGAAACTTGCTGTTCGGGCGCAACCGGGTCAATCCCGCGATCTATTATTTCGCGGTAATGATGGTTGCGGTGGGCACGCTGATTTCGGCCTTTTGGATCTTGTCGGTCAATAGCTGGATGCAGACGCCGGCAGGCTTTGCGATCAACGAGATGGGGCAGTTCATCCCCGAAAACTGGTGGCAGATCCTGTTTAACCCCTCACTGCCCTATCGTTTCGTGCATATGGTTTTGGCGGCCTATCTGACGACCGCTTTGGTCGTGGCGGGCGTGGGCGCGTGGCACCATTTACGCGGCACTGCCGATGATGCGGTTCGGGTGATGTTTCGCATGGCGGTTGCCATGATTCTGGTCACTGCCCCGCTGCAAATTTTTGCAGGCGACGAGCACGGGCTTAATACGCTTGAGCACCAACCCGCGAAAATCGCCGCGATGGAGGGCCACTGGGAGACCCGCGCCGGTGCGCCGCTGATCTTGTTCGGCATCCCTGACGAGAAAAACGAGACGACCAATTACAAGATCGAAATCCCCTATGCCTCGTCGCTGATCCTGACTCATTCGCTGGATGGCGAAGTGCCCGGCCTTGGCGATTTCCCACCAGATGAGCGCCCTGCGATGTCGATCGTGTTCTGGACGTTCCGCATCATGGTGGGCTTGGGCTTTGCCTTTGCCGCAATCGGGTTCTGGGGCGGCTGGTTGATGTTGCGCAAGCGTCTGCACGAACCGGGGCTGTTCCATCGTGCCGCCCTGCTGCTTTCGCCCGGAGGCTTTGCCGCGATCATCATGGGCTGGTTCACCACCGAATTCGGCCGTCAGCCCTACACGGTCTATGGCCATATGACGACGGCGGAGTCGGTCTCGAACCTTGATCACACGACCGCATTGGTGGCGCTGATCGCCTTTGTACTGGTTTACGCGTTCCTGTTTGGCTCTGGCACGTTTTACTTGCTGCGGCTAATGCGGCGCGGGCCTGAGGCAGCAGAGCCAGTCGAAAACACGCCCCAGCGCGCAGGGGGGCTGGCCGCGGTCATGCTGGAAGATGTCACCACCGATAAAGAGGAGGCCCACACATGAGCGGCTTGGAAACCTACCTGCTCGAAATCTGGGCTGCGATCATCGCCTTTGCCGTGTTGACCTATGTCGTGCTCGACGGGTTTGATCTGGGGGTGGGTATTCTATTCCCTTTCCTTGGCAACGACGACAACCGCACCCGCGCGATGAACTCTATTGCGCCCGTTTGGGACGGCAACGAGACATGGCTGGTGATGGGCGGTGGCGGTTTGCTGGCCGTGTTCCCGCTGGCCTATGGGGTGATCCTGAACGCGCTGTATGTGCCGCTGATCGTGATGTTGCTCGCACTGGCGTTTCGCGGCGTGGCGTTTGAGTTTCGCGGCAAGACCCGGCGCTGGAAGCCGCTTTGGGACAAGGCGTTTTTTGGCGGTTCTCTGATCGCCACCTTGGCGCAGGGCGCGGTGCTGGGCGGCTTGCTGCAAGGCCCCGCCGTGACCGGGCGCAGCTTTAGTGGCGGGCCGATGGATTGGGTCAGCTGGTTCACCCTTGGCACGGCGCTGGCGCTGGTTGCGGGGTATGTGATGCTGGGGGCGGCTTGGATCGTGCTCAAGACCTCGGACAATCTGTATGATCGCGCACGCCGGATCGGGGAAAAGGCGCTGATCGTGACGCTCGGCTTTATCGGACTAGCCTCGCTGGCAACGCCGTTCCTCAATCCGGACTATTTCCAGCGCTGGTTTGCATGGCCAGGGATACTCCTCAGCGCGCTGGTGCCGATCTTGCTGTTGGGCGCAGGTCTTGGCTATTGGCGTGCCATCCGCAGTGATCGCGGCTTGACCGCCTATCTGTCGGGGATCGCGATTTTTGTGGTCAGTTTCGCCGGGCTTGGCCTGTCGATCTTTCCCTATATCGTGCCAATGTCGATCACGATCCGCGAGGCGTCCACGCCTGCCTCATCGCAACTGTTCATCCTTGTCGGAGCGGCTATCTTCTTGCCCATCATTCTGGCCTACACTGCCTATGCCTATTGGGTGTTTCGCGGCAAGACATCCGAGCATGAGCATCACTACTAGGTGAGGGCCGGAACCAGTCGGGCGCGCCTGCGTTTACCCCGCATGTCCCTTTGAACCCTCATTAGCGCCCCAACCGTCACGCGTCCCCTCGGTTGGGGCGTTTTTTCAACGCTCTCAGGAGGCCCCCAATGACCAAAATTGATGATCTACCCGAAGAGAGCGGCCCCTCGGGTGGCTGGGGATCTCTCAAGGGGATCAGTCAGATTTTCGGCGAAAGTTGGCCCTCGCCAGATGTGATGCGCACGCTTAAGCGGCAGAACAAACCGGGCGGCTACATGTGCGCCTCGTGTGCCTTCCCCAAGCCCGCCAATTACCACCCGTTCGAGTTTTGTGAAAACGGCGCAAAGGCGACGCTTTGGGAAATGACGAGCGCACGCAGCACGCCGGAATTCTGGGACGATCACAAGGTCTCCGATCTGCGCGGCTGGAACGATCATGATCTGGAAAAGACCGGGCGGCTGACGGTACCGCTGCGCTATGACAGCGAAACCGACCGCTATGTCGAAGTTACTTGGGATCAGGCATTTTCAGAAATCGGCGCGATCCTTAAGACGCTGCCCAAGCAGGAAGTGGTGTTTTATTCCTCGGGCCATGCGGGGCTGGAGGCGAGTTATCTTTGGGCACTGATGGCGCGCGCTTACGGGAATAACAACCTGCCGCAAAGCTCGAATATGTGTCACGAGACGACCTCGGTAGGACTGAAAAAGGTCATCGGCTCTTCGGTCGGCACCGTGTTGTGGGAAGACCTTGAAGCAACCGATTGCTACTTTTTCTTCGGCCAGAACCCCGGCACCAATTCGCCCCGTTTCCTGCATCCGCTGAAAGAGGCCAAAGATCGCGGCGCAAAAATCGTCACTTTTAACCCGGTGCGCGAACAGGGCTTGATCAGCTTTGTCGATCCGCAAAATCTGCAAGATATGGTGACGGGTCGCGAAACGATCATCTCGGATCAATATCACCAACTCAAGGCAGGTTCGGATATCGCGGCGCTAACGGGGTTGTGCAAGGCGGTGATCGAGGCCGAAGACAAAGCGCAGGCGCAGGGTCGCACCCCGGTGATCGACTGGGATTTCCTGCGCGAACATTGTCACGAGTACGAAGCCTTCATCGCGTTTTGCCGGGCCACAGACTGGGACGCGATCTGCGAGGAATGCGGGTTGAGTGAAACCGCGTTGCGCCAAGCCGCCGAGGTCTACATCAAGGCCAAGCGCGTGATCGGCGTTTACGGCATGGGGCTGACGCAACACGCGCATGGCGCCACAAATATCGGGATGTTGGTCAATTTCCTTGCGCTGCGTGGCAATATCGGGCGTTTGGGCGCGGGCTGTTGCCCGGTGCGCGGCCACTCGAATGTGCAAGGCCAGCGCACGGTCGGTATCGCCGAGAAAACCGCGCTGATCCCGATGGACAAGCTGCGTGCCCTCTTTGATTTCGACCCGCCAACCGAGGACGGGATGCATATCGTCACCGCCGCGCAGGCGATGATGGAGGGCAAGGTTTCAGCTACCCTATGTCTGGGCGGCAACCTTGTGCGCGCGCTGCCCGACACCGCGCGTGTCGAGACCGCATGGCCAAGCCAAAAGCTGACCGTGATGATCTCGACCAAGCTCAACCGCTCGCATCTTTATCCCGGCCAAGCGGCGTTTATCTTGCCCTGTCTTAGCCGCTCCGAGGTCGATGAGCAGGAGACTGGCAATCAATATGTGAGCGTCGAGGACAGTTTCTCGATGATCCACGGCTCACTTGGCAAACACCCGCCCGCGTCCGATCTGCTGAAATCCGAACTCGCGATCACCTGTGGTATCGCGCAGGCCGCGACGGCCCCGAACCCCAAGATGAAATGGGCCGAATGGGTCAAGGATTACGCGGTGGTGCGCGATCTGATCGAGGCGACCTATCCTGACGATTTCCGCGATTTCAACGCTCGCATGAACGAGCCGGGCGGGTTTTGGCGCGGCAACCCCGCGCATGAGCGGGTCTGGAAGACCGAAAGCGGCAAGTTGGAATTTACCACGCCCGACAAGCTGAACGCGCTGGGTTTTGATCACGCGCCGGGGCGGTTCGTGCTGATCACGATGCGCTCGAACGATCAGTTTAACACCACGGTTTACGGCTATTCCGACCGCTTCCGCGGCATCGAGGGCACGCGCGATGTGCTATTGATGAACAAGATCGACATGGCCGATCTGGGGCTTGCGCATGGGGATGCGGTGCTGGTCAGCGGCGATATGTGCGACGGGGTTGATCGCCGTCTTGAGGGGCTGAAGGTCGTGACGTTCGATTTGCCGTGCGGCACGGTTGGGGGCTATTACCCCGAATGCAATGTGTTAGTGCCCGTCGGGCTGCACGATCAACTGTCGAAGACGCCGGGATCGAAAGGGGTGCCTGTCAGGATCGAGAAAGCTGAGGCATAAGGCATCTGGCCCAACCTCTACGGGTGCGCGCCCCTTGCGACAACGCAGCGAGTCCCGCTAGGTTTGTCAAAGGAGCGTTTGACAGACCCGATCGCAACTTTGCGGCGCACATGAATGCTGCACGCTCGGCTAATCCTCTTTTCCAACCGGGAAAGATTGCCAGTTTCGAAAGGGCCGATGATCAAATGACGTCAGAGAGCCGAGACATCACCACGAACCGTCTTAGAATGGCTCTGTCTTGCGTCATCATTTTCGCCTTATTGTTCGCATTTACTGCTGGCCCGGTCTATACGCAGACCTCACCGAATACGCTCGATAGCGTCGCCAGCGATCCTCAAAAATCGATCCCCATTGCGCCTGACGTGCGCGATTCCGAAATAGCGGATCGTCTGCAACGCATCCTTCTTGCCAGTGAATGGTTTGACCCGCTGAGCGTCACCGTGCGCGAGGGGATTGTGTTTCTAGATGGCGACGTTGAAACCGAAGAGCGCAAGGAATGGGCGCGCCAACTAGCCCTGCGCACCGAATATGTCGTCGCCGTCGTCAACCGGATCGAGGTAAAACCCCAGATCAGTTGGGATCTGACCCCAACGTGGCGCGAGATCAAAAAACTGACCGATCGCGTTCAATGGTTTGCCCCACTTTTGGTCGTGTCTTTGATCCTCCTGCTGCTTGCGTGGTTCCTGTCGCGCGGCGTGGCGGCCCTTGCGCGTCGCTCGCTGCGTCACCGCATTACCTCGCCGCTGCTTTTACAGCTTGTCGCGCGCACGCTTTCGATCCCGGTGATATTGATCGGCATTTACCTTGTGCTTCAGGTGGCTGGCCTGACGCGTCTGGCGCTGACGGTCTTGGGCGGCACGGGGCTTATCGGTATCGTTGTCGGTCTCGCCTTCCGAGAGATTGCGGAAAACTCTCTGGCCAGTATCCTTTTGAGTATCCGAAATCCGTTTCGGGCGGGCGATTGGATAGAAGTCGGCGAAAATCAGGGCATTGTGCAGAACCTGAATATGCGCACAACTGTGCTGCTGACCTTGGATGGCAATCACGTCCAGATCCCGAACGCGCTTGTGTTTAAAAGCGTTATCAAGAATTTCTCAACCAATCCCAACCGCCGCGCAGAGTTCAAGGTGGGCATCGGGTATGACGATTCCGTGCTTGAGGCGCAGGAAGTCATCATTGATGTCCTGCGTGCGCATCCCGCCGTTTTGGACGACCCCGAACCAAACGCGTTGGTCGATGAACTCGGGTCTTCGACGGTGACCATTCGGGTCCAATATTGGTTTGACGGCACGGCCTATTCAATCTTCAAGGTGCGCTCCGCGATCATGCGTCAGGTCAAACGGGCGCTGCAAACGGCGGGAATTTCGATGCCGGACGAAGCACGCGAAATCATCTTTCCGAATGGTGTTCCGATACGGCGCGTTTCGCCGGATGAAGATGCGCCAAAGGCCGAGCCCCGCTCGCCCGGCACAACCCTTGGCGACGCCGCCATAGCCACTCCCGGCGAAGGGGATTTGGTATCGGAAAAGAAAGAGCTGGAGCGCCAAGCCGACGCTGCAGACCTGTCAGACGCGGGTGAAAATCTGCTGGCCTCGGATAAACCCGACGGTACGACCTAGGGTCAGGATTCATAACCAGAACATGACGACGGCGGCGAGGGCACAGGCTGACAGGAACACCTTTGGACATCTG
>NZ_JBLXEM010000039.1:0-18321 GCF_048263065.1 Thioclava sp.
CAACCGCGCGCATTCGGTCTTCGTAGCTGTACATGAACTATCTCCAAGATAGTCCAACTTTTCGTCCGCACCCCCACAGGGTCAGTTCTCAGTGACATTCAACACCCAGACAACCGCTTGATCATGACAGATACTTCCTTTCGGTGAAGCATGGGCGGGATCATTCATGTAAAGAAGACCGGCCGCGCTCGATCGTCAACGCGATCCGGTAGAGATCGAAACCCGTGTAGGGGGGGCTCTGGAATATCCTATCGCCCAAGACTGATTGCGCCTCCTGACCCGCATAAGTGTTGAGCATGTATGCATTGAGCGGCCAATCCGAAAAATGGGTGGCGTGGATTGACTGTAGGTAGGCGGCAAGCCGATGGTTATGGATCGCGTCCTTTGCGTGGCGATTTACCACTCCGTCGAGATTTACGACACGGATCCCTGCGTGAGCATAAGGAGGGGAGCTTGCCCACCAGGTGAGAGCACCAGATTGCATCGCCGCCAGAACGGCGCCGTCCGGAAGGCGTTGGAGAACATCGCGGGCCTGCCGCGTGTATCCGCGATCCGGACGAGGTGGCTCTCGGTCCATGAGTTCCAAGTATATCGATACGGATGGGCCAATCAAAAGCACGATGACTGCGATGGTGTTGACGATGCGGCACAAGGGGCAGGTTTCGACCCGTTCGGCACGGATAGCTAGAATGATCGATAGCAAGATTGCACAAAAGATGAAGACAGGGTTTAGATAACGGTCGAAAAACCAGAACGCGGGAAGGTAAAACGCGTAGAACGCTATGTAGGATATTGATGAAAGCAACAGCACCGCGCTAAGTGACATTCGGCGTATGCGCACGAATTGCGCCAGAGCTAGGATCAACGTGCCTGTGATTGCGAATATTCCGATTTGCGGCAGGCGTGGCACAAGAAATTCGCCCAGTGTGGGGATCAATGGAACGTTCATCTCTGGAAGAGTTCTAAGACCGCTCGTGATGTAGAAATTGACGATCTGCCGGACTGCCGCTCCGCTTTCCGGCACCGGAGAGCCGAAACGCATGCAATATAGCACCCAAGGTAATACGGTGATCGCTGCGACGAGCGCCACGATAGCGGTTCGTGCCGCCCCAAATTGTCGCAACCCCCAGAGCCCCGCTGGTAACAAAAGCAAGACGCTGTCAATACGTGCCAGAATAGAGAAGCCAGCAACAAGCCCGATTAGAACGATGTCGCGCATCTTTGAATCGCGATCCGCACCCTGTAGAAGCCACAAGACCCAAAGCAAAAGTGCAGCGGCGAGGGACGTCTCAAGCCCATTAAGCGCGTTCGCCGAAATCACTGGCGAAAGCGCGATAAGCGCCCCACTCAGAAAACCTGCCCAGACAACCTCTGTTTCACGCAGAACTAGCATTCCAGCGAGCGCCGCTGCGAGCGCGCCAAAGATGGCCGAGATCGCAACGGCTCCAAGCGTCAATGCCTCCGGCTGTGTAAGGATAGAAAAAAGTGGCAATTCGAACAAAGCGATTAGCGGTTGAAAGCCCGACGTGGAAATGATGCCGTCCATGGTCGCGCCATGGCCTTCGAAGATGTTTCTTGCAATGCTAAGTGTGTAATAAGTGTCGTCGGGCAAGAAACGCGCGTCCACTGCGGAAAAGCCACGGCTTAGAAAGAGCACACTTACGAGCAGCGAAAGGGTGCCACCGAAAGCCCCGACTTGTCGTTGTTTAGAAGATTTCATTTTTCTGGAGCACCCCAATTCTTAAATGCGTTAACTCTATGTTTTTTGATTATGGGTTTTCGATGGCACGCTGATGGCAAAAGTGTCAATCGGCACCGAACTTTGGTTCTATGAAGTGGTCCCATAAAAACGGTCAATCAGCTAAGGTACATCTGGCTTCGTTGATGCCGTCGGTCGGGAGAGTATTCGGATTTCTGTGAATGACGCATCCTGCGCTGCTCCCCGGCCTTAGACCACCGCCAACTGGATTTTTCCGACTCTTTCACGATGACGGGCTGGTGGCGCCATCTGGAGGGACGTCAACACCACTAACAAAGCCCTGTAAGTTCCCAGAATAGGCGGCGCCAGCAAGCCGTGGGATCAAGTCCTAACGGTCATTCAACTCGTAAAGCGCAAAGCGCGCCTGTTTGGCTACAAAATGATAGTGTTGTGCTAAGAACGCTGTCAGCGCGGGATATTCTGCCAGCATCTCATCCGAGCTCTTTGGGTTATAAGTGACCCATGGCGTAGCATCTTTCGATTGGACTACGAATTGTTTGGGCGGGTTTGCATGCAGTCGATCAAGCAGATCTTGCGTATAGCGACCATCATAATAGTTCACCATGAACGGCCAAGAATATGGATAGCGATAATGCGGCGGAACATCGGTCAAGAAATAAAGCATCGTGCTGTATCCCCATAGAAACAGGCTATCTCCAGGCTTGCGATGCGCCCTGACGACATCTGCAAACGCGACTATCGCCGCGATATCGAAATCCGAAGTCGGTTCAATAGCCGCAATAAAGGCCTTGGTTGGATTTGGTTGACCAAGTGCGGTCAGCCCAATCCTGTTGAGCATCGAGGCTTGGCTTGGCAAATAAAGCCCAATTAGCACCAACATGGCGAAGGCGCCTCTATGCCTAGGTTTGCGCAACAAGCCGGCAATTGACTCTACGGCAGCCCCGATAAAGAGCGCGTAGGCCGGTAGCATGGGCAGGTAGTGATAAGCGAATCCCTTGCCCTGCACGTGGCCCGACACCCAACCCGCAATGACCCATAGCAATCCCACTACTAAAGTCAGCGACTCCCGAGCGGTAATCCACTCAACGGCGACAGCGATCAAACCTACGGCTACGACGGCAATCAGGTAAGGCGACATCATGCCAATCAGCGAAAACTCATCCGCCAGACCTGGTTTGCTTTTCGACACGTAGCCTACGTAGCCGGTAATGAACGACTGTATGTCGAGGAACGGAACAAGGGCGCCGAAAGCCGCTAGGACAGCGACGATGAGAGCCAGAACCGCGAGCCCTCCCAGCACGCAGGCCAGCAGGTCTCGAAACAGAAATCGCGTGTGTGTTTGTCCGATTGCCCCTGCAATCAGAGGCGCGAATATCAAAACTCCAGCGCCGCCGATGGTGTATTTCAGCCCGAAGGCCAGCCCCAGTGTGGCTCCGGACCCGATCATAAGCCACAGACGCGCGCGGCCTTTGGGGCGTCGCCACCCTAGCAGCATTATCCACAGGGCAGCCACTACGAGAAACCCGGCCCAGCCATCGGTCTGGGCATGTTCCCAAAACCCGTAGCTGTAATAGATCAGCGCAAACCCCACGGGGGCTGCGAACCCAAACACAAGTCCGCGCCGCAACAGCCGCCCGATCTCGACTAGGCCAAGCGCTGTCAGCGTCGCGAAAATCAGGTCGAGTTCGCGGATCGCCATCATCGAATGGCCAAACAGCGTCTGAGAGAGCCAATGCACCGCCGTCGTCAATGGCGGCTTGATGTTGAACACATCGCGATAGGTGACCAAGCCATTGTCGAGCGCATAAGCGATTGTTGCGTGAATCCCCTGATCGCGGCCGAATGGCTCCAGCAAGGAGTAAGCGCCGATAGTCGGGACGATGAGCAGGGCGAAAAAGCGCACCATCCACCAGTTTTTTTGAGGTCCTGTATCTTCACTCGGGGTCATTTTCGCCTTGGTTCCGTCCTAATTCTGACTGGTTTGGGAAGGAGATTACGCAGTGAGGTAGAAACAGACCAGCTTGAACTGGAACGGTGAGCAAATGAAATTTGACCTGCGACTTGTAGCTGATGAGGGCCAAGAACCAACGGCGTCGACCGCAACAAGCGTCTCGATCGTGGTACCTTTCCTAGATGAATGTGCCACGCTTGAGACGCTATACTCATGTGTGCGCGACGTTATGGATGGGACCGGGCGCGCTTGGGAAATGATCTTTGTCGACGATGGCAGTCGCGATGGGGGCGATGTGATCGCCAGCGAAATGGCGCGCGCCAATCGCAACGTTACGCTGATCCGCTTTACCCGCAACTTTGGCAAGGCCGCGGCGCTGTCAGCGGGGATCGCGCAGGCCCGCGGCGATATCGTCGTGACGATGGATGCCGATCTGCAAGACGATCCGACCGAAATCCCGCGTTTTCTCGAAAAGCTATCGGAAGGGCACGACGTAGTTTCAGGCTGGAAACAGACGCGCTATGATCCTATTGGCAAGACGCTGCCCTCGCGCATCTTCAACCGGATGACGGCGAAGATGTTCGATATTGACCTGCATGATATCAACTGCGGCTTCAAAGCCTACACCCGCCGCGCCGCCAAACGGCTGAACCTTTATGGAGAGCTGCACCGGTTCACGCCGGCATTGTTGCATGCCGTGGGCTATCGCTGCACCGAGATCGCTGTACAGCATCACGCCCGCGAACATGGTCGGTCAAAATACGGCACTATGCGTATGGTCAAGGGGTTGCTCGATCTGAGCACTGTAAAATTGCTGACCCGATACCAGTCGCGACCGCTGCATTTCTTCGCGATGATCGGCCTGCCGCTGTTTTTGCTGGGCACCAGCTTTATCGCGTATCTGTCGGTGCTGTGGTTGTTGGGCATGGGGCCGATCGGCACGCGGCCCTTGCTGTTCATCGGCATCTTGCTGACCGTGACGGGCACGCAGATTCTGGGCGTTGGTCTGGTGGCCGAACTGCTGCAAGCCTCTGGTCTCAAAGAGCGCGATAAATACGTCATTGACGAAACCGTGTCGCAAAACCAGCCGCTTCCTTCGGAGGGTTCGCTGTGAAACAAGCCATTCGCTATGCATACGTTTCCTCCCTACGCGGTGCGCGCCGCGTGTTTAGCGCTATTGGTTTTCTCGACTGGCTCGAACGCCGCGAGGGGCGGGGCGCGCGTTGGTTCCGCTCGCTCTTCGCGATTTATGACATCGACGATCTGGTGCGTCTTGACATGCCGTGGTGGACCTTTGATGCCATTGACGCGGTCGATCTGTATCTGGCAGCAAAGCCCGGCGCACGTGTATTCGAATGGGGATCGGGCGCAAGCACCGTGTGGCTGGCCAAGCGCGCGGGCGAGGTGATCTCGATCGAGCATGACAGCAATTGGGCCGATGTAGTGGCCCCCCGGATCGCAGGGTTCGATCATGTGACGCTGACCCGTGTGGGCGCCGAAGCTAAAGGGCGTATCAGCTCTGGCAAGTTCGGCTTTGAGGGACAGTTTTTCGACGACTATGTCGCCGCGATCCGCGCTGTGCCGGGGCAGTTCGACCTGATCGTGATCGACGGACGCGCTCGCGAAGCCTGCCTTGATGAGGCGCTGGCGCGTCTGACTCCGGGCGGACGGATATTGTTTGATGATTTCAAGCGCGCGCGGTATCGTGCTGCGGTCTCGGGCCGTGGCTTGAGTATTCAAACGCTGGATGGCCTTGCGGCCTGCTTGCCGCTGCCCGACAGCACCGCGCTAGTGTCTTACCCCGTCTGATCGGCGTGCGCGGCGCGGCGTGCGCGTTTACGGATCAGGTAGATATTATATAGCATCAGCAACAGCGTTGCGGCCATCACGAGGGTGATCGAGAGCGATTTCGTTCTGATCCCCTCGACGGTCAGCAATGCGGATGCGGTGGCCCGCATCGCAAAAAAACTTTGCGTGACCACCGGGGTTCTTGCCTGACGCGACTGCCAAGCCTGCCACATCCATGATCCGAAAAAGATGACCCCGCCAATCAAACCCACGGCCTCCTTGGCAATATGATCTTGCAGAATGTGCAGAAATTCGTTCATGCGCCCCGCGCTCCTTTTCGTCAGCCACTTTTTGCGGTGGCCCTGTGAAGGTGGACTTTGGTATAAGCAAGCATGCGGATCAATGATAAATCCGAGCGTGTATTTGTTATAAGATCAGTCTATGAATCCTCGCGGCAATCAGATGCCTAAATATCCCAAACCGTATCGGTTGGGATGAATATACAGAGTGTGAACCGGCATGTAATTTTGCCTCGGTAATGGGGTAATTGATGTCCAAAATGCCCATCTTGGTAGTGTCCCAAGACGTGGTGTAACTTGTTCTCCGGCTGTGAGTTGAGCCGGTTTACAGGGCGGCGATCTTTGCCGGGTCCATGGTGATATCTTCGCAGATGGCGGCAACAGTTTCCAGCGTCATGTAGCGCCGTGAGACCGCCCATTCGTCGTTCTGTTCCAGCATCAACGCTCCTACGAGACGTCTGATGGCTTGCTCGTTAGGGAAAATACCGACGACATTGGTCCGGCGCTTGATCTCCTTGTTCAGTCTTTCCAAGGGATTGGTAGAGTGTATTTGGCGCCAGTGTGCTTTTGGGAACGTCTTGTAGGACAGCACATCGTCTTCGGCGCGTAGCATGAGTTCGGCGAGCTTGGTGTGACGCGGCTGGAAGGCCTCAATGAGCTTCGCCCAGTGATCATTGGATTCTGCCAGCGTGTCCTGGTCGAAGGCGGTTCTGAGTGCTGCTGTGACAATTGGGCGGTCCTTTTTACCGACGCAGGCCAAGGCATTGCGCATAAAGTGAACCCTGCAACGCTGGATCGTAGCCCCCAGCACTTTAGCGGCCGCGGCCTTCAGCCCTTTATGTTCATCCGCGATGATCAGCTTGACCCCACGCAGGCCCCGGTCGGCCAGAGCGCGCAGGAATTCGTCCCAGAACACCTCGGCTTCGCTGGGCTGGATGGCGATGCCCAGAACCTCGCGCCGTCCGTCAGTATTAACCGCAACCGCCACTATGGCCGCGACGCTGACGATCCGCCCCGAGCGGCGGACCTTGATGTAGGTGGCGTCCAGCCAGACGTAGGGCCACTCGCCCTCCAGCGGTCGACACGTCAACGCAATGACACGTAGTCAATCGTAACATGGGTCAGGCCATCAAGCCGCAATACCATACTCACAGTCGTGACAGTTTCCGCGACGGCTCATCGAATGCTCCAGATTGTGGCCTCGCAGGAACGCGGCCCAGTCCATGCTGGTGAATTGGCTGCCCTGGTCCGAATGGATCAGAACCTTTCCCTTCGGCTTGCGGCGCCAGATGGCCATGTGCAGAGCCTGCAACACAACGTCCGTAGTCTGCCGGCTCTGCATCGACCAACCAACCACGCGGCGCGAGAAGAGATCGATGACGACCGCCAAGTAGGCAAAGCCCTCCTGCGTGCGGATGTAGGTAATGTCGGTGACCCAGACCTTGTCCGGCGCCCCCACGTCGAACTGCCGGTCGAGAGTGTTGTCGACGACGACCGACGGCCTGCCGCCATACCCACCGGGGCGGCGCTTGTAGCCGATCTGAGCCTTGATCCCAGCCAGCTTCGTCAGACGGGCAACACGGTTCACGCAGATGCTTTCGCCCTGTTCGATCAGGTCGTCGTGCAGCTTGCGGTGACCATAGACCTTGCCGCTCTCGACCCACGCCTCCTTCAGCATCCTGGTCTGCCGCAGATCCTCTTGGGCCCGCTTGCTCAGCGGGGTCTTCAGCCAGCATCCTTCTCCGTCTCGCCGGACGACGCCTTGGCGAACTTGCGCTTCCATGCATAGAGAGAGTGCGCGCTCACCCCGAGCCGCTGCGAAACCTCCGAAACCGGGTAGCCACGTTCGGTGATCTGCGCGACCGCGTCTCGCTTGAACTCGTCGCTGAAATTGCCTTTGCCCATCTCGGCCTCCTTGCCTCAAAATTAGGGAAGAAGGCGTCTACGAATCTAGGGGATATTCAGCCTAACCGTCTGCACTCACGCCGAAATATGCCTTGCGCACCGCATCGGAACCTTCCAGTTCCGCGCGCGTGCCAGACACCGCCATGCGGCCGTGATCCATCAGATAACCCCGGTCGGCAAGCGCCAGAAAGGCGATATTCTGCTCGGCGATCAGCAGCGACGTTCCGGTCCCGATTACCTCTTTCAGCGTCTCGATCACCTGACTGACAAAGACCGGCGCCAGACCCGACGACGGCTCGTCCAGCAAGATCAGGTCCGCCCCCGACATCAGCGTCTTGGCAAGGCCCAGCATCTTGCGCTGCCCGCCCGACAGAGACGCCGCCGCAGCGCGCCGCTTTTTCGTGAGATCAGGAAACATTTGATACATCTGATCCGCCCGCTGGCGCGCCTGCGACCCCGACAGCGTATAGGCACCAAGGCGTAGGTTTTCAGCAATCGACAGGGTCGGGAAAACCCCCAGTTCTGACATGTAGGCCATCCCGCGCCGGATCCGCGCTTCGGGTTTTAGCGCACTGATATCCTCGCCGTTCAGGCGGATCGCGCCGCCACGGCAAGGCTGTAACCCAACCAAGGAGCGCAGCAGCGTTGTCTTGCCAGCGCCATTCACGCCCATCAACAGCACGGTCTCGCCCTTGGCGACCGTCATGTCGGCGCCCCAAAGAACCTGCACATCACCATAGCCCGCCTCGACCTTGTCGACTTCCAACAACGCACTCATACCGCACCTCCAAAAAACGCGGTGACCACGGCTGCATCCCGAGAGGCGGCCTCTAGGCTACCCTCAAAAATGATTTTGCCCGCAGATAAAACGATCACCCGATCGGTCAGCGCGTTGAGAAACTCCATTAGATGCTCCACCACAATTAGCGACACGCCGCGCGCAGCGATCCCCTTGAGAAGGGTCGCGATCCCGGACAGTTCGGCCGGGTTCAAACCCGCGCCAATTTCATCGACCAGCAGCAGTTTTGGTCGTGTCGCAAGGGCGCGCCCGAGGTCCAGCATCTTTTGCTGGTTTGCCGTCAACGCCCCGGCGGATTTGTCGGCCAGATGCTCCAGCCCGATCTCGGCCAAGATCGCGGGTGTATCGGCGTCATGGCCGCTGAAATGCGCGGCGACCTCGATATTTTCGCGCACGGTCATCGAGACAAAGCATTTGGGAACCTGAAACGACCGGTTAATCCCGGCCTTCACCCGGGTATGGCTTGGCAGGGTCTGAACTTCTGAGCCGTTGAAACGGATCGTGCCCGCTTCGGGACGCAACACGCCCGAGATCAGGTTGATGACCGAGGTTTTGCCTGATCCGTTTGGTCCGACAAGCCCAATGATTTCACCCTCTTTCAGCTCGAAGTTTACACCGTTGAGAACCGTTAATCCGGAAAAGGACTTCTCGATGCCAGATAGTTTCAGAAGCGGTTCAGAAGACATTGATGCCCCTCCGGGTCAGCAGGGACACGATCCCCTCAGGCAAGAACATCACCAACCCGACAATCAGCACGCCGTAGATCAGCTGGAAATATTGCGGTGCTGAAATGCCGATCGCATTGTAAAGCGCATAAAGCAGCCCCGCGCCGACGATCGGCCCGAGCACAGTACCGACCCCGCCAAAAAGCGCGAACACGATTGCGAAGACCGAGATCTGCAAGCTGAAGACCGCATCCGGGTAAAACACCGATAGGTTCCATGCATAAAGCGCACCGGCAAGACCCGCGACGGCGGCAGAGGTCAGCCACGCCATCAATCGCATCCGAACCACAGGGATCGCGCTCATCTCGGCGCTGACGGGGTCGTCGGCCATCGCACGCAACCCCTGACCAAAGCGCGAGTAGCGAAAGTAGGCCGCAACCAAAGTGGTCAGCGCAACTAGCACGACCATCGCAGCATAGCTGGCGGTCGGGGCAAAGATCCGGTCCAGCTTGACGCCATAGGGGCCCCCTGTGATGTCCGCCAAATGTGGGTTCGAGACGACAAAGAACAGGATCTGCGAGGCGGCGAGGTTGGCAATCGAGAAATACGCCCCCGACAGCCGTAGCAGCGGCCCCAATATGAGCGCGACCGCCATCGATGCCAGAGGCCCCGCCAGCACCGCCGCCCAAACCGGCGCGTGCAGCTTCATCACCATCAGCGCCGCAGCATAAGCCCCGGTGCCGAAAAATCCGACATAACCGAAGGGCAGATAGCCGGTGAAGCCGTAAAGCAGGTTCAGCCCTTGGGCGAGGACGATGAAGGTCATCATCATGAACAGCAGTGAGGTATTGCCATATCCCATCGGCGCGACGGCGAAGACCAAAGCCAGAACTGCGGCGGTCAATATCCCCGGCCAGACGCGAGACCAATTCGACTTAAGCATGACGCACCGACTTTCCAAAAAGCCCCTGCGGACGGATCAGCACGATCGCGACCAGCAGGACGTAGGGAACAAGGTTCGACCATGAGGCGTAGAAGGTTTGCATCAGCATCGAACTGACACCAAACACCAGCCCGCCAAACAGCGTTCCGATCGGATTGCCAAGCGATCCGATTATAAGGATGGCAAACGACGTGGTAGTCAGGTCGTTGCCAATCCCCGGCGCGACAGAGCCTTGCAGATAAGGCACGAAGACCCCCGCAGCGCCCGCCAGCGCAAGGCCGATGACAAATGCGATGGCGGAAACGCGATCAACACTGATCCCTGTCGCCAAGGCCTCGTCGCGGTTGGCCATGATCGCGCGGGTGGCAAACCCCAGCCGGGTCCGGGTGAGGTATAGCCAAAGCCCAACGATCGCAGCGACCGAAACACCCGCCGCCCACCACCAGCTGTCGGGAAAGGCCTGCCCGAACAGCGACGGGCTGCCCGCGCCCAGTGCATCTGAAGGCAGCGTTCTTTGATCAGGACCAAATCCCAGCGTTACAAGCGCCTCAATGACTTGCGCAAGCCCGAAGAACAGTATGAAGGATAGCATCTCGGGGTCGCGCGACCGCTGTAGCCGGGGCACGATGGCATAATACATTGGAAAGCCGATTACGATCGCCCCGAGCGCCGCAAGCGGAACACCCCAAAGCGGGTTCAGCCCGAACGCCGAGGTCAGCCAGTAGGCTCCAAAGCCACCCAGCACGACGAACTCGCCATGCGCCAGATTGATGATCCGCATCACCCCGAAAATCAGATTTAGCCCCACCGCCACCAATCCAAAGAAGATGCCGTAAAGCACTCCTCCGACGATCGCGTATTCTAATAGTGCCGTCATGCGCCCCCTCCGTCCGAAAGGGCGGCCCTAAGACCAGAACCGCCCTGCTTATTGCCCGTCACAAATCCCGGACTTAGCCCTGCGGGGCCGGATAGATTGCTTTGCCAGTCGCCATCGTGTCGGGATAGACGACGACGGTTTTCAGGCTGCCATCCTTCTGGGGCTGGAACTGCGCGACCGGCAACCTCTCACCCATCTGCGCGCCGGTTTGGCTTAGGGCGAAAGGGCCAACTAATGTCGAGGTGTTGCCCGACAGCCCCTCAAGCGCGCTGCGGATCGTAAGCTGCTTCATATCGGATGCGGTGCTCAAAGCCTTGGCTAACAAGATCCCGGTGCTGTAGCCCGCCGTGTTGACAAAGTTGGGCGCGGATTTATGACCGTCGGCTTCCCAGGCATTGATGAACTGATCAGTGTTCAGACCAAGGCTGACCTTGTCATATTTGACAATTGGCGGCGCAGGATAGGAATAGGTGTAGGCCAGCGCATCCTTGCCTGCGTTCTTTTCCATCAGCGCCTTGAACTGGCCGGGGAAAATCGTGAAGACCATCGGGAAATGCAGCCCGCTCGATTTGAGCGACTTCAGGAAGGCCACGTCGTTGGACATGTAGCCTAACTCGACCATCGCCTGCGGCTTGCTTGCGGCAGCGGCGTGCAACAGGACGGTGTAGTTCGTCTCGTTGGTTGGCACTGCATGGTCATAAACCGGAGTGATGCCCGCCTTCTTCAACTCGCTTTTCAGCGTATCGGCCTGTGAGCTGTCAAAATCATTCGAGCCGTAGACAATCGCGACTTTTTTCACGCCTTGCTTGATCAGGTATTTGGCAAGCGGAATCGGCCACACCCCTGATGACGGGATCGACAGATCGACAAGATACTTGTTGTCGCTACTGAAAAAGCCTGCCGACGATCCGGTCACGTCGACCAAAAGCTGATTGTGCTCTTTGGTGAGCGGAACCGCGACCGAAGTTAGCACCGAGCCGAAATCAGCGACCAGCAGGTCGACATGATCTTGCGTGATCAGCTGATTATAAAGCGTCGTTGCGGTCGAGGTTGAGCTTTGGTCATCATAGGCGACAATCTTGACCGGGATTTTCTTGTTATAGGTCTTAACAAAGACGCCGCCGTCCTTGTTCACCTTCTTAGCCCAGAACTTCAAGCCGTCATATTGCGCCTGCGACGAGACGGCAAACTCGCCCGATCCTGCATAAAGCGTTCCAATCTTGATGACGCTGGGGGCGGTTTGCGCGCTTGCGCCGGTGGCTCCGATCGCGGCGGCAAGTGCGAAAGCGGCGCTGGCTGCGATCAGCCTCGAACCTTTGAATGTCATAATTTTCCTCCCTGATGCCCCACAGTGCGGGGCTGTTGCGGTGCTCCTCTGTGAGGCAGCTAAGCCACGTCCAAGGCCATTTCGAGCATTCGGCCATTCAATCCACGTCACGACTTGGCGATACTTTGAGAGCGCCGCATATCACCAATATTCGGGTAGGATGCCCAAACCGAGAAAAACCAAGGCCCGCGCACGTCACGCTGCGGTGAGAGTGTCACGCGCAATCAGGTAGGGGGCAGTGAAACGCTTTTCGCGCAGGGCGTTCAAGGTGAGAGCGTCGGTGAAGGTGACAGTGATGACCGTGGCGATCTACGCAAAAGTTGGAAGCCGCGCGCCGATGAAATCGGGCAGAGGCGCGGTCGCGGTTGGGGATTTAAGGTGGCGCGCGACGGTGAGTGACGGCAATTGTGATCGTGCCGAATGTGGCGAAAGCCTCTGATAAGTTAACAAATCAATTTTGGGCGTTGTCGAATGTCAAGCCTCTGGTGCGGGTGAGGATAGCTTCGCGCACAGTGTCGTGGATTGAAGCAGGGAAGTTCGGCGGCAATGCAGCAGCGACGGCTTCGATGGCATCTTCCGCCCGCGCGGCGACATCCTTGATCAGATTGGTCGCACGGGTTTTCGAAAGCCCGGCTCGCATCCCCGACTGAACAAAATGCCGGCCGTGAACTTGATCAATTCGGTAGTGCCGCCGGTCACCGGCTGACATGGCGAGCTTCATCTGTTTTCGCTCGATCTGACGCGCGATAAGGCTCGGCTGAGCTGAGAGAATGTCATAGAGCGGCGTCAGGCGGTATGAACCGCCGGGACTGATAAACACGCTGAAATTCTTGGCGTGACCGTCTGTCGCGCCCATCAGCCAGAAGATGATCTGAGCCTTGAAGAACACGTCCTGATCTTCTGTCGGCGTGTCGCTGCCGGTCAAAAAGCCAAGGATATCGACAACGCCAGGACCACCATCGCTCTGATATTTGAGTGTCGGCGGGACCGAGAGGGCTTGGCAGCAATCCTCTTGCGGCAATCTGATCAACCGACCGTCCTTCGTCCAACGGCGGTCGAAGCGTTCAATGACGAGCGCTTTGGTTTCGCCGAAGGTTTGGATACGAGCATCATTGACCGGTAGGCCAAAAGCTTCAGCCAGTTTCAGGCAATAGAATTCATTCTCGACACTGTCCGAGAGGTCGATGCCGTCCGGCAATTTGCCGAGTTGCTTTTTGAACAGATGCGTCGTTGGCGTCGTGCCATGTGGTTTAAGCCAGTTTCCGTCATGCCAAAGCAGCGCCGTCTTTTCCTGTGCGCCGGCCACTGAAATCCTGAAATCGTCGTCTCGGGTCAGGCCAAGCGGAGCTTGGCTCAATCCTTTCAGAATTTTCTCGATGGCGACTTCATCGACAATCTCTCCTTCGATCGTGCCTGTGCTGTCGATATCTTCATCGTCACCAGCCATGAATTGCAGCGCGCCGACACAATCTCTCCCGATGATGGATAGCAGGCTGTAGGCATCAATGCCGCGTGCGCCGACTTTCTCGGCGACGCGGCGCCTGAGTGCGTCGGAGTCTGGCAGCAGGTTTTCAAAAACCGCGACCACAGGTTCACCGCGATAGGGTGTCTCGCGCAAGGGAAGGGAGAGAGAGACCGGTAGCGCATTGCTCCAGTCTAGCCAGTTTTGATGATAGGCGAAGCTGATCGCGCCGCTAGTTTCACGGCTTAGCGTTCCGACACGCCGGTTGTTGAGATAGACACGCAGCGGCACATAGCTTGGACGCCGTCCCATCAGAACAACTCTTCTATGTCAGATGCCGTTCCCTTAGAACGTGACCTGACTGTGAATTCGAGATCGAGGGCGGCCAGAACGGCAAGGATGGAATCCATCTTCGCGGGCGTATTTCCGGTTTCGATTAAGGAAATAGTGCCTTGGCGCAGTCCGGCGCGTTCGGCCAAATCCATCTGCGTCAAGCCGCGCTTTTTTCGCGCGCGCTGGATGATGGTTCCGATTTGTTTTGTTGTGCGTGCAAGGTCATTCATATTGTCAATATACGCCATGACGTATAAGTCGTCAACATGCGCTGCAGCGTATGTATACTATCTATACGCTAGGACGCATATAGTTAATATATGCGTTCTGGCGTATAAGTGACATCTGTGACCCCTAGCAGGGTGCTGAAATAGTCCTACCTCGACAGCAATTTGAGAACATGTTTCACTCTCTGCACAGCAATGGCGGGGGTGAGTGACAACATCAGGGACTTTCCGGCGAAAAGTGGCTCTGCTTTTCTACCTTCGCGAGCGCTAATTTCAACATTGCGGTAGCGAGAGTTACGATGCCACTGAGCGATGCGCACCGTGATGGTCCGGTAGGTCACATCCTTTCCGGGCATAGATCGCAAAATTCCCCACTTTTCCCTTAAGCGAGTACTTGTGCCAAGCCTCAGCGAACTCTTGATCTTTGCTGAAATAGGCGAGGTAATCGAACGGGGCACCGTTAAAATACTGCTTGTGCGGGCTTTCGTCGACGATCACCACCTGCGGCGAAGTGCGGAAAAAATCCGCGAGCACCCGCGAACGAGCTTCCTTCAGGGTGGCGAGGTAAATTGCCTGCTCCGCCGGATCCTTGATGAGGCTTAGCCGGTAATTTGCTCCGGGAAAAAGCCATAGCGTGGGAGCGCGGTTGGCCGGGGTGGCATTGGCATAGTTCGCCAACGGAAAGCCCGTAGATACGGTTGAGCTGAAAATCTGAAAACTCCGCTCACCTGGTGCGCAGGTGAAATAGGGCTCGACGGCTTCAGCGAAGGGGCTTTGATACGGCCCGTGGCGCAATGCCGGAACCAAAAGAAGCATGACAGACACGGCCGCCATTGCGGTTGGCCACCACTGTTTTCGCGTCTGTGATAGCGTCACCGCAGTCCAGATCACGGCCACCACCACGTAAAGATTGGCGGGGATATGCTGATAGCTCCAGCCTTTCGATTGGATCAGGAAGACTGCGATGGCCGCCGATCCGGTCAACACCGCCACTACGTTCGACCGAGGCCGCGCTCTATTCACCACAAGAAGCGCCAGCGCAATAAGGAGCACGAGGATTAGGAATCGTGCGCGGACAAGAGTGACAAGAAATGATACATCAAAAGCACCGTAGACTTGCATTGCAAGCGGCACGACGCTGGCGAAATAAGCCGGATGCAAGATCACCGTGGCTGCTACGTAGAGTACCAGCATGGCTGCCATCACGAGATATTCCACCTTGAACGCAGGCCGCAGACTGCGTCTTGCAATTACTTGATAGGCGAGGATCGCTAGTGGCAGGAGCAAGAAATAGTGTTTAAGCGCGATGCCGAAGGTTGCCCACATCGCGACCCCTGCGCGTACGGGCCTAGGTGCATCTTTGGAGAGCAGGTTCATCACGAGGAACGGCAAGAACAGGATCGAGAACAGGTGATCACGCTGCCCGAAATCCCCGATCGGCAGGAGTAAAAGTCCTACCGCCGCCACCGCAAGAACCGCGCGCCGTGCAGAGGTGGAAAGCGACGCCTCAGAGGTCAGTAGCCTTTGCGAGATAATCAACGAGCCCGCCGTGAGCACCAGTACGAAGCCCTTGTAGGTCGCCGTCGGATCAAGCCCCGTCACCCGCGCGGCCCAAACCGGTATCGCGGTAAGATAGAAGGCCAGCGGCGGATTCAGCTCAAGGATTTCAGAATAGATCCGCACCCCGTCGAGCCACCAGCCAGTTGAGATCAAGTACCAACTGATATCGTGGCTCAGAAACGTTCCCCATAAAAGGTAGACGGCGATGGCCATGATGATGGCGGGGGCGGTGAGATCTCGGGTCATGTGCGGAAGACAAAGAATTTCATCATTAGGAAGGAACAGATCGGCACCAGCATGAGCACGGTTACGAAGGATATCATCGGTGCAAAACCGGCCAGCAGGACCGGGATAAGCGCGGCGAGGGATAGACCGATCCCCGTTGCGACGACGAACCGGGGCATCTCGTCTGGCGAATGGGCGGGTTGTGCGAAGGTCAGGAACTTGTGCCCAAGATAGGCAACGGTGGCGGCAATTACATAGGCCAGCACCGAGGCGGCGAGCGCGGCGAAGCCGAAAACCCGACTGAATGCCGCTGCTAGCAGGAAGTAAAAAGCGGAATTCGCCACCCCTACGCCCGCGAACCGCCCCAGTTGGCCGATGACACGCCTTTCGATCATTGGACCCGTCCGATGGCTGCGTATTGTGCGCCGAGTGGCAACCAATGCAGCCGCCGCTCCAACGCCCGAAACTTCGGGCGGTTGGACGGGAAGAAAACGAAGTTTCGTGTCGCCACCTCAGCCAGCCCTGCGCGGCGCATATACCCGCGCATCTTACGGGTGCCCAGCAGCACAGCGTCCTCGTCGAACGGACAGCGCGCGACCGAAATCCGGGTGCCTGGGTTCACCGGGTTGTGCTCAATCAGGCAAACCATGCCGCCGGGCGACACTACACGTGTGAGTTCGGCCATGAACCCGGTCCATTGCTCCACTGGGACGTGATGCATTACGCAGATAGACAGGGTCATGTCGAAACTGTTGTCTGCAAACGGTAGCCGTTCGCCATCGTAACTATCGTAAAGGTTCCCCGGGTTTTCCAGTTTTGCACGCTCGATGCTTTCGCCCGAGACGTCCACACCGTGGATAGAGGAGAACATGCCTGACAAAAGCGGGTGCAGTGCCCCGATCCCACACCCCACGTCCAAGAGTTTCGGCATGGGGCGATCCGGCAACCGCAGCGCCAGAAGGTCGCGGATCATCAGTGCTTTTGATTTCTGGAAAAAATCGTGTGACAGGCCCGAGAAACTGATCGATTGTTCAACTGTGTCTACGTAAGTGTCACGATATGCGTCAAATTCCGGTTGCATTGTTTTATCCATGGGAGACCAACCTTGGCTGGGGTATCTGCGCCACTTCTGTAAGCCCGATGCTTTCGGAAATGAAATAGAGAGGACGTTCCTTGCTCTCGTTGTGAATGCGCCCGACATAGAGGCCGATCACGCCGCTGATAAGTAGGTTCATCCCCGACAGGAAGGACAGGATCACGATTGTCGAGGCCCAACCTGTTACCAGCCCGCCGGTGAAAAACGCCACGGCGAAGATATAGACACCATAGGCCATTGCGCCCAGCGACACGATCATGCCTAACCAGAGAGCGAGTCGAAGAGGGACATCCGAAAATCCGATGACTCCGTCCATCGCGAGGCGCAACATTTTTTTCAGCGGATACTTGGTTTCGCCGGCAAGTCGCTGTGGGCGGTCGAACTGCACGATAGTCTGGCGGAAGCCCACCCATGCAAACATGCCCCGCAGGTAACGATCGCGTTCGGGCATTGAACGGATCGCCTCGACCACTTTGGCGTCCACCAGGCGGAAATCCCCCACGTTGCGCGGGATGTCGACAGACGATAGCCGTGCTAGCACGCGGTAATAAAGGTTTGCGGACACCTTCTTGAACCGGGTTTCACCTTCGCGGGTGCGCCGCTGTGCATGGACAATTTCGTAGCCGTCTTTCCATTGCGCGACTAGTTCGTGGACCACTTCGGGAGGATCCTGAAGGTCGGCGTCCATGATGATGACCGCCTTGCCGCGCACCGTGTTCAGCCCCGCAGTTACCGCAATCTGGTGGCCGAAGTTGCGCGACAGACGGATGAGTTTTATGCGCGGATCACGCCGGGCCGCAGCTGCGATGATCGCGGCCCCGGTATCGCGGCTGCCGTCATCGACGAATATCACTTCGCAAGGCCCGTCCAGCTCCCTCATAAGATCCGTCATCCGTAAGAGAAGCGCATCGAGCACATCTTCTTCGTTCATGAAAGGGATTACGAAACTGTATGTGACATGCGTTTTCATAAATTCTACCGCTTCCAGATCGTGTAAAGAGAAAGGTTTGTTTCCTTAATTCCCTTTAGTTACACGCGAACGAGGCGAAAATATGACTATTTCTGATTGAGCAGCCCCACTTGAGTGGTCCATGTTAAAAGTTAGTGCATGATTGGCCGTTGGTCCATCGGGATGATTGCCTCT
>NZ_JBLXEM010000040.1:0-18279 GCF_048263065.1 Thioclava sp.
AGCTTGCCCTCCCGGGCCATGCGCCGCCATTCCGACAAATGATTGGCCCGCATGTCATACCGCCGCGCAACTGCGTCCACCGAGGCACCCTCCACCAGCGTCTCGGCCACAATTTGCGCCTTCACCGCATCCGGCCACCGGCGGTGACCACGCGGGCCCACAACCAAATCAATGTTACTGAGAAACTCCGTTGAGCGCTCCATGGAGAAACTCCCTGATAATCCATCCGTCAGGGCTGAATCTCAGATCAGAGGCTCACAAGGAAGGTGGGGGCGGCACATCGCTTACTCTACAAGGCTGTTCGGGTCAAGTCGTTCGAAACGATACGGATCCGGTCATGGGTTGCAGCCCGCACACTACTACTTGCCATCACGACACAATTAACCAGTCAGATCCGTGGTATGATAAAGACTTTCGGTGTTGTTGTGCCGAGGGGCAAAGGCAGGGTATGTGTAGAAAAAGTTAACGATCTGCCGGACGGACATGTCGAGTTGTCAGGGATCATCTGTCCGCTGCTCGAAGCCTGGCACGCTGTCAGGGAGTGTGCGTCTACGCTCAGCAGCCAGCTCTTGATGGCGGCGCGACAATGCCGAAGCACGCGTTTGCTCATGACGATACCAGGCATTGGGGCGATTACAGCAGTTTCCTATGTGGCCGCTATCGAAGAACCTAAGAACTTTCCGAAGTCCCGATCTGTCGGCGCCTAGCTTGGCCTCACCACACGCCGATAGCAATCGGGAGAGGTGGATCTTAATGGCCACATCTCCCGAGGGGGGGATCAGCGAACGCGTAGGCTCCTCTACGCAAATTTGGAGGAGTTTCAGGGGCTCAGCTCAGAGTGCTTTGCATAGGATCATTCTGTGCCGGTCACTGGGCGTAAAGTGTTGTCTACTGTTTCCTCTTGGGAAGGAACTTCTATGGGTGCCGGAGGGGCCTCTGACAGTTCTTCAACGGGTGGTTGGATCGGTGTAATCTCATCAAGAGCGGCACCAAAACCATTTAGTGATAGTGGAATAGTAAAATCACCTTCTGAGGGCACAATCACGGTTACAGAAGCGGACTTTCCTTCACGCAAAGCCACCTCTAAAGCATCCGTCACAGTCCCTTCAAACAGGCACCCTTGCTGCGTACATCGGCTAATGCCTACATCAAGCGAGGCATCATCGTCGATAGTGATTGTTGCGCCTTCCTTGAGGTCTATTCCCAAAGGTAGTGCTACCTGAATTCCCAAGTAATTATCCGGCGGCACAAAAGCTAAGGTTGCGACCAAAGCAATAGCACTACCGTTGTTCATTATAACACGTTGATAAATCTGGCACTCTTGACCAAACTCGTTGCGCTCAAAGCACTCTACAAGCCAGTCATCATAAGCAACTCTCGAAGCCGGAGGGGTGTGGGCTTCCTGTGCCGTAGCCATTTGGAGACCAGCTCCTAGCACTAGTAATGAAGCAGAAAGTTTTTGTAACCAACCCATCACGGCTTCATATCCTTTCATGGAACAGCCTTATGCCTATGCAGGCTCTGCTGCTTCTTGAAGCCGCGGAACAACATAGCGCGCATTGTATAACTGAATGACGCGGCTCTTGTCTGCTTCGTTGGCGAAATTCCATAGGCCTTTTTCAGCCCCATCGACGATAAGAGATAGGACCGCCAGTTCAATTGCTTGCCGAACAGCGAGCCCTACAGGCTCGTTCCTAGAGTAGCCCACCTCAAGCTCAAGGATCTCATCTGTTGCAACGTACTTAAAGACATTGCTGCGTAGCAGTGCCGAATAGATAACCTTTTCAGCAGTTGATGAAATCAATACCTCGCCAGTTTTTACGCTGACAGCCCGGAGTGCAACTGTTACCTCATCCCGCCGATACTCAGACGCAGTGCCGATCCCTAGGAGTCGTGACCCGATGCCACTTGTCGAAACATTGGAATCGTAGTTTATCACGCCGCCCTCTAGAATAATTCCAGCAAAGCGGAGTGGGGGAAGGGTGGTTCGAGTGGCATTGTTGTACGTTTGATTGGTCTGATCAATTAAATTTCGTTCGTTAAGAACGTTCTGCAAGCTTGCCCGCTCTACCACATTAAACCAGCGTTCATTCGAAACATCTTTCAGAACGTCAATAAGGATCGCATCGCTACCCTGGCTTACCGCTTTGGAAAAGCTCGAAAAACCATCTGCTGGTTTTTGCTGGCCGGTCTTATCTTCATATGAATAGACAGCGATGTCGATTTTTTGACTTGGAGGGGGTAGTTCCGCAAGAGTTTTCCCTAGGCGCGTAGCAGGCGTGAGCTCAGGCTGTATAACGTCTGGATCCCTCATGCTGCCAACTTCGCTGCAAGCAGCCAAAAAGGTAATCGCCGCTAAAAAACTATATTTCATAAGCCTCGCTGGCTTCGGTCTATATATCATTTGCTCTGCTCGCATTTTTTAATTTTTTTTTGAGGCCACACTGCCTTATTACTAAATTAGCGGCTGGAAACGGGCGATGTCAGCGAACCATTTCCAACCTGCATCGTCGCATCGCCGCTCAACGCTGCTGCTGCAGGATTCGGGTCTGATGTGGTGCCTCCACCTCCAGCGACACCACCTAAATCTATGGTAATTGGAGGGAAATTAATGGTTGGTGGAGCGCTGCTACCGCCGCCAGTCCCGCTATCGGGAAGGTGCTGGTTCTGTATCTGGGCAAGGTTCAGGAGGTAATCGATATTATTTGGATTTCCTCCGAACCCGGGGTTTGTGGGGCGGTAAATAAGCTCACCAGCGTTCAGCGTCTGGCAAGAAAAACAGAGCGCAATCGCTCCAACCGTTGCAGCTCTTAAATTGCTCATGGCGTCATCTGTTCCTTAGTTTAATCTTACGACCGTTCCCGGAGGGGCGTTCTTTATGACGATGCCCCCGTTATAGTCGGATCCCATTTGTCCGTATACTACTTGAGTGTCGTTTGAATCTACCAAGCCAACAGCAACATCCAAGTTGTTGCCGATTTGCAACGTCGAGACGTGACTGTTTGCACTCCCGATAATCCCAACGAGAGATGAGTTATCACGGCCGGCTTGAAATTGAGCAACGCTACTTCCAGGGCTATCAATGATGACACCTGTTGCCGAATTTGACACACCAATTTGGGCAATTGCAGCCAAGGCTCCCGAGCTAGACGAGATATATGTTTCTCCGAAGTTCCTAATGCCATCTTGGATAATGACGGAGCTGCTACCTTCAAATCTGTCGATCCGGTTCTCGTGCATTGGGGAAAGCGTTTCGGCTTGGAGCCGCTCTTGCACGGTAACAACTTGCTCGAGAGAGACCAGATTGTTTACCTGAAAATCAATGTCCTGAGCCAAAGATTGGTTTGTCGCTACTAGAAAAGATGCTGTTACCAGAAGACGACCGAACACGCTCCGAGCAATGCGATGAAGATAAGACATAAGTATTTTACCTCTCCATACTGATAATGATGCATTTCACCCTTCGGCAAAGCAGTCAAAAGATTTTTCCCCATCCGATGCGCTTGGCATTCCGGTGAGGACTAGAGAAGCTTGAATATCGCCCCTCTCGTTGGCACTTACAAATGATCGTGAAACAACAACTCTGCCGGTGCTTTCAATAGTGAAGCGCCCACCTTGCTGAGACACCGAGATATTACCGCCTACAGTTTTACGCACTGACAGAGTGTAGCGACCCGTTATCCCCGGGGTGCCTTCAGCGATACCGACAACCTCATATAGAGGTGTGCCTGATAAGACAGAGATCTCGCAGCTCAGTACCGGGCCAGCTTGGGCCGAGCCAGTCAATCCAGCCACAACCGTGATGCTATGAAGAATAGGTAACACCATACAGTCCTCAGATCACAACGCAAAAACACGCGTTGGAGGCGCGAACGCCTCCAACTTTAGCTTCATGAACAGCAAAATTACATGCTGTTCTGGTAGTTAATTGCTTCGTTGGAGCCACCTGTCTGCAGGATGGCACTGGAGTTTCCATTGCCCAACTGAAGGTTTGCTGCAGAGTTACTGGTTGCACCGAGTGACCCAATGCCACTGCCGCCAATGGTTGCATGTACTGGCACGCCTCCAGCAAACGTATCCATATTAATTGCGGTTGCGATAAAGGATGTCCCGCCACCTTGCGAGATGAATGACGCGTTGTCATCACCGCTTTGCAGCGAAGCCGCAGTATTCTTGCTACCCTCTTGGAAGGTAGCCTGGCTGTTTCTGTCGCCTTTTTGTGCGATAGCAAGGATGTTGTCGTCTCCCTCCGTTTGGTAGCCAACAGCGCTGTTATGATCGCCATGAACGGCCACAACTCCAGCGTTGTCCCATCCATCCTGAACAAGCGCTGAATTGTTGTCGAACCCAACTTGCGTGATGGCGGCCTCGTTTGCCTCAGTTCTCTGACTGATCAAAGCCGCGTTTTCGTCACCGATTTGGAGCATGGCCGACTCTTGATTGAAGCCTTCCTGCATGTTGATCGAGGAGTTGTTGTTACCAACCTGGAACTGAGCAGAGGAGTTGGCACCATTTGCAGTGGCCCCAGCGTGACCAACATTGGGGAAGCCGACTTCATCGCCATCCGATGACGCATTCACACCGTCACCAACCTCGGCACGTGCATATTCCCGCAGGTTGCCGCCAACGCCGGAATCGAGAATAGCGAGCGCGCTCTCATTCGTGACCTGCGCTCGTGCATTCTCGGTCTGACCAGCACCCGAGTTATCGGACTGAGCAACCTGGCCCGTGGCATCTGCTTGTTGCGCACTAGCCATGCCTGAGAATGCAATCATGACAGCAACACTTGACGTGGAAATCAAAAACTTTTTCATGGGAAATTCCTCCTAGTTATGCCGGCAGGTTTCCACCGGTCTACGAACAGCTTAATCCCGCCCATCAGCGTCCCGGTATCACCATGAATGACTAGAACCACAGCTTGCCCTAGCGCATTCGGTCTAGTTACTATTAGCTATAGATAGTATGGGTTCATGGCTTGCTTTGCCGGTCTGAAGTTCAGACTTGGCTCGAATGAGCAGGTCGCTTAGCATGCTGAGTTGATATAGAAATCAAACTAGGCGAAGGGGCTGCCCATGCGGAACGCACTTAGTGACCTTAAAGCGGTAATTCTATTAGCTGCATCTTTGGCATCATATAGCGGTGTTGCTCATGCTGATGCAGCCTATGTAATACAAGCAGCTCCCAGAACGCTGTCTGCATACGTTACCCAAGCACCCTCTCAGACGCGGCGATCCTTTGGGCCTACGCAGCAACAGATTGACGCCGCTCGACAGCAGAGGGCTCGGGCTGTCGCTCAACAAAGAGCTCGAGTTACCGCACAGCAAGTAGCCGCCCAGCAACGCAGCGCCTCAGCATCTGAGCCCTCACAACGACGAGATGTCATCCTAGATTTTGGTCAAAATTCGTCCACCGATGGCCGGCTTCCAAGTGTGCGTGATGGCGTTCGCATAAGAAGCGAATCGCCGTAACTCGAAGTCTACTGCTGATTTCAACCTAAAATAGATCTTCCATAAACTTTCGAAACTTAACAGACCCCTAGCTCAAATTGACCTGGAGTTAGTTTTGTGCTAATTTATCCAAATATAATTTCTGCACTTTTTTGCCTTATTTCAAATTTTCTGCTGCCCTTTAAATGTTAATTATAGGCAAATAATCAAATATTGGCCCTGCAATGAATGATCCTGTCATCAATGACGGTGGGGATCCTGTTTTTTGGATCATGACACCGTGTAACTGGGAAAGCGCTGCGCTTACCCACTTAATCAATAGCTTTGGATGGAGCGTAAGCAAAACTGGTCGGCTAGATGATAACTGGCCAATATGCCCTCCTGATAAAACCCCATCAATGATATTGGCCGTTATTGGTGAGCGAGAGATCAAATGTGGAACTCTTTTGGAGCTGTTCGAAAAGCACCCCGACATGTCCATTGCACTGCTTTTGAGACGCCAGCAAGAATCTTCTCTGCCTATCAGTTTACCCACTAACGTAATGGCCACAATCGATGCCAACCACTCATCTCTACTAGTTCATTCGTCTCTACAACTGGCATTGGCCGGTCACCGCGTACTCACGGACAATAGCTTATCTGCGTCTAAGCTGGGCGCGAAGGGTAAACCTGCACCATCCACCGCCGTAATGGACCTACTTACCAGGCGAGAACGAGAAGTTTCCCACGAAATTTCCCGAGGCAGATCCAACAAGGAGATCGCACGACGCCTAGGGATCTCACCGAACACCGTAAATGCGCATGCTGCTGCCATTCGACAAAAACTGGGCGTCAGCAACCGAACCCAGATCGCTTTCCATTTTAGTAATTCGGAAGGGGTTCCAAGTCGATCACCCTCACCTTTGTCGCCTCATTGAAAACGGCAGTCGGGCGCTAAGTCGACTGCGTTGCGCATATCAGTTGACGAGCCGCGATCAGATTGATGCACCAACTGATCCTGCGAAGGCCTGCGTTGATGAATGGGTTGCCCAAGAGTATTCAGGACAAAACCTGCATTTGACGCGCCATACCACGATCCCTCGCAGTGAACTCCAATACCCTTTGAAAACACGATCGAGGCCACACCATCAGTTCTTCGCTCTAGTAATGAAGATTTTCCACGTTCTACGCCGGCAGCATACGAGTTTGGAGCATGCTTACATACAAGCACCGAAAAGCCTATCGGGTCCTCTGCCTGCTCGTTGGTAGTCTACGACTGCGTTTATGCAAGGTATCCACGTAGTGCATCGCTAACGACATCTCGGGCGACCTCTTTAGAATTCTGCGCGCCTGAGGTTCGAAACCAAATACCTACCCAATTGATAGCACCTAGGATCACGAGGCTTGCAAGCTTTGGGTCAAGATCCGAACGTAAGGAACCGTCGTTAACGCCTTCTTGCAGAATGGCGCGAAACAGGCTGTCGATTTGATCGCGGCTGGTCTGCACGCTACGCTTATCGCCAGGGGATAGCAGTGGCCGAATGTAGTTCCAAAGATACTGCATGTCCTTGCGCGTCATTGTTTCCACGTAGGTTACCAACCCAATCCGAAGCCGATCTGCTGCTTTCCCGGGGGGGTCTAGAGCTTCTTCAACGGCACCGATAAGTCTGACCATTCCAACCTCATAACATTGCATGAGTAGGTCGTTTTTACTGCTGACATAGGTGTAAAGCGCGGCTTTTGTCACACCGAGCTCCGAGGCAATCGCTTCGAGCGGAACGTTTTCATAACCCTCCGCTCCGAACTTTTCAGAAGCGCAACGTACGATTTCTCGCCGCTTATGATCACGCATTTCTTGCTTGGTCGGGAAGGGGCTAATCGATTTCATTCAGAGGTTATCCCCTCGAGATTGAACCACGTCAATAGAGCGATGAATATCAAGTTGACTTTACAATAGATGCAATCTTAACTCAAAGAAATTATACTAACTAACGGTTAGTTAAGTGTCGGTGGGTATTGTGCGGAGGTTGCTATCCCACTGATATTAAACGTGGCAGCAGGGAGGGTCGCCGATGATCAGAAGATTGTTGATAGCAAATCGCGGAGAGATTGCGATTCGTGTGGCACGTTCTGCGGCGGCTCTAGGGATTGAAACGGTTGCAGTTTACACAGGGGACGACGAAACATCTCTGCATATCAAACATGCCGACAATGCCCGCCGTTTGCCGAAGGCAGGAGTGGTTGGGTACCTGGACGCAGATGCCCTTATCTCAATTGCACGTGATACCGATTGCGATGCAGTGCACCCGGGGTATGGCTTGCTAAGCGAGCGCGCCGATTTTGCGGCGGCCTGTGCGAATGCGAACCTTATATTTGTAGGACCTGATGCCAAAACCTTAGAGCTCCAAGGCGATAAAATGTCGGCCCGGGCGCTTGCTGAACAAGCCGGGGTTCCCGTTTTGAAGGGTTCTGGTCTATTGGCAGGGGAAGCCGACCTTCAAGCGTTTTTTGATGCTCATGAAGCCGCGCCGATTATAATCAAGGCGGTCAATGGCGGTGGTGGGCGCGGCATGCGTATCGTCCGTAGGGCTGAGGAGATTGATGTCGCCTTTGCGGAAGCTCGAGATGAGGCACTTTCAGCCTTCGGAGACGACAAACTGTATGCTGAACGTTTTTTGGAATCAGTGCGGCATATAGAAGTGCAGATCATCGGCGATGGACAAAGTGTAACCCATCTTTGGGAGCGGGATTGTTCAGTGCAGCGGCGACATCAAAAGGTGATCGAGCTTGCCCCAGCACCGAACCTGTCTGAGGCCACTCGTCAGGGCTTGCTTGACGCTGCTGTCGCCATCGGTCGTGCCTGCGATTATCGCGGTCTGGGCACGGTGGAGTTTTTGGTGGAGGAGAGCGGAAGTTTTTACTTTATCGAAACTAATCCGCGGATTCAGGTTGAGCATACTATTACTGAAGAAATCACCGGCTTCGACCTGGTCGAAATTCAGCTGAAGCTCGCTTCGCGGCAGGCATTGGGCGATGTAGGGCTTGGCGAGACGCCTAAGCTCCCAAATGGGTTTTCAGTACAGACACGGATCAACGCGGAGACCCCGGATGGGCAGGGTGGTTTTATACCTACCGGAGGGCAACTAGGTTTATATGCGGTGCCATCGGGTCCCGGCGTCCGAATTGATGGTTGCGCGTATACCGGATACAGTACGAATCCGAGTTTCGACAATCTGTTGGCTAAGCTGGTGGTGCATGAGAAGTCGGACGATCTAGGTCGGCTTTTTGCCAAAACCGAGCGCGCTTTGTCTGAATTTCAGATTGATGGCATTGGTACGAACATTGGATTTCTGCGGTCACTGTTGAAAGTGCCCGCGATTAGCGACTGGCGCGTCGATGTGCGTACATTAGATAGCCAGTCCTTTGATATTTCTGCAAATGATACGGTTAAAGCGCGGTACTTCGAAAGCGACACCGCTACCGAGACCGCTACTTGCGAAGTCCCGACCGGCGCTGATGTACTTCGTGCACCGATGCAAGCGATGGTGCAAGATATTCAGGTTTCTATTGGTGATCAAATTGCCAAAGGCCAAGTTGTTGCTGTAATCGAAGCAATGAAGATGCAGCATACAGTATTGGCAGATGCTGGCGGTGTGGTCGTTAAGGTCTATACCAAGGCCGGCGAGGCAATCTCGTTAGACATGCCAATTCTTGCTTATGAGCATGATGACACGTTGGCTGAGATCGCTTCCGACGATGTTGTTGTAGACCCAAATTATATCCGCCGAGATCTAGCGACGCTGAACGCTCGCCTAGCTCGAACGCTTGATGAAAACCGCCCCAAAGCCGTCGAGCGCCGCCGAAACCGTCAACAACGGACCACGCGCGAGATCGTATCGGCTTTGTGTTGCGGCGGGGACTTTCATGAATACGGCCAATTGGTGTTGGCAGGTCAGCGACGGAAACTAGGGATCGATGCGCTTGTCGATATCTCCCCTGCGGACGGAATTGTGACTGGCGTTGGATCAATAAATGCCGGCCGGTTTGCTGAGGAGTTTTGTCAAGTCGCATTGCTCGCCTACGATTCAACCGTCATGGCGGGCACCCAAGGGTACTTTGGACACTTAAAGACAGACAGGATGATCGAAGTCGCAAAAGATCGCGGGTTGGCTTCAGTATTTTTCACTGAGGGTGGCGGTGGCCGTCCTAATGATGACGACTTTGCTGAGACCGTACTGTCCGGACTAAAGGTTACAACCTTTGCGGAATATGCTCGACTACAAGGTTGGGGACCAAAGATCACGGTCAGTTCCGGATTTTGCTTTGCGGGTAACGCGGCTCTTTTCGGGGCTGGCGACATTCGCGTCGCAACGCGAAATAGTTGGATTGGTCTGGCGGGCCCTGCGATGATCGAAGCGGGTGGGATTGGGTCTTTCAGCCCCAAAGAGATTGGCCCCGCGCCGATGCACGCTGAAAACGGGCTGGTCGATATTTTGGCTGAGGATGACGATACGGCAATCAATAGAACGCGAGACGTATTGTCATATTTCCAGGGGCCGCTGGCTGATTGGGATGCGCCAGATCAGCGCTTGTTGCGTCACATGATCCCCGAAGATCGCAAGCGGTCGTACTTGATACGTCCGGTGATCGAAGGTCTAGCAGACACGGATAGTTTTCTTGAACTTGGCGCAGAACACGCGAAGGGCATGGTTACAGGCTTATTGCGGGTTGAAGGTCGACCTATTGGTGTAATTGCTAATAACCCGCAGCATTTAGGTGGCGCATTAGATGCGGGGGCGTCGGCCAAAGGTGCCCGCTTTATCAATTTGTGTAACCGGTTCAACCTACCTGTACTGTCGTTGTGCGATACGCCAGGCTTTATGGTTGGGCCCGAAAGTGAAACACAAGGCGCGGTGTCTGCGGCATGTGAACTAATTTCAGCGGGGGCAAATCTGTGCAGCCCGATGTTCTTTGTCTGTCTGCGTAAAGGCTATGGGATTGGTGCACAGGCGATGGCTGCGGGAAGTTTAGGTGAGCCCGCATTTTCAATAGCTTGGCCGACCGCCGAGTTCGGGCCGATGGGTTTGGAAGGTGCCGTTCAGCTAGGCTATCGCAAAGAACTTGAGGCCGAAACCGATCTGGAAAAGCGTAACGCCCTATACGACCGGTTGGTCGACAATCTGTATGATCGGGGCAGTGCTATAAATGTCGCCTCTACTCACGAAATCGACGCAGTGATTGATCCAGCAGAAACGCGGAGCTGGATTGCAAAAGGGATGCGTATGGCAGCGCGCAAGTAGATCAAGCAACTGACAGATTTTCGAAAAGGATGACGGGATGTCCCAAAACCAACAGATCGAAGAGCACGTACAAGATTTACGTCAGCGCCAGGGCAGAAGCTGGCCCGAAGGGATCTCGCGCGAGATTGGCTATCGGCTAGGTAGACGTCCGCTAAGCCAGTACGTGCGCGCTGAAGCCGAAGCGCGGCCCGATGATGCGATGGTGCATTACTACGGACGAACACTGACGTGGCGCGAAATTGATGATGCTTCAGATCGCTTTGCGGGGCTATTGCAGTCCCGCGGTATCGCAGCGGGTGATAGGGTCGCCCTCATGATGGGGAATTGCCCTCAGTTTCTGATTTGCTTTTGGGGTATCATGAAACTGGGGGCAGTTTTGGTACCCGTAAACCCGATGTTCAAAGTAGTGGAGCTAACCTACCAACTAAACGACAGCGGCGCAGTCGCCCTCGTGTTTCAGGATGACTTGGCTCCACTAGTTACATCGGTGGTACTTGATACCCCTCTTCAACTGTTGCTGGCTACCGGGGCTGCCGAAATGGCGGGTGTTGGCGGGGCCGTTCCGCTCCCGGCTGGACTAGGTGATGGACTAACGGCCAGCGGAATTGAGCGGCTACTCGAGGCACTAGACGCTGCTGCGCCCTTCAAAGGATCTGATTGCACGGACTTGGATGCGGTGGCGGCGCTGAACTACACCGGCGGCACCACAGGTATGCCCAAAGGTTGCGTTCATACGCACGGCGACATGCTTTATACAGTGGCGGCTTACTGTGGCTGTGCGATGTCGAATGCAAACTCTCAGGACGTTGTGGTAAACTTTTTCCCGATGTTCTGGATCGCTGGTGAGGATTTAGGGCTGCTTGCACCGGTATATACAGGGGCCGCAGTATGTCTTCTTCACCGGTGGGATGCCCTTGGCTGGATGGCGGCCGTCGCAGAGCACCGGGCCTCGGTTGTTACCTTGTTGGTAGACAATGCTGTTGAAGTTATGCGCCACCCAGACGTCAAAAACTACGATCTGACATCATTGCAAAGCTCTTCTGTATGCTCGTTCGTCAAAAAGCTTAGCTCAGCTTTTCGGGAAGAATGGCGTGACTTAACCGGCAGCACAATGGTTGAAGCAGCTTATGGCATGACGGAAACCAATACCTGCGATACCTTTACAGTGGGGCTTCAGCATGACGATTATGATCTGCAGCAGCAGCCAGTGTTCGTCGGGCTTCCCGTGCCAGAAACTGACATCATCATAAGGGATTTTGATACCGGTGAACTCAAAGGCATCGGCGAAACAGGCGAGATTTGTGTGCGCTCGCCGTCGGTTTTAAAATCCTATTGGAACAAACCCGAAGAAACCAAGAATGCCATCCGCAACGGCTGGCTACATACAGGTGACATCGGCTTGGTGAACGAGCTGGGACTTGTCCATTATCTGGGCCGTCGCAAAGAAATGCTGAAGGTCAATGGGATGCCGGTTTTTCCCGCCGAAATCGAGATGCTTTTGGGGCGCCATCCAGCGGTGCTTGGATCGGGGGTGATAGGGCGTAAAGACGAAGCCAAAGGCGAAGTACCGGTCGCGTTTATTCATCTCGATCCAGACCAGTCCGAAGGTCTTGATGCCGATAGCTTGCGCGCATGGTGTCGGGAACAGATGGCGTCATTCAAAGTGCCTGAAATCAGATTGGTTGTGTCTTTGCCAATGACGGCTACCGGCAAAGTTAAAAAAGACGAATTGAAGGCGTTGCTCTAGTAGCGCGTTCAAAAGTAGTCACCGAGACACGGGGAGGTGTCCGCGGTGGCATTTACGACATGTAAATCGGGAGGATAACATGAAACACAGGAAAATTCTGACGCTTGCAGCCATTGCCATGATCACGATGACACCGATCGCAAGCGCTGATACATTGCGCCATGCAGTTGGCTCTGGCGGGGTCAGTGGCCTAATTGACGGTACAGAAGCTTGGGCGAACTACATTAAAGAGCAAACCAACGGCGAAACAGATATTAAAATCTTTGCCGGATCATTATTAAATTTTACCGAAACGTTTACCGGCCTGCGCGATGGCATAGCCGACAGCGGATTTGTAGTCCCGGCCTATCATCGGGCCGAATTGCCCTACGCTAATTTGCTCAGCGATATGGGCACTGCGGGTGTTGACCCGATCGCAATGGCCGGAGCGGCGAATGAGTTTATGTTCACTTGTACGCCCTGTCTTGCCGAGTTCAATAATGCAGGCCAGGTTTTCCTCGGCAATACCGTGACTGGGCCGTACTACATGTACAATCAGAAACCGGTGAAAGCGCTCGCTGATTTTGAAGGTATTAAGGTGCGCGGCTTTGGGCCTTTTGCTAGATGGTTGGATGCAATGGGCGCTTCGACCGTTAGTTTGGGCGCGACCGATATATACGAAAGTATGAGTCAGGGTCATATCGACGGCAACGTCCACACACTAGAAACCCTCGATACGCTCTCGACTGGTGAAGTGGCTGAGTATGCACTGAACCAGCCAATTGCAGTTTTCATTGGCAATACGATGTTCAACGTAAGCTCAATGACATGGGCAGGGCTTTCGGATCAAACCAAACGTGCGATGATCGACGGTGCTGCTATAGGACACGCAATTGCGACTATCGATAGCGTCAATCAGGCCGAAAGCATCTTGGCTGACCCGCAATCTCATGGGGTCGAGTTGCTTGAACCTGCGACTGACGTGCAGGAAAAGTCCGAAGAGTTCCGTACTGCAGATATGGAAGCAGTCGTAGCACTCAACCGTGATGAATATGGCATTTCGGACGCCGAGGAGCAGGTGACGCGCTTCCAAGAGCTGGTAGGCAAATGGGATAAACTGGTCGAAGGTATTGATACTAGTGATCCCGAGGCCGTCGGCGATCTCTATCTACGTGAGATCTTTTCTAAAATTGATCCAGCATCACTAGGTTAACCAAGTTTGTCTCGCTGCTGCCGTTGGCTCGGCGAGACAGACGCGTCTTGTCTTGATCAAACCTAGTTCAAACGAAAGCAATCCTGATGGAACATTTAATCCGTTTCGACCTGCTGTTGACTCGCATCGCCGCTCTGATCGCAGCTATCGCCGTTATTGCAATGATGTTGACTGTCGCCGCTGACGCGTTTTCGCGGCAGTTATTCAACAGTCGTATCCCCTTTGTCTCGGTAATCGTAGCGAACTACTTTATGGTCGCAATTGCATTTCTACCTCTAGCGATGGCCGAGGCTCAGGATCGCAATATCTCAGTGGACCTAATTTATAGCAACCTCGGCACTGACGCCCAGCGTTTGGTTGGGTTGATCGTGCATGTCTTTGCTTTCCTGACGTGCTGCGGGCTCACTTTCACGATGTGGGACGAGGCAATGCGCCGCTATACTAGTGGCTCGGTAGCGGTCGAAGACGGCGTGTCTATGACTATTTGGCAGGGGTACTTCCTGCTGCCCGCGGGGTTTTCTCTGCTGGCGATGACGTATTTGCTGCGGATCGTCTTAGGACTTGCGAACGCCAAACAAGCGCGAATGCCCCTAATTCAAGATATCGCTGAGCCAGTATCGGAGGCAGGACAATGACGCCAGAAATAATAGGATTGGTGGGGCTGGCTGTTCTTGCGATACTGCTATTATTGAGGATGCCGGTCGGCCTTTCGCTGATTTTGGTTAGCTTTACCGGCATTTACATCTTGCTTGGGCCTCGCCCCGCGTGGGGAATCCTAACAAGCGTTCCATACCAGTTTGCGGCGAAATGGACATTGTCGTCTGTACCCATGTTCTTGCTGATGGGGTATGTTTGCTATCACGGCGGCATGACGCGCACTTTATTCGCAGCAGCTCGCGCGTGGTTAGGGGCTTTACCTGGCGGATTGGCAATCGCATCGGTGTTTGGGGCGGGAGGGTTTGCTGCGGTTACCGGATCTTCCGTAGCTTGCGCTGCTGCCATGGGCCGCATTGCCGTTCCAGAGATGACGAGGGCAGGTTACGATCCAGGGTTGGCAACTGGTTCAATCGCCGCAGCCGGCACGCTAGGGGCGTTGATACCACCTTCTATTCTTCTGATTCTATTTGGAATTTTCGCTCAGGTGCCGATAGGTCAGCTATTCCTTGGCGGCGTCGGTGCAGGCGTCCTGACAGCTGTGATCTATGCCGCGATGATTTATATTCGGGTGCGGATCAATCCCGCACTAGCACCTGTACGTGAAGATCCTGCCGGATGGGGAGAACGTTTTGCTCATCTAAGGAGTACTTGGCCAGTAATCCTACTATTTGTTGTAGTAATCGGAGGCATGTTCGTAGGGCTGTTTACGGCGACTGAAGCTGGTGCCGTGGGCGCGCTGGCCGCTTGCGTTATAGCATGGGCCAGTGGCGGCCTAACAATGGCGACTTTGCGCCAATCGGTGAACGAAACGATCGTTACTACAGCCGCTTTGTTCCTGATCGCCATAGGTGCAAATCTGCTGACGCGGTTTTTGGCGCTCTCCGGCTCTGGTGAATTGATTACTCAAACGATCTTGGCCTTTGGCGCTTCTGAATTGGCCTTGGTTTTGGGTATTGCACTTGTCTACATCATTTTGGGTATGTTTCTTGATCCAATCGGTGCGATGCTGCTTACATTGCCGGTGCTATTGCCGGTGGTAGACGAGGCAGGGATCTCACTGATCTGGTTTGGTGTCTTCGTCGCCAAATTTCTAGAAATTGGTATGATCACACCGCCAGTGGGTTTGAATGTTTTTGTCATCAAGGGGGTCGTTGATCGCTCCATATCACTAGGCGTAATCTTTCGCGGGGTCATCTGGTTTTTGGTGGCCGATGCGGCGGTAGTGACGATCATGGTAGCTTTCCCGCAGGTGATACTTTGGCTGCCCAGCCTGTCTTAGCGGGGTGTCATCGCATTTCCTCCAATATCTTTTCGCGGAAAACCTCGGCTGGTGTTTTCCATCCAATGCATGGATTCTCAAGGGTCGTTGCGACGGTTTCCGCTATCTCAGTTTCATCAGTTCTTCCCTGAAGGCTTCAGTCGGCGTTTTCCATCCCAGGCACTTTCTGGGGGTGCCGTTCAAGCGGTCACAAATCGACTTCATATCTCGATTTGAGAGCGCGGCCACGGGCGCATCTCTTGGTAGGTAGCGCCGCGCACGCTTGTTCAGGTTTTCGACGGAACCCTTTTGCCACGGAGCCTGTGGATCACAAAACCAGGCCTCTGTGCCGATACCAGGCTTCAACTTACGCCAATTCCTGAACTCGATCCCACGGTCAAAGGTGATCGACTTGCGCGCCGGTTGGGGCAGGGGTTCCATCACACCCATCAAGCGGTTCATCAGATGCGTGGTGCTGCGGTCGTTGTTGCGGAACAGGACAGCAAAGCGGGTCTTCCGCTCGACCAGTGAGGCAACGTTCATCTTGCCCTGAGCGCGCTCGAATATCATCAAATCGCCTTCCCACTCGCCGAAAGTCTCGCGGCTATCAACGTAGTCAGGGCGTTCGTGAATTGAGCGATCCGGCGGGAACACAAGGCCTCGTGGCCTGCGCGCGTGATGCGGACGCCGTTTTTTCCGGCGGTTGGGCAGGTAGCGTGCGAGTTCCGCAGATTGACCATCTGGGCCGTAAACATAGGCGTAGATCGTTTCATGACTTACGCGTGTTGTTTGGCCTTCATATTGCAATCGGCCCGCGATCTGCTCTGGTGACCAACCTTCCTTGAGCTGCTTGATTACGGCTTTTCTCAAGCCGACAAGGCGCACCAGTTTGCGCCGCCGCGCACGTCTTTCGGTCGCCGCTTTTTGAGCAACGACACCATAGTACCCGTTCAGTTCCGGCAACTCTTTGTCGAAATAGTGATTGCGCTTGATCTCGCGATACACCGTGGAAACATGCCTGCCGATCTCTGCTGCAATCTCGCGCACAGCAATCTTGGCGTTCAACATGTCTTCTATCGCGCGTCGTTCACGCAGGTTAAGCTCTTTATGCGCCATCTTCCATTCTCCTTGCTTTCTAGCAAGATAGGGGAAATTTCGCAACCCACGTGTGGATGCCCCGGTTTATGTGGGTGACTGTTTCGACGTTTAGATAGC
Source organism: Thioclava sp. (assembly GCF_048263065.1). Taxonomy (NCBI): domain Bacteria; kingdom Pseudomonadati; phylum Pseudomonadota; class Alphaproteobacteria; order Rhodobacterales; family Paracoccaceae; genus Thioclava; species Thioclava sp. Next base: position 16,796 of record NZ_JBLXEM010000040.1, read on the forward strand.
ATGATCGGGTGCAGTCACGTGTCCGGCCTGTTTGTGCAGCACACTTGGCTGCTGGCCCTTATGGAGATGCGCGAACTTGGCTCCAAATCAGTTTATCGGGCTTGAAGCCGCGAAGGGTTGCACTGGTTTTTCCATGTTCGTTCTCGTCGATCCGCTTTCCTTAGTCGATCCTTTCGTCCTCACATACCTGCCGGTATCCGTGGGTCTGCCGCTAAGCGACGGCCCCGCGAATGCGATAAATCTGGCCCGTCATCAACATGGCCCAAAGCCTCCGAGCCATGCGGTTTGCCAAAGCAACAGCAACAACCATCCGGGGGCGTGTTTCAAGCATACGCGCTAACCATGGTTCGGCACAACGCTTCCATCGTTCGATGGAATTGATGACGGACATTGCACCGATGATCAGCAACCGCCTCACATCTTTCTGGCCCATTTTTGTGATGCGCCCCAACCGTTCCTTACCACCTGTCGAATGCTGTCGAGGTACAAGACCAAGCCATGCTGCAAAATCCCGCCCCGTGCGAAAGTTTTTGGCGGGAGGACAGAAGGCCGAAATTGCGATGGCGGACATCGGGCCGACGCCAGGCATCGTTTGCATAAGCCGCGTTTCCTCTGACGTTTTTGCATGCATCTTGATGGAATGATCCAGACCTTCGACTTCTGCGCTGATAGTCTCGATCTGCGCTAGGAGCCGTTCCGCCAAGCGTTTGGCCTCGTCGGGCAGTTTATGTGCCTGTTCCTCTACTTCTCGTTTGAGAATATCAGCGTTCCGAATGCGTAGCCGCAGCACAATCCCAAACTCCGCCAAGTATCCGCGAAGCGAATTGATAAGCTGGGTGCGCTGCCGCACGAACAATTTCCGCGTCCGAAACAACATCGCCTGTGCTTGCTGTTCCGGGGCTTTCACTGGGACGAAGCGCATTGAGGGACGCATCGCGGCTTCTGTAATGGCCTCTGCATCGACAACATCACTCTTGTGGCGTTTGACAAACGGTTTCACATATCGCGCCGGTACCAATCGAACCTCATGACCTGCAGCAAGCGCTTCACGCCCCCAATGATGGGCGGACGCGCACGCTTCCATCGCAAAAATGCAACTTGGGTGCTCATTTAGAAACTTATTGAACTGAGGCCGGCTCAGCTTTCTACGGTATAAAACTTTACCTGCGGCATCAGCGCCGTGTATTTGAAAAACGCGCTTCGCCAGGTCGATACCGATGATAAATGCTTCTGACATTTGTTCCTCCTGCAAGACGTCCGCACCACCATGGCTCGGACGGTTCTATAATGAACCAACAGGAGGGGCATCCAATCCATCAGTTTAGAATGTGCCCATGGGCGGAAATTGTAACTGATAATTAGGATTATGTGATATCATGTCAGCACTAACGATCCCTCTTGAGAATCCTGACAATTTATATAAGGAATCGTCCCTGAGTATTTTGAGCGGCCGCATTTGCCGGTTGTGCGCCATTTTGTTAAGG
>NZ_JBLXEM010000041.1:0-17341 GCF_048263065.1 Thioclava sp.
GCGATGAAACGCCGTGCCGCCCGCGCATTGCGGCGCGTTTGGACCAGAACATCAAGCACTTCGCCAGTGCTGTCGACCGCGCGCCATAGCCAATGCTTCTTCCCACGGATCATGATCACGACCTCGTCCAAGTGCCATTTGTCCGAGGGGTGCCGACGGGTGGCCCTCACCCGTTCTGCGATCTTCTTACCGAATTTCTCTACCCATGCCCGGATCGTCTCATGGCTGACCACGACACCTCGTTCGGCAAGCAGGTCCTCAACATCGCGTAGACTGAGAGCGAAGCGATGATAGGCCCAGACAGCGTAAGAAATGATCGAACGAGGGAAGCGATAACCCTTTAGGCGAGGTTGTGAAATTTGACTGATCATTCTCGCGCGCTACCGCTTGCCACAAGCCGCGTCAATAACTTGACGATGCCCTATCTGTTCATGGGCTCCGTCGGTGGCGGAAACGCGGCAGCGATCGCCTACACACTCATGGAAACCTGCAAGCTGAACAACGTCGATCCTGAGGCATGGCTTACATGGGTCCTCCAGCGCCTACCTGATTACAAGATCAATCGCATCGACGAACTCATGCCATGGAATTGGCAGGCCGAAATCGCCTGAAACCGCGCCTCAACCGGACGGATACACTTCATCTATGAATCGAGAATGGCTTTTGTTTGCGGCAATAGCTCGAGGCTTGCCGAGATATGAGCCCGCCATGTCGGCCCGCGCTCCAAGGCGTCCTCATATGCATCTTTCAGGTCTTCGGGTCGGTCCTGGTGCAAAATCCTGATCAGAAACTCTGCTTGAGCGCGATCCTTTTTCGACTTCAGTTCATCGGGACCTCGGCGGCGCCTATCGGCGACGATCAGTTTGTGAATCGCAAATCGTTCCGGGCGGGGGATCTGCATCAGAATACCGGAGCGATAAAGAAGTGGAGCGTGCAATGGCTCGGCAATCAGATAGTTCATAAAGTGAAGGCTTTGTGCACTTACACCAAGAGCGTGAAGATCACGAAGTCCTTCCTGCTCGCTGAAAGAGGGGGTGAGGAATTCAACAAGTGTCTGGCGATCAGTCTGCCGCCACCTCCAAACTCTTCCCTTGTTTAAAGACGGGATCGGATCGAACTTCATCTCGGAAAACACCTCGGCCAAAGGTGTATCCACTTTGTCATCAAGAACAAGAGACAGGCGCTCAAAGCTGGCGATGTCGATATCGTCGGTCATGGCTGCCTGATCAGATCCGATCCGGACACCGAGCTCGCCCTCATAGCACCTGAATGCCTGGGTTCCAATCAATGTGCCCCCGAGGCGAAATACGCCAGCCTTCACCATGGCAGAAATTATCTGACCAGTTCCGACATCGCTCATCAGATACCCTTCTGCGCGCAGCGTGCGCATCAAGCGGGCGCGCTCACGCCCCGCCTGTTTTTCCGCCTCGGCAATTCCTTTTTGTCGGGACAGGCGCCCCCTGAGGTCTTCACTGTCTTCACCGATATATCTGTCGATGACTTCATTCCCGATCCTGTAGTGATCATACCAATATGCCTTTTTACCGATCGACTTCAGCTTCGGTGATCCACGAAGGTTTGAGATTGAGCTGTCTTTTAGAGATCGCAGAAGATCTGTCCAGACAGCGGTCCCGGTCGCAGAGTGATACTTGATCATGGCTTACCCCACTGAAAAATCATTGTGGGGTATATATAGACCAAAACATTACCCTACAAAGTATTTTTTGTAGGGTAATGGTGGTTTTCCCTGCTAACATGATGGAAATCTGTGTCAGTATAGGCATATCCAACACCGGGACTTGAAAATTTATACCGCAGATGATATATAAAGAGGGTAAGACGATGGCGCATTACAAGGTCGCACCGGTGCCGGGCTATGAGCGGGATGTTCTCGCCGAGATCCGCACCCTTCCTCTCGATTGCGCTGACTGGACCTGTCACGGTTTCGTGCCGCCCCTGGTGCTCGTTTAGGCCACCTTCCGTTCGAATGCCACGGGGCTTTTCCAACCCAGTGCTGAGTGCCTTCGACGCGGATTGTAGAAGCCGTTGATGTATTCAAAGATGGCCACCTCAGCCTGCCGTCGTGTTTCCCACGACTGTCGCCAGATCAGTTCTGCCTTGATGGTTTTGAAGAAGGTCTCAACAGCTGCATTATCGTAGCAATTACCCTTGCCAGACATCGATACCTTGAACCCATTCTGGTGCAGAATCTTTTGGTAGTCGTGAGAACAATATTGCGATCCGCGATCCGTGTGATGAATGCAGCCTTCGGGTGGTTGCCTGAACGCGATGGCCATTTTCAGCGCCCGGATCGCCAGGTCGCGCTTCATCCGATTACTCACAGCCCAGCCGATGACGCGCCGGGAATGTAGGTCCAGTATGACAGCCAGATACAACCAGCCTTCGCGGGTCCACACATAGCTGATGTCCCCAGCCCATTTCTGGTTTGGTGAGACTGCTGTGAAGTCACGATCCAACAGGTTTGGCGCAATATTGAACTTGTGGTCGCTATCTGTCGTCACCTTGTGTTTGCGGGTTCTAACAACGGTTATGCCGTTCTGGCGCATTAATCTGCCGACACGACGATGGCCGACATCCAGACCAATCTCTTTCAGCTCCTCGGTCATTCGGGGGCGACCATAGCTGCCTAAACTGAGACGCGACTGTTCTTTGATGTGGGCAAGCGTGACCAGATCAGACCGTTGTCTGCGACTGGCGGGGCGACTACGGAAGGCACGCAGGCCGCGTGCGCTGACGCCGACAACATCGCACAACCGATTGGCCGGGAAATGGGCCCTATGTTCTTCGACAAACCTAAATCTCATTGCTTTAGGCCCGCGAAGAACTGGGTGGCTTTTTTTAAGATCTCCCTCTCCTCCTTGAGGAGCCGGTTCTCCCGTCGAAGTCGATCATTCTCTTGAGCGAGGCTCAAATCCTCTTTGGAAACCACGTCTGTATCTCGGTGCGCGGTGATCCATTTGTTCAGCGTCGACATGCCAACACCCAGATCGTCAGCCACCTGCTTGCGCGTTAGCCCACTGGTCAATGCGATACGCACCGCATCTCGGCGGAATTCGTCCGTTCGTTTCAGTCCCATAGTTCATCTCCTTTGGTGCAGTAAATGCTATCAAAGGAGCGGCATCAAACCGCGACAGGTCCAATCATGACCAAGAACAGCCTATCAGAGACCGCCGCGTTGCGCGCGCTATTGTCGGAGACGCCCGACATCCAGTTGCTTGCCGAGATGCTCGGGTTCGTCGCCGACCGGCTCATAGCTCTGGATGTCGACCAGCTCTGCGGTGCCGGGGCGCACGAGCGCAGCGACGATCGTGTGAACCACCGCAACGGTTAAGCCCCCGGCGATAGTTTTTTGAATCGCGTTCCACTATCCTGAGCGCTCGGGCCATGAATTCATACCGCTTCAGGCGTTGAGGATGACTTTCATCGCCTTCTCGCGAGCAGCATTGCTGAACACATCGTAGGCGTCAAGAATGTCATCTAGCTTGAAGCGGTGCGTAACGAGTTTGGCCGGATCAACCTTGCCCGTCCCCAAGGTCTTTAGCAGCATCGGCGTGGTGTTGGTGCTTACCAGCCCCATGGAGATATTAATGTTCTTGATCCACAACTCTTCGATATGGAGCTCCACCGGCACGCCGTGCACGCCGACATTCGCGATCGAGCCACCCGCAGAGACGATTTTCTGGCAGGTATCAAAAGTCGCGGGGACGCCGACCGCCTCGATAGCCACATCAACGCCAAGACCACCGGTCATCTCCATAATCTTTGCCACGACGTCTTCAACGCCGACTTGAATCGTGTCCGTCGCTCCGAATTGCTTGGCCAGTTCAAGCCGCGCCGGATCCGTATCGACCATCACGATGCGACCGGGGGAATAGAATTGCGCCGTCAGAAGCACTGACATGCCGACCGGCCCTGCGCCGATGATAGCGATGGTATCCCCCGGCTTAACGTTGCCATATTGGACCCCGATCTCCAGCCCCGTCGGCATTATGTCTGACAGCATCACCAATGCCTCTTCGTCAACACCTTGAGGAAGCGGATAGAGCGAGTTATCGCCATGGGGAATGCGCACATATTCGGCCTGGGTGCCGTCAATCAGATGCCCGAGGATCCAGCCGCCATCCGAGCAATGCGCATAGAGCTGACGTTTGCAATTGGGACATTTGCCGCATGACGTAACGCAAGAGATCAGGACCGGATCGCCGGGTTTGAAATTGACCACGGCATCACCGACTTCCTCGACCACGCCGACGCCCTCATGTCCTAGCGTGCGACCCTGCGTCACGGCGGGCACATCGCCCTTGAGAATATGCAGATCGGTGCCGCAAATCGTCGTTTTGGTGACTCGCACGATCACATCGGTGGATTTTTGGATGCCCGGTTTGTCCTTTTCGACCCAGTCTTTCTGACCCGGACCATTATAAACAAGCGCCTTCATTTGGTGCCTCCCGCTTTGTGTTCACGAGCCGAGAATCGGCCCCATAGGCGAGGCTAACATCGCCGCCTGAGCGCTGCCCGTCCGATTTTCGGACAGGCTGCAAGACAAGTGTCAGGCATGAAAGGACGCCGCGCTTTTAGGGATGCGCGGCGTCCGTGGTAAGAATGGGGGAAACAGATTGCGGTCAGGCCGCGCGCTCGGGGATATCCAGCCCCAACCATTCGGTATAGAAAGCATCTATATCGGGCTCGAAATCATGTATCACCGGATACCAAGGCGTCGGTGCCTCAACATCCAATAGATCACCGGATTTCGGGCAGTAATACTCCCGGATCACCTGCCAATCGGATGAGGGCGCCATCAGTCGGGGATACAGTTCTTCCAGATCTTCTGGCGTCTCGCGCACGCGCATCACAGCGTGAAGCTTCCAGTTCTCGCGCCAGTCACAAAACTCGTGCCCGGCTTGAGATTTCACGACCCATTTCTTGTCAGAAGGCCGCTGAACGATGTAGAGCTTCGGCCCGAGTGGCAAGATGATCTTGTCGTCCCACGGCACCTGCTCTTGCAGGATTTCGATGTATTTGACGAAGCGATCCGCATCCTTAGGTGTGGACAGCATTGTCTGGAGCGTATCGCGGTCGATCGTGCCCTCGACCAAGTCTTTGATCTTCTCTTTCGTGTAAGCCATTGCTTTTCTCCTGATTTTTTAGGGGTGCCGCAAGGGGGAGCATGTACGGCACCCCGAGGGATCATTCGTCGACGAATTTGACGGTCTTCACATCCGGCAATTCGGAAATGTCCATCGCGTATTCGCGCCCGTAAGACGGGATGGGCAGATCTTCTTCCTTCAGCTGCCATTCGTCGGGCAGATCCCAGAATTCGCGAAAGCCTTCTTCCCATTTTGGGCCGAGCTTGAAGCTTGCCGCGAACATCTGCTGCACATGCGTCCCTGCATCTTTTGCAAGGATGCGCTCGCGCTCCGTGGCCATCCATGCACGGGTCGGTTGTGCCTTGGCGAGGCGATCCTTGCGAATCTTGGCGCGCAGGGCGGTTGTGCCCGCCTCATCGGCGGCGAACAGGCCACCGCCCGATTTCTTCAGCGCGACGCCATAGACCGTTTCGGCAAACCGCTCGAGAAGATACCCGCCGTTCACGTCCTCGGCGACGGATTTTGGATCGCGATCAAGCGGGTCGCCAAAGCCCGGGCCGCCTTTCATGGTGTTCAGGTAAAGATCGTAGTCCTTGAACATCGCCTCGGTGGTGATCGCCTGCTTGTCGCGCTTGATCCTTGCCTCCTTGATCATGTCGTCCCAAGTCGGGCTTTGCGGGTCAACATCGCCGCCGTGAGGGATCTCGCCGCCGTTGGCGATAATCTCTTTCAGGCCAGTGTCGTGGGCCTCAAAGCGATACCCCGAAGCTGCCGGATAGCCACCCATCAGCCCCCAGTCAGAGCTCATGTGACCGTTGCCCATGAAGAACATGCTCCAGTCTTTGGCATTCCAGACCAGACGCAGGGACTCGTATCCACAGCCGCCGCGATATTTACCCGCACCGCCCGATGACGCCTTGATCTGGCGACCCAGATAGACCAACGGTTCCGCCAGTTCCCAGATCTCCATATCGCCCATGTCGCCTTCGGGGTTCCAGATCGCTGCGGCGTGGCTGATGCCGTCAGCATAGGCAGACGCCCCCACCCCGTTGGCCGCACATTCAAACGAGTTCACCGCATGGATTTCGTCATACTGGTTAAACCCGCCGCCTTGCAGCCAGTTTGAGGTGTTGGCGTTGCCTGCATTGACCTCTTCGAGGTAACCGCGCCCGAAGTAAGACCGGCTAAGACCGCGCCACAATGCCGTCCAGGAACTCACAAGGAAGTGCCAGCTATAACTGAAGGCCACCCTTCGATCATCCGGGTTCATCCAAGTGCCTTTGGGAAGCCTAAATTCTGTTCCATAGGCTGCGCCGTCGTTAATCATCTCGGTCGGGATCAGCGATTGAGTCATCATCACCCAGATACCTGAGGTGAAAGACACCGCATGGGCGTTGTAGGTATGCCAACCCCATCGGCTCGATCCCTCAAAATCGAGCCGCCACGTCCCGTTCGGCCTGATGGTCATCTCGGAGGGCGTGTGCATGATCGTATTGACCTTCGCAAATTCCGAGGGAACATGCACATCTTCATGCGCATAAGGCACATCGACAAAGCCGACCTGACGATACGTGCCAGGGATCGTCATGGCCTTGATCCGGTTTTGCAGGCCGAGCCGCCCGTGTTCCACCGATTCATAGGCGAACTGCCAGTAGGCATCGATCCCCTCTTCGGCGATCACATCCTCAACCAGCTTGCGCACCATATGACAGCCCGCCACACGGGTGCGTTCATCAAGCATCCAATAGCGCGTCGTGCGGACCGCGCGTTGCGATTCATGCAGCCAATCGCGTTTCAACTCGTCATTCTCACCGATTTTGCGGCAAGTGATCGAATAGCCGTCGCCAAAACGCTGCACCTGACCTGTCGACATTGAACCCGGGCCAACCGAACCTGTGTCGATGACATGAGTGACACCACCGACCCAGCCGATCAACTGACCCTCATGGAAGATGGGCACGATCGTATGAATGTCGCAGGGGTGCACATTCCCGATTAACGAGTCGTTGTTGCAGAAAATATCCTTGTCGTTGACGCCCGGGTTACTCTCCCAGTCGTTTTCGATCATGTATTTGATCGCCGCTCCCATCGTGCCGACATGGATGATGATCCCCGTAGAGGTCAGGATCGCGTCACCCGCCGCATTGTAGAGCGTGAAGCACAATTCGCCCTCCTGCTCGACGATGGGCGAGGCGGCGATTTTCTTCGCGGTTTCGCGCGCATCCACGACGCCTGCCCGTAAACGCGAAAACAGCTTGTTGTAAAGGATCGGGTTTTTGTCGTGCAGCGAGCGTTCCTTCAGCCCCGCATAATGACCCGTGCGCTTGGTGTCGGCCATGATCTCGTCACGGTGCTGCTTGAGCGTCTGCCCGCCGTGCACGATCCCCTGGATTTCGGATTGCATATTCATAGGTTTTCTCCTCCCTTGGCCGTTACACTTCTTTCAAGTGGAACAGCCGGTGACCGTCGAGCCAGGTTTCGAACCCGCCCGGTACGACGAATGTGGTGGCATCAGATTCAATGACGGCGGGGCCAGTAATCCGGTTGCCGGGTTTCAAGCCTTCCATCTGGTAGAGCGTCGCATCGACCCAGTTACCCTTCCGATAGAACTTGCGGGTGCCTAGACGCGCCTCGTCCGGAGGGGTAGGGCTGCCTTCTTCTTCTTTGGGGATGTTGGGTTTAGGGATCGGCACTGTGCCGCGCATGATCGCGCCGGTGATTGAATAGCCCAACTCAGGCGAGCGCGCCGAAGCTGCATAAACGCGGCCATAGGTATCATTGAAGGCGTCGACCAGCTTGTCCCAGTCTTGCGCAGTTTTGGCCGACTCGATCGGGCTTTCGATTTCAAGATCGTTAAGCTGGCCGCGATACTGCATCCGATAGCCGGGTTGCAGTTTCACCTGATCACGTGAATAGCCGTTCAGTTCAAACTCTTCGAGCACCCGCTCAGCCAATTCTGTCCAGGCATCTTCTAGAGTTCTAGCCTCGATCTCCTTTGCGTCATCCGACGCCTCTTGGCCGATGTTAACGTCAAGCGATTTGTCATAGCGGTATTCGAAATCTGCTGCTGCACAGCCAAAGGCAGAAAATCCCGCGGCCCATGCTGGCACGATCACATCCTCAAAGCCCAGACCTTCGGTATATCCATATGTATGCACCGGTCCCGCCCCGCCGTAAGAGAAGCAAGTGAACGAGGATGGCGAATACCCTTTGCCCGAAATCATGGCACGCAGGTAGTCGCGCAGATCACTGTCAAGCAGTTCGATCACGCCCGCGGCAGCTTCTTCGACCGTGAGGCCGAGCGGGTCCGCGACCTGTGTCTTCATCGCGTCATAGGCGCGCTGTCTGTCTAACTTGACCTGACCGCCAAGGAAGTTGTCGGGGTTTAGATACCCCAAGATCACGTGACAGTCGGAAATCGTCACCGTGTCGATGCCGCTGTCGGCCCAGCAAACGCCCACGCGGTAACCCGCCGAATCCGGCCCTAACTTGATTGCCTTGGTATAGGGATCAAGCCGAATGAACGAGCCCGCGCCGGCACCCACCGAGTCAAGCCCGACCAGTGGCAAGGACAACACAAGCCGCGCCATATCGGGATCGTTCTGGATCGTGAGTTCGCCCTGCGTGATCAGCGCTACGTCAAAGGATGTGCCGCCGATATCCGAACAGGCGATGTTCTTGTAGCCCAGCACCTCGCCAAGGTATTTGGCACCGATCACGCCCCCGATTGGCCCCGAGACGATGGTGCGCGCCAGTTCCTTGGCCTTCCACGAAATCGTGCCGCCGTGGGTTGCCATCACACGGAAATCGAACTTCGAACCGTTATCCTTGAAGGCGGCGGATATCTTTTTCAGTGTCTGGCGCGAGGGTTCGGCTGCGAAGGCCTCCAGCACGGTCGTATTGGTGCGGTGGGTTTCCTTGCGTACCGGATAGTAATCAGTCGAAGCAAACACCGGGATCTCTTTGCCCGCTTTTTCGATTTCTTCGATGACAATGTCGCGCACCCGGCGTTCATGCGCGGGGTTCTTGTAGCTATGCAACAACGAGACCACGATGCCTTCGACATCCTGTGCGATAAGATCTTGGGCTGCTTGGCGCGCTGTTTCTTCGCGCAGCGGAATGACCACGTCGCCAAACATATCGATCCGTTCCATCACGCCCCGCGTCAAATGTCGCGGCACGAGCGGATCGTCGTAATAGTGCGTATTGAGATGGATACGGTCCTCATAGGCCATACCCAGATAGGCTTGGCAGGCGCGGCCCATGCGGTGGAAATCTTCCATCCCCGCATTGACGATCAGCCCGGTCTTGAGCCCCTTGCGCTGAACCACACGGTTGAGCATCGCGGTTCCCGAGTAGACACCAGTTTGGATTGAACCGAGCGCGTCTTCCAGCGACAACCCCCAATGCTCCAACCCTTCGCGGCTCGATTCGATCAAGCCGCGCGCTTCGTTATCAGGCGTCGATTGCGCCTTGCCGACGACAAAATCTCCGTCGGCATCGACGAAGAATGTATCGGTCATCGTGCCGCCCGCGTCGATGCCAAGCACCTGCACGGATCGGCTGTTTTTCTTGTCCAATGGCATGAAAAACTCCTCCCTTCGGTCCAGTCGCCCCGGAATTGGCGCGACTGTGACTGAGAATGAGGGACTGATGCCGAAGGCGGGTGTCCGATTTTCATTCAGGGTGACGGACATGCTGCGGACGCGAGATTGGGGCGTTCGCTAGGTTGAAAACGGCATGCCGATACCGCCGCCCAGTGCACTTGCCGAACGTCGTGTAGTGACACCTGCTATGACGGCCGAAACTTATCGCCGTCGATGATCACACTTGTCGCGAGCGCGTTATGCCGAAGCTGTCCAACTTGAGATAAAGCGTCGAACGCGCAATACCAAGTCGGCGTGCTACCTTGGACAGATTCCCCTCTTCCGCTGAAATTGCGCTGAGAATCTGGGCGCGCTCCACGTCGCGCAACGTCTCGGCGCCGTTGCGGCGGTTACTATGGTGGAACTCGGGGGGCAATGTGCGATCGTCAATAAGACCCGTCGGAGACAATGCATCGAGAGCATTTACAAGATTGCGCATCTCGCGCAGATTTCCGGGCCAGGCGTAGCCCTCCAATATTGCCACGGCACCAGAGGTGAAGCGTAGTTCACGCCCGTTTTTAGTTGCACCATGGCTTTTTACCAACTGCCGTAGCAGGGGTGTAATTTCCTCTGGGCGCTCGCGCAGGGGCGGGATTTGCAACCGCACTCCCGCGATCTGGTAATACAGATCGCTGCGAAACGTCCCATTTTGCATCTCGTCATAGAGCGAGCGCATCGACAAAGAAACTATCCGTGTTCCTAGCATTACCGCCTGCTCAATGACGCTCAGCAAAAGCTTTTGCACCGAAGGCACTGCGGCGCCGGGACTGCTGAGGCACAAAACCCCACTCGCAGCCCATTCACGACCAGTTGCTAGGTCGCTGCGCAACCCCGCTTCGGTGAGTTGCGCGCAGTCGATCACTTCGAATGGACCATCGGATTGGGCGCTGTCGTGGTGTATAGCCTCTGCAAGATAGGTTTTACCGGTTCCGGTCTCACCCTCAATCAGGATTGGAATCATAGTGTCCGCAAGCTTCTGGGCCTGTGCGCAAAGACGTGCACTTACCTCTCCCACGCGACCGATCCGTGTCAGTTCGGCCGTGTCATCAACTGCACGCGCTCTTTGCCGCCGAAGCGAGATCATTACACCGATCGCCTCGCCCTGATTTTCGATCACCTCCAAATCGGCACCGTGCAAACGCTCGCACAGAGCCTTGGCGATTTGGTCTGGCTGCTGGTCAATGATATCGGGAACTTGATTGCGCAGCCAACTCAGCGGCGCCGCTTCGCCATTGTGGCGCGCGAAATCTTCCGTTGAAAAGATATCCACACCGCTGCGATCCATGATCAGCATCGGATCGTTGCCAGGGCGCAACTGGCGTAAATGCAATTGTTCCATCATGATCTCGCGCTCGCGAGAGATCATATTCGCCAATTCGGACTCGATCTGTAGAGAGAGGGCCGCCGACAGGGCAACCGTATTTGTCTGCGTCATAGCGTCGGGCCAAGAGATGTTGACAACCCCTAAAAGCCGACCTGTACCCGGTTCGGTGATCGGCGTCGCGGCGCAGTTCCAGCGTTGGATTGCTTCGCAAAAATGCTCGGCTTGGCGGATCATGACGGGAACGCCCAACTGAAGCGCCGTGCCTATCGCATTGGTTCCAATCGTATCTTCCGCCCACTGGCCGCCGACAGCGAGATGGTTCTCGCGCGCCCGCTGCAAAGTGCGCGTATCGCCAACTGCATCAAGCACCGCGCCACTGTCGTCACAGAGCAGGAAAATGTCACCACTCTTGTTCAGAAGCCGTCCTGCCTGATGCAGCGCGATTTGCGCGCCACAGCGCAAACGGCGCGACATCGCTTGCCGCGCTGCCAACTCTTCTTCATTAAGCCTCGGGGCGCATTTCATCTGTGCAATCGAACGTCGGGACGACCGCTTCCAGCTTTCAAAGACGTCGCGGCGGATATTCCGGGGAACACGGCCGACAGCCATGAAATCTTCCCAATCCGCCTTGTGAACCATGTGCTCCACCTTCTCCTCCCCGAAAAGACAGGTCATCAGTGCATGTCCGCAAGGGAACGCGTATCTCACTCAACTTAATCATCTGGTCATGAAAACGCGAATCATCCCTTTCTGGCTGCTAAACTGTTCATAGCAAAGAGTGCGTCCTTGATGTGTCCGAAATTTGGACATCGGCGAAACTCCCCCAATGGTTGTGGGCTTGCCGATTCACCCACACCAACAACCCTTCGGGTGGCAAGGAATGAGCCACAAAAACCGGCTCATCCCCTTGTTTATTATCCGGCCGGTCACTCTTTATCGGCGGGGAAATTGCGTCGGGCGTAGAGCCAGGCAATCAGGTAAAATCCCAGATATATCAGCGGCACGAAGAAAATGAACTGTTCCAGATTCATGCTTTATCTTCCTTCTCACGATTGGACTGCTCTTTTTTCTCCGCGAACTGGGTTTCAAACATCACGCCCCCCGCCACAGACAGCAAGATGATCATCATCGTCCCCAGCAACCAAGCGAAATACCATGGGCCTTGATCACTGGCGACAACGGCAAGCAGCAGGCAGAACGAGCCGATTGCCGAGAATGCAACAAACTTGACGAAACCTATCATGTGTAAACCTTTCGTTTGCGCGGCCCTGTTAGTAGGCCTCGTCCTCATCAGAGGGATCTTCGAAGTCGGTGACGCTGCGTTTGCCACCCATCAAGGCATAGGCCCAACTCGTATAGGCGATGATCGCGGGCACGAAAATCAGTGCCATCGCAAGCATCCAGCCCAGAGACATCGCGCTGCCACTGGCGTTCCACACGGTCAGGCTTTGCGCCGGGTTTGACGTCGAAGGCATGAGGAACGGGAACATCGAGACGCCAACGGTGCCAATCGTGCCAACCCAAGCCAGTGCGTTCAGCCACCAGCCAAGGATCGCGCGATCCGCCCTAAGCGAAAATGCTGCCGCCAACATCGCAATGACGCCAATCGCTGGAACCGCCCAAAGAAGGGGCACAGCCGCGTAATTATCAAGCCACGCACCGGCTTGCATCGCGACGGCCGGGCCATGCAGCGGGGTCGCCGGGCCACCAGCATCGACGACACCGGTAATCGTGAAGCCCTGAATGAATGACACCCAGACACGGCTCTGTTGCACAAATCGCGTGAGGGATTCATCTCGCGAATCCAGCGTGGTAGCTGAGATGCATGAGCAGACACATACCCCCGACTTACAAGACCACGAACTGGCCTGCCTATAACGAAGCGCTCAAGCGCCGTGGGTCGCTGACGATCTGGTTTGACCCAGAGATGATCTGGGATGCTACACCGAGTGGCAAACGTGGCCGACAGCAATCCTACAGCGATACCGCCATCCAAGCCTGCCTGACGATGAAGGTGCTGTTCGGCATGGCGCTGCGGCAGACGACCAGGTTCGTCGAGAGCCTGTTGCATCTGATCGGTTTGAATTGGGTGGTGCCCGACTTCAGCACGCTATCGCGCCGCCAGAAGACGCTGGCCGTGAACATCCCATATCGTGGCTCCAACGGCCCACTGCACCTGCTGATCGATAGCACCGGCATCAAGGTCGAGGGCGAAGGCGAAGGCGAGTGGAACGCACGGAAGCATGGTGGCCCGAAACGGCGCGTCTGGCGCAAGATCCACCTCGGGATCGATGAGCAAACGCTTGAGGTTCGCGCGGTCGAGATCACCGGGAGCCACATCGGTGATGCGCCGGTTCTGCCCGATCTGCTCAACCAGATCCCGGCGGACGAGACGATCGGTAGCGTTACCGCAGACGGTGCCTATGATACCCGTAAATGCCACGACGCCATCGCTGGCCGTGGGGCGCATGCCGTCATCCCACCCCGCAAAAACGCACAACCGTGGAAGACCGTCACTGCGGGTGCCGTGGCCAGAAACGAGGCCCTGCGAGCTTCGAAATACCTCGGTCGCGCGATCTGGCGAAACTGGAGCGGATACCACCGCCGAAGCCGCGTCGAGACCAAGATGCATTGCGTTAAACTGCTGGGGCAGCGCCTCATGGCGCGTGACTTCGACCGACAAGTCGCGGAAGTCCAGGTCCGCATCGCCGTCATGAACGGCTACACTGCGCTCGGCATACCCACTACTGAAGCCGTGGGATAAGTCCGTCTGGGAAAAGGGGAACTCTGACCATCAACCGATTTGTGCAACAGAGTCTCCAAGTCCCCGTAATGGAATTATTTTGTAAATCCGTCATCAAATTGCCCTCCAGATGAACGCGGTTACACAGATCGACGAGAAATCAGCCAGTATTTCACGTGCGCTATCCATGTGTTAGCAAACGCGCAATAAAGGCTGGATCAATGCCAAGATCAACTAGTGCGCTTTTGAAGTTCTTCTCTGCCAGCGAATCTTTCCCTTGCCGAACGACGAGATCAACTATACTCTTTTGTCGAAGAGAAAGGGGTGCCGAACCATCGCCTTCACTGCGCTGCATGGCTTTGTAAGCATCACTCCAGGCGCGCTTAAAGTCATCGATTGCTTTGTCATGAGAATTCGTCTGGCTATAGGCTACGGCGCGCTGTGCATATAGTATTGAACGTTTGTATGGTTCTGATAAAATCGACCATCTACTAATAGATGTTGAAATGCTGCAGTATCGGATGCGCTTGTCAGGCTCGAGATATTCTTTTCGGCATGACGAAGCAGTTAGCCCCTGCACAATACTCATCAAAAAGACCATAGTAAATACGAGAAAGAATGCGGCTCTAAGCGATTGGCGAGTCGGGTATTTCATCATATTAGCACGTCAGCCAGAAAAGTTGATAACACCTTACCCTTGGGCCGGGGTTGCCGGCACGCATAGAGTGCATTCCAAATTCGGGCTGCTGTCATCTTTGGCCCGGATCCATCCACTAGTGCACGCATAAGTTGAACCTCTAATCTTTCGGTCTGTCAACCCACGAAGGATGGGATGTTGCAATTCGTAATCTTCATCTCTCTTGAGCCTTCTGCGCCCGTCGCTTCGTTTCGCCAAACTCAGAATTCAGATCTGTAGCCTCGGCGAAAAATGAGCTGGCACCGACGACCTTCCCATCAGAGCTCCCACCCAGGCATTGCCAAGTTGTTCATCCGAGCTAACCGGGCTATTTTCGCGCTATGAGAATTCCGACCAGTATGCCACGCCTGAAGGGCTTCCGCTATCCGCGTGAAATCATTGCCTACGCTATTTGGGCATACCACCGTTTCGCATTAAGTACTGCCGACGTTGAGGACTTGCTTGCAGAGCGGGGCGTGATCGTAAGCCGCGAAACGGTCCGCCTCTGGGTCAATCGATTTGGTCGACATTTCGCCGATTGCATCCGGCGTGATCGCCCTTGTCCCAACGACAAATGGCACCTGGACGAGGTGGTGATCGCGATCTGCGGCAAGAAGCATTGGCTGTGGCGGGCAATTGACGCGAATGGCGATGTTCTTGATATCCTAGTGCAAACGCGCCGTAACGCCAAGGCTGCAAGGCGTTTCTTTGGAAGATTGGTCGCCAAGTTCGGCAAGCCACGCGTGGTCATTACCGACAAGTTGCGCAGCTACATCAAGCCGATCAAGACACTGGCGCCGGGCGCTGATCACCGGGCCCACAAGGGCCTGAACAATGCGATCGAAGTCTCGCATCGGCCGACCCGGAAACGCGAGAAGATATTCGGCAGGTTCAAATCCCACCGCCAGGCCCAGAGGTTCTTGTCAGCCCACGACCAGATCAACCTGATCTTCCGACCCCGCCGCCATCAACTTGACGCAACTTCATACCGCCACGCACGCTCGGATGCCTTTAGTCTCTGGGCCGACTACACCGCAGATATGACCGCGTGACAGGCACCCGGCCGCTCCTGTGCGGACGGTCATAACAACTTGGCAATATCGATGCAGGCCATAGTGGCCTACTTCGACTGGATGCGGAACGAACATGTCGCGGGTGATGAAGTGCTCGGACGCGGCATTGGCGAGGTAGACACATCGCTGATCCCCGATCCCGTGCGCGGCAAGGAAATCTATGCCCAGCAATGCTCGGTCTGTCACGGCGATAACGGTGAAGGCATCAAGGACGCGGCTGGACAAGTGATCTATCCCGCCCTCTGGGGGGATCGGTCGTTCAACATAGGTGCGGGCATGGCGCGAACCTACAAAGCCGCGACGTTCGTAAAGCAGAACATGCCTATCGCGCTGCACGACAACTTCCCGCTGGGACAAGGCGGGCTGACCGATCAGGACGCCGTTGACGTATCGGAATATTTCACGCACATGCCGCGCCCCGATTTCCCCGATAAGGTGAATGACTGGCCGAACGGGAACAAACCCAAAGACGCTCGCTACTAGATAGGTTGCCCGAACGCTTCATTCGCGTTCGGGATATTCATAAGACAAGCGTTTTTGGAACATGGTCGGATGGTGGACTAGCTTGGTCTTAAGCCCTTGTGACGTTGATCAAACCCAGCCTGCATTTTCTTAGGCTCCACAACATAAGCGAAAATTACCGCCACAACCCCACCAGTCAAAAATGCTATTATCAACATCAAGATGGGTAGACCGACGCCAACGGCACGCGTGCCAATCAGGGCGTCGGGACCCGACGATACCGTAGCTAGCCCCCCACCAACAATCACCAGCATTCCAAGCATTGTCCAAAAGCTGGTGGCATTCATGGTCACATTGGACCGTCCACCAGTAATGAATTTCACAATCACACGGAGATAAATGAAGAGCAGACATACCGAGGCAATGATCAAAATTAGCGCAGTGATAGCACCGAATTCGAACCATGCCAGCACTTCTAAGAACACGGCCTCATCGACTGCCATCTGCCGCCAACTGTCAGGATACCATCGGAAAACGCCAAGAAAAGATATCGAAAATAGGCGCATTAGGTAGTTGATGCCACAAATGATGATGATCCCATACATGACGCGACGCGTAGACGACGAAACAGTTGGGACTGTGGGGCGGGTGGACATCAGAAGGCTCCAGATAACTGAGTGTCTTTTAGGGGTTCTGTTGCAATTTTTTGTTCGGCTTGAGGCGAGCTTATCTTCGGGCAGAATTATGCTGCGAGCGCGGCAAATTGCTGGAAATCGGAAAGGCCGTTTAGGTCGAACTGACCTTTTCGGATCATATGTGCGGTCTCGATGCCGGCAATGGTTGCCATGGCCGAGCGGATGGCTTTGAAGCCGAGCATGGGCCCAGTGA
Organism: Thioclava sp.; assembly: GCF_048263065.1. NCBI lineage: Bacteria > Pseudomonadati > Pseudomonadota > Alphaproteobacteria > Rhodobacterales > Paracoccaceae > Thioclava > Thioclava sp. The sequence continues at coordinate 16,921 of NZ_JBLXEM010000041.1, forward strand.
TGCGCTTAATGAACCTGTGATCTTGTTCGAGAATATTGTTGAGGTATTTCTTTTGCCTGATGGTAATCAGCTGGCCATTGCCCGTAAACTTGAGGATCACGTTGACCGCCTGAAGCCCTGAAAAATTGGCACCGCTTTTGTCGATATTGACCAGCACAGGTTGGCCATTTGTAGCGATAGCCTGCTTGAAGAAGCGCCGCGCAGCAGCGGTATCACGACGCTCTGACAGCATGAAATCAAGGGTTTTCCCGTCAAGATCAACCGCGCGATACAGGTAAGTCCACGTTCCACGAACTTTGATATAAGTTCTTTAATTGAGCGGCTGCACTCGGCGAGTTTACTCCAGTATCGACCACCTGCAAGGTTCTTTACGAAGTCATCCATTTTGGCGCTTCATCCACTGCCCGACAGGCGATGTTTA
>NZ_JBLXEM010000042.1:0-16612 GCF_048263065.1 Thioclava sp.
GTGTCGCAAGCGACTGCCGTGCCGGGCAGCTATTCCAGCTTCACACAGGAACTGCTCAATTCATAAGACAAGAGGGGGCCAACAAAACCGCTCAGATTGTATGGGCGCTCTTGGCAAGAGGAGGAACCTATCGAGCCGCATAAATGGTGAACAGAGCTGCATTGTTTACGCAGCACACTGAGCTGCAAGGGCAATAGACGTGATGATGATCAAAGCAAGCCGCAGCCAGAACACCCCGTGGTATTGCCAGGACAGACGTAGTCCGGCAACTTGATAGGGACCTGGCACGCGGACTTCATCCATTGCCCGACAGGGTATTGCACCGCAATGTCCCGAAAGGGAGGGCCAGCGGCCAGCGGTGCCGCGCAAACAGGCCGGACACATGACCGCAACCCGCGATGATCACGGCGTCAAAAAAGCCTTGCTAAACAGGAACCGTCCACACATGGCAATACCGCACAGCCCATAGCCTTGCAACAAATGCACGGCCTGATCTGGGCTGTTCATCGGGCATCTTTTTCTGTCGCGCCGACCTCATGGCCTTGCCAGTCAAAGGAGTTGCGTGTCCATGCCAATGCCCAAAGCACTGGAATCATCGCATCGCGCAGAAGACTGGCGGCGAGGATGCGTATCGCTGCGGGCCAGCCAGCAAGCCGCGTCAGCGCCCATTCTGCGCCATACCAAAGCGCGGCATAGCCGAATATGAGAGCCAGCGGGAGATCACTGGCCACGGCTCCGGCCGCGAACAGCAACAGTGGTACCGCCCCGCTAGTGAGAGGTTCTCCCAGAAACAGGCCAGGAAAGGCCACGCGACGGATGATGGCCCAACGAAGCTGGCGATTCCAGACGGTTGCGACCCTGCGCGCCCCGACTGGCTGTGGAAGGGGTCGGCGCGCCAGACGCACCTTTAAACCTGCAGCGCGCACGAGTTTGGTTGATTGTGCGTCCTCGGCGATGCTGTGTCCCAGCACCGCAGGCCCACCCGCCGACTCTAGAAAGGCGCGGTTCCAAAACAGCGTCTTGCCCTGCGCATAGCCCAGGCCGACCTGATCACCAGCAATCTGCCAGCGGGCTTGATAGCCATTTAGAAAGGCACATTCGAGCGCCCCACCGAACCCTTGGGGATCAACCCCCGCAGCGGGCGAACTTACCAGCCCCGTTTGCGCGTCCCACCGCCCGAGCATCTGCGAGAGATAGTCACGCGGTAGCACGATGTTGCTATCAGCCATCGCCACATAGATGCCATCGGCTGCACGCCACCCTTTCATCAGGTTGTTGATCTTGGGATTGTGGCTGACCGGGTCGCGCCCGATCAAAATCTGCGCATCAATGTCTGGGTGCTTTGCGATCAACTGGCGCACGTGCGGAACCGCCGGATCCTCGGCGTCATCCACACAAAAGAGCACCTGATAATTCGGGTAATCAAGCATAAGGCTGGACCCCAGCGTTTCGTCAAGACGATACTCCAGCCCTTTGAACGGACGCAGGAGTGTGATGCGCGGGGCATCAAGCGGGGGTGCACTGAACTGCCCACTCTGACGCAAGCGCGGCACTGCCAAAACGAGGCTTGCCAAATGAACCGCCAGTAGCACGCAGGATGCCGATAGCGTGAGGATTACGAATAAGGCCATTTTCCCGTCCCGTGTCGTTCTTAGCACTATCCCGGAACTATTGGCTTCGAACGTCGCACCGGGTTGGGCCCCTCTAACCAACATGTGCGCCGCAATACAGCCTTCGAGACGGGATTGTTCAGCGTGTGGGCGATCAAGCTTGATGCTGGCCATTTAGAGATGATCGCAATTTCGAGAGCGCTGGCTGCGTCATCTTGACTTGAGCGCGAGGATAAAGTTCCTGACGCGCATGGAACAGCTCAATCAAACACTCTTTGCCCTTGTCAACGGCCCCGCCGACCCGTCGCCCGCCATGCTTTGGCTCGCGTGTTTTCTGGCCGACTGGAGTCTCTACATCGTTGCCGTAGGTCTTGTCGTCGGGTGGCTGCGTGCGCATGCCGAACAACGCCGCGCGCTGGTGCTGGTGGGGCTTGCCACATGTCTGGGTTTGGCTGTCAATTTTACGATTGGGGCGTTTTGGTATCACCCCCGACCGTTTGCGCTTGGCATCGGAAACCAGTTGATCGCACACGCGGCAGATGGCTCGTTTCCCTCAGACCATGGGACTCTTCTGTTTGGGGTCGCGCTGTCGCTTCTTGCGTTCGTGCGGCCAAGTGTCTGGGGCTGGCTTGCCTTCGCAGCTGCGGCTTCTGTCGCCTGGGCTCGGGTCTGGCTTGGCATTCACTGGCCGCTCGACATGGCCGGGTCGTTTGTGGTGGCCCTCGCCGTGGTCTGGATCATTGCACTGGCGCGACGGACGCGCAGATTTGAACGCGTGATCGGCTCTATACTTGATCTGTTCGACAGCCTTCTTGATCTTGCACGCATTCCACAGACCTGGGTGCATCGATCGGCGAAAAGCCGATAGGCGACGCCGACCAATCTCTTTCTACTTGAGTGTCAGCACCGCAGCTTTTCCGTCTGTGAACCATGGATCTCCCGCAACCGACTGGCCCAGACGCGGCTTGGATATGGCAAGCATTTCAGTGCTTGCCAAGGTGCCTGCCTTGGTCAGATCGCTGACGATCTGATCGCGCTCGGCATCGATATTTGGGTCGATATGGTGCAAAAGCTGCCAATCAAGCCCGTCATCAAAGCTGGCTGCGGCGACGAACAGGCGCAGGCCGGCAGGGGTCATGTAGCGTGTGCGCCAGAAACGAACGTGGTGACGTTTGCGCAGGCTTTTGTCGGCGGTTGGTTTTTGGAATGCGAAATCGTTCGGCTGGGTTTGCCAGAAATAGGGGGTGACCGGGGCGTTGGCGTCCTCGCTGTTGGTCAACGCTGCGACCCCCGCACGCGCCAGCGCGATGGCTGTTGGTTTAAGGGCTTGCGTCCAACCAGCCTGCGTCATCGCGTGTTTTATGGCAGCGTCATCGCGCTCCAGAACGATGATATTGATCGGCTCCAGCGGATTTCCGAAGACGCTTTCGGTCTCATTTGACGCAGTTCCTGAGGCGAATAGCTGGGCGATATTCGTCACCGAGTGATCAACCACGGTTGTCACAACGACGTTGCGCGTTCTTTCATAGTCTGCGACCTGCCAGACCGCGATGCTGATAAAAACCAGACTTATTACGGCTGGCAAGGCAACGCCGCGCGGGGTCTCTAAGGCGGGCTTGGGTCGGGACGTACGCCACCATTCTGCGATGGCAATACCGATTAGCATCCAGAGCGCACCGACGAGCCAGCCATTGATCACGTCGCTCAGATAGTGCTCGATCAGGTAAAGCCCCGAAAGCCCGATCACAAAGCCCACTGTCACCGCCAGCAGCGCCGCACGAACCGGTCCAAGCCATTTTAGCTTCCACATGACGAAACACACCATCGCGTAAAAGGAAGCTGAAATCGCTGCCTGACCGGACGGGAAACTGCCGGATTGGTCCACGAAATAGGCGAGATCAGGGCGCGGGCGTTGGAAAAAATCTTTAAGCAGGGCGACAGTGCAAACGTTGCCGATCACTGACACGCTGAGTCCAAGCAGCAGGTCAGGGCGCTTGCGCACCCATAGCCACGTAAGCACGACAAACATCATGAGCACCATAACACGCAGATCAGCAAGCGCGCTGACACAGGTGAAGACAATGATAAGCCACGGAGCCCAGAAAGCGTGGATAAGGTTCGCAAGCCGTACGTCTGTCTGCACGATCGCGTCACCACTCAGAAAACTGGTGCTGCTATCTACCCAAGTCGTGAGGACATAGCTGATCGCAATGGCGAGCAAGGTTGTGGTCAAACCCGAGAACTGAGTTCTGTCAAAGCGATGCGCAAGAAAGCGCGTCATGCGTGGGTTACGCCCCGCCCATTCGCGCACATCCTCGTTTTCGGCCACGGCACGCGCGATTGAGCGCAGGATCGAGCGTAAGAAGGGTAGCATGCGCCCGATCCGCATGACCAGCCACCACAAGACCAAAAGCGCCAGCAAGACGGCGCCGGAAAAAAGCGTGACTCGCGTTATCATCGGCCCGATACGGGTGAAGACATCGCCCAGAAGGTATCCAGCAAGCGGAACGAGCAGGGCATAGGGAATACCGCTGAACGCGTTCCAGATCGCGAACCGCCGTCGCGGCATTCCCGAAAGCGCGGCGGCAAGCGTGACAAAGCCTGCGAGTGGACCGAAAAACCGTCCGATAACCAAAGCAAGACCGCCGCGCCGCGCGAACAGTTGATGTGCCCGATTGTATTGTGGCGATTGCATGGGGTTCCAGCGCCGTTCAATTCCCTTTCGCGCCAGCACTCCGGCCCAGTAACTGGCTTCCCCGCCAAAAAATGAGCCGATTGCGACAAACCAAGCGAGGTCGAAATAGTCGATCTCGCCCTGCTGCACGAGAATGCCCCCAGCGGCCACCACCAGCATTCCTGGAACGAACAGTCCGGTAACGAAAAACGCTTCGAGCAGCGCCGCCGTGCCGAGGATCCAGTAGGACCACAGACCTAGCGATGCGAGCGAGGGCAAAATCTGATCGAGCGAGTGCGACATATCTGGTGGCTGTCCTTGGCTTCTATTCCGAATATGCACGTCGTCATGGTTGCAATGCAATCCGTGCTGGCCTTTGGTTCTTAGCACTATCTTTGGAAGCCGGGCGACGTTTCTAGGTATATTTGAGATGGTGTCTCATCAAGCATCATGAGTATATTTGGTTCAGAATCAAAGTTGACGGACGAGCCTCATGCCAGCACACAAACAGTTCTTCTGAAGCCTGCAGAAACTCGACGTTGGAAAGCAGTAGCAAAGCCCACTTGAGAGAGGTCTAAGCCAGCCGCACCCTTCGAAATTGCAGATTTCGTCATCATCTCAATCTCCTAATCGGGTGTTGTCACATTAACGGGCAGCTATTCCAGCTTCGCACAGGAACTGCTCAATTCATAAGACAAGAGGGGGTTTTCGCCCCAGATCATTGCTCATGTTGTTTGGCTCTACGTCCGGTTCAACTTGAGCCTGCGCGAGGTCGAGGAGATGATGCTGGCATGTGGCGTAGAGGTTTCGTACGAGACGATCCGGCGCTGGACTGTCAAGTTCGGCCCGTTGATCACCCACGTTCTACGACGACGGCAGCCGCGCCCCGGCGAGGTCTGGCATCTGGACGAAGTCGTCGTAAAGATCGCGGGCCGGTAATACTGGCTGTGACGTGATGTCGACCAACACGGCGTTGTTCTTGATGAGATACTGCAATCGAGGCGAGACAAGCGCGCGGCCAAGCGGCTTTTGGTCAAGCTAATGAAACGCTGGGGTTTCGTGCCCAAAAGAATCATTACGGACAAATTGCGATCCTACGGCGCCGCCAAACGCGAGGTCGCGCCTGGCCTTGATCATTGGTCGCACAAGGGACTCAATTATTGCGCCGAGAACAGTCGCCGGCCGCTCAGGAAACGAGAGCGAGTAATGCAAGGCTTCCGGGGGAGTGTCATGAACTCTGTGTATCTGGGCTGGCCCATGCGGGTTTTAGATACAGTCACGCATTGAATCGATCTTCGAACATTATGGCGAAATGATGGCGGGCGGCAAACCATTCCCGAACATTTCGTCCTCCTTTTTCGAAGTTGCGGATCGCCAGGTAGATCAGCTTCGTGGCAGCCTCCTCGGTTGGGAATGACCCGCGGGTTTTGATTAATTTTCGGATCACCCGGTTCAAACTCTCTATCGCGTTCGTGGTGTAAATGATCTTGCGGGTCGAAGGCTAAGAATGGGATCATTTCTTGTCATGCCCTGCGCTAGGCTGGGGCGATGGAAGCGTATTTACCGGCCCATTTTTCCTCGAAGGCATTCAGCTCGGCGGCCGCCTGATCGGCGGTCGGGGCGTTGTAAATCCGTCGCAGGTCCTTGGCCATCTCCTTGCGATCCTTCCATGCGCAGAAGTTCAGCGAGTGGTGCACGAGGTGAACGATGCAGGTTTGCACTGCGGTTTCCGGGTAGGCTGCGGTGATGGCGTCAGGGAAGCCCTTGAGGCCATCCATGACCGCGATCAGGATGTCCTGCACCCTGCGGTTCTTCAGTTCCGTCATCACTGACAGCCAGAATTTGGCGCGTTCGTTGTCGGCAATCCACAGGCCCAGAACCTCGCGCATGCCATCCCTGTTGACGCCGAGGGCGACATAGACGGCCTTGTTTTTGACCATACGGCTATCGGCGTCGCGGATCTGACCCGCAGAGCGTCAAAAATGACGATCGGATACATCCGATCCAGCGCCCGGGACTGCCATTCCCTGACCTCGTCCAGCACCGCATCCGTGACACGGCTGATGAGGTCTGGCGACACTTGCAGACCATAGACGTCCTCGAGGTGGGCGCGGATATCGCGATCCATCAGACCGGCTGCGTAGAGGCCGATAATCTTATCATCCATCCCATCAATCCGGGTCTGGCCCTTCTTCACCAGTTCGGGCGCGAAGCTGCCGCCCCTGCCGCGCGGCACGGCGATAGGCAACTCGCCGTCCTTGCCCTTCAATCGTTTGGCTGATGAGCCGTTACGGCGGTTGGCCTGATCGGACGACGCATCCTTGCCCTCCTCATAGCCCAAATGCGCGGTCAGCTCGGCACCCAGCATCCGCTCCATCAGCTTGATCTTCAACTCTTTCATCATGCCGTTGTTGCCGAGCAGATCTTCAGCAGGTCGTCCAGCAGTTCCTTGGAAATCGTCATCGTCATCGTCCTTGCTTCTCTCAGGAAGCATGGACCAAGCCCCAGTTACACAAAAGGTCGAACACTCTCGCTTCCGGTCGCCGAGTGGATTGCAGCGCTTCGTCTCCATGCAGTCCGCAACCCGAAATTCCTTCTCCGGCCGAGCCCGCCGTCGTTCCGCTCTTACCATACGCTACCATCGGCTCGAAGCTTTCAACGCTTGGAAATCCGCAGCAAACGTCGCTTGATGTCCCTCCGCAACCCAAGCTTCCAGACTGGGCGACTTAATGTGACAACGCCCCTTGGCGCGATGCGTCTAACGTGGTGTTCGCAAGATCTCTGCCGGAATCACTGTCGCGCTCTCAGTACAGGTTCGAAGCCCTCGGACCTCCGTCACCTGGTAGCGCTTCAAAGCTGCTCCGCGCGAGGCGCGCGTCAACACTTCGGGCCGTCCGGCGGTCTCGAACAGCGTCGTTGCGCCTTCATTCGCTGCGACCGGCATCGGCTGAACCAGAAGCCCCGGCGCCGAACAAAGCGCGTGCGGCATCGTGTAACGAAACAGGTACCGTCTGGTTTCCGTCACTTGCCAGACCGGCAACGCAGGGAAGCGCAGCGCCAGCGCGCCAGTGGTTCCGTAATCATCAGTTGCGATCCAGCGGGCACTGGAATGTTCGGCCCGCACCCCCAGAGCGCGGGTCATGTCTGGCCAGCCCTTGGTCTGGTTTGCCGGATTGTCGCCGGGAAAGACCGGCGCGCCGGGCCAGAAGGCCAACACCAATCCTGCAACGGCCACCCCACCGCCCGCCAAGGCCGGAACGCCGACACGAAAGAGGCCGGGTTTGCGCAGGCCCACCGCTGCCAATACAGCGAGACCGGGGCATAGCGGAACAATCCAGTTTGCCTGCACCGCCGCAGTCAGCGCGTGATATCCTAGGAACAGCAGGGACGGCAGGGAAGTCGCCGTCATAAGCGCGGCCACGCCCCTCGCGCGCCAGATCCCGCGCAGAACAGGCACGATCAAGAGGGGTGTCACGGACAAGATCGTTGCTGCAAGGTAGTCGCCCATATGGCTGCCGTGCGAAACGGATGCGTCGAGGCGGCTGAACTGGCGTTCGAACCCATACCATTCATGCGTGGCGTTCCACAGAAGAAACGGGGCCAATGTCAGTAGGGTTGTCGCCGCCATGATCCATGGACCAGAACTCAGCAAGCGGCGACGGCCTTCGCGGCTGGCCAGCAGCCAGGCCAGCACCCCGACCCCGAAAAACAGATTGGTGAATTTGGACAGCACGCCCAATCCGGCGGCAACCCCGGCAAGCGCCCAAAGCCGTCGCCCTCCCTTTGGGTCGGCGGCGCGCACCGTCAGCCATAGGCTCAGTGCCCAGAAGAAGGTCGAGGGAGCATCCGGGGTGGCTGTGAACCCAAGTGCGGCAGGCAGCGCCATAATGTTGTAGAAAAGCGCCGCAGCAAAGGCGCGCCGCGGACCCGCTCCGAGGCACCGTGCGATATTCCAAGTCAACAGGGTGACCGACGCGAACCCCACTACCGAGACGAGTCGTATCCCAGCAGGGCCAGACCCCAGCAGGGCCTCGCCCACCCAAATCCAAAGGGCGATCATTGGCGGGTGGTCATAATAGTCAGGTGCAAGGCGGGTGGCCCAAAGCGCGTAGTAAGCCTCGTCGTTGAACACCGGGATGAGGCCTGCCATAGCAAGATGCACCAGCCCGATGGCCAGCGTCAGCAACAAGACCGGCGTGACTTGAGAACGCGAAAGACGACTTTCGGGGACGGCAGAACCTGAAACCGCGCTCATCGGGCCCGCCAGGTGACGATCAGGCTGGCCCAGAAGTTCCAAATTGCTCCGACGACGGCCCCGGCCGCGCTTGCCAGCCACCAGACGGGAACCAGTTGAAACAACACGGTTGATACGCCCAAATTTGCCGATGCCCCCAAACAGCAAACCAAGTAGAAGGCCAGCAGCCCTGTGAAAAACGCCCGCCCCCTTAGCCGCCTTTCGCGCCAGGTCAGGCTGTTGTTGAGCAGGAAGTTCGTGGTCATCGCGATCCAGATGCCAGTGGCCTGCGCCACCTCAAAATTGCCTGCCATTGCCAGCCCCGCCCAGACGGCCGCCAATTGCACGACGAGACCGCTGGCGCCGACGAAACCAAACATCACGAAGCGAACCGGCAGAAGTCCGCCAGTCAACCGAGACAGAAGGAGTGCTACGAATTCCAGCGTGACCGCTATGTCCATCTTTGAGCGGCCCGCCACACGCGGCCGAAAGTCATAGGGCAGTTCCAGCACGTTCCAACGTCCTCTCGCCATAGACAACATGTCGGCCAACAATTTGAAACCGTCAGGTTGGAGGCCACAGACCACCTCATTCAGGGAGCTTCGGCGCAGAACGAAAAAACCACTCATCGGATCACTTGCCTTGATCGACAGCAGGCGGCGCGCCAGTGCGTTGGCACGTTTCGAACCCCAGCTGCGCGGACGCGAAAAGCCGCTGGATGCGGCCCCCCCATCGACATGGCGCGAGCCGATCACGATGTCGAGGCTTGGATCATTCGACAGACGACGGAACATCTCGGGGAGAAGGCGTTCGTCATGCTGCATGTCTGCGTCCATCACCGCGACCAGAGGGGAGATCGCCGACAGCATGCCTTCGATGCAGGCCCCGGCGAGGCCGCGCCGCCCGACCCGACTGATCAATCGTACTTTTGGATCTTCGGCGGCAACCGCGCGCACTTCATCAGCGGTGCCGTCGCCACTGTCGTCATCGACGAAGATCACCTCATAGGCGACCGCATTTAACGCAGCTTCAAGCATGGCCGACAGCGGGCGGATATTTTCGCGCTCGTCGTAGGTCGGAATGACCACTGTCAAAGCTGGGGCAAAATGATGCATCATTTTCGTGTTCCGATGTTGGTTGGAAAAAGTCGATCTGTAGGGCTCTGCCTCGCACTCCCCGAGCGGACAGAAACTCATGGCAGGATTTCCTGCGGTTGAAGCCTTCCGGGTGTGTGTGCGCAGCACAAATCGACGCCGCAGGGTGCTTTCTTGCCAATCGAAGGGCCGCGATGACGAGACGACATACTCAGGGGGACGCAACGGCCTGCTTCCCCGTCGTGGTCCTACAACTCACGGAGCAATTCCGTGACGCCATGGGCCGAGCGGTGCCGCGCGAACCAGACCGCCCCCGCAACCGAGAGGACGCCCATCAGCACGACCAACCCTAGGTAGCCATAGGGGACCATCAGCGTCTCGGGCGGTGGATCGAAAACTCCGGTCAGCAACTTGACCAGCAGCCACGCCGCCAGCACGCCATAGACAACGCCGAAGGCGATCCCGCCCGCTGCGATCAACGCGCCCTCTGCGCGCAGAAAACTGGCCAGTTGGCGCGGTTTGGCCCCGACCGCCGTGAGGATCGCAAAGGCGCGCTTGCGGTCCGCAAATCCCAGCGCCAGCATCAATCCTGCTGCGGCCGCGGCAATGAGGATGGCGAAGGACAACTCGATCCGGGTCAGGCCCGACAGGTCCACCGAGGTCAGGCTCGACCCGATGATATGGGTCACGCTGCCGATATCCTTGACCTGCATCCCCGGAGCGCCGTTCAGCGCCGCGCGCACGTCAGCCGTCACTGTGGCGGGCGGTGCGGAGGCTTTCATCAGCACATATTCTGCCGGCACGATTCCTGTGGCCTTCGCGATATAGTCGGCATTGGTCACCAGAAAGCTGTCCTTGGGTGCTGTCGGAAACTCTCGCGCCACACCGATGAAGTGGAAGGGGATGGTGTGATACTGGTGATCAGCCCCGCTCATCAGGCGCAGGTTGATCTTGTCGCCGGTATTGAGTTGGAAATCCTTCACCGTTTCTTCCGAGACCAGCACACCGTCGGGCGTGTCCTTGAGCTTAGCTAGGATCGACTGCACGCTGCCGCCCCGGAAATAGGCGTTCGACAGGCGCGTCACCTTGGTCAACTGATCAGGTTGGATGCCGTAGATATCCTGCAAATCGGCGCCGACATAGGCAAAACGGTGCATCATCGGCACGGCAGCGGCGACGCCCGGAACCTTCTCCAACGTAGAAAGAAGCGGTCCGGCCGGGTTGGCCGTTGTGCCAAAGACTGTCACGTCAGCGCCGTTGGTTAGCTCTGCATCCACGCGCGCCTGACCATTATAAGTGGTGTTGAAAATCGCCGTCGAAGCCGCGAAGGCCAGCGCCATTGCCGCCATCGCGATCCCACCGGTCAGCCGCCGTGATTGCCGCGACAGCGCGGTTGCGATCAGCGGCGACAGCCGTCCGGCAGTCGGTCGGATGAGCCGCGAAACGATCTGCGGCGCGCCCCCGATCAACAGATCCGACAGGCGCAGCAGCAGAAGCGCCGAGCCGAGCCAGAACAAGGCTGGCGCAAGGAAAGCCTTGTAATCCACTGCAGTGGCGGGGACGCCCTCGGGGGCCAGAACGATCTGATAGCCGGTGCTGGCACTTTGCCAAAAGGCAAGCGCGGCCCCCGCAAGCAAGACCAGATCAAGCCCGAATCGGCGCCAGATCGGGGTCTGGGCCCGCCCGACCGCACGACGCGCTGCCGCGACGGTGCGTCCCTGAAGATCGCGCCATGCGGGCCAAAGCACCGCGCCAAGGGCGAGCGAGACGCCGCCAAGGGCCGCGATCCCTGTTGCAATCGCCCAGCCCGCGATCGCCAGCCCCAAAAGCCAGGCAGACACCGCCGCGAGAGCAAGGCCGAAAATCGTGCCGCCAAGGCCGACGGCGAGTGCCTCGCCAGCCGCAAGCGACAGAATCTGGGCGCGCGTTGCGCCACGGATGCGCAGCAGGCTTTGGTCTGCACGGCGACGGTCGCCGCCGCTGGCGGTTACCGCAAATGTCAGCAACGCGGCTAGGGCCACCCCGGGCAGGCCGAGGAACAGGAAAAGCACGGTCGCATACAGGCTGTCGCCGCGCACCGCATCGAAGCGCGCACCAAGATTGTTCGCAACCAGCGCCTGTCCCGCGACACGCGCCTCAAGGTTATGCGCGCCCCCCGTCACGGTCGTGTAGGCTGCAGTTGGTTGATTGGGCAGCGCGCTGTGATCAAAACGCACATGGAATTGCAAACGGGTGCTATCGGGGCGCACGGCGCTTTGCGGATCGAAGAACCGATGCCATTGGGCTGGTGGCAACATCACCACGTTATCGGGCGGCGCTTGCGGCGCGGCCTGTTTGGGCAGCCCGACGCCTTGGAAGAAGGAGTCCGCATCCGGCAAATCGACCACGCCCGAAATTGTCACCTGCACGGGCGGCAGGCCGGGACGGTTAATCGTGACGGTATCGCCCGCGCGCGCGTGCAGGTTGGCCGCTGTCTGCTGCGCCAGCAGCGGGCCATCTGGTGTGCCCGACAACAGGCGTATCTCGCGCGGGAAGGTGGGCAGATAATCCTTGCCAAGAGCGACGACCTTACCCGGTCCGGTGGTCTGAACCGTCCCGCCGGTGCTGGCCTGTAGGCCGGTGGTCGTGGCGTAGAAGGCCTCGCGCACCGCCGCGACCTTGGCCGATTGCATTATGTCGGCCTTTATCTTTGCCGGATCGGCGCCGGGCACGGCCTCGACCTGCCAGTCGATCGGCACCGATGCGACGGCGCGCATCGTCATCGTTCGCGTGCTGGCGGTCAAAAACCCCGCGAGCACCGCGATCAGCGCCACAGTCAGGGCCACCCCGAGGATGGTGCCGGAAAGCCGCCACGCCCGGTCGCGCGCAAGTTTCGAAATCCAGAGTGTAAGCATCATGCGTCTTCCATCTGCTGGGCCGACTTGACGAGTCTGCCGTGATCCATCGTCCAAAGCCGAGCCATACGGGCCGCGACATGCGCGTCATGGGTGGCGATCACTATCGCGATGCCCGCCCGCGCTGCGATCTCAAGCACGCCGTCTAGGAAATGTTCGGCGGTGTGGCTGTCGAGCTGTCCGGTCGGTTCATCGGCCAAAATTAGTCGCGGCGCGGTGGTCAGCGCGCGTAGCATCGCGATCCGTTGCGCCTGACCGCCCGAAAGCTCTTCGGGCAGTTTGGCAGCAAGCTCTTCGAGGCCGAACCGAGCCAAAAGCGCGTGCGCGCGATCCTTTGCGCCTGCGTCGCGGCTCGCCAGAAGCAGCGGTAGGGTGATGTTGCCCAGCACGTCGAGTGCGGGAAACAGACTTGGGCTTTGAAACACAAACTGCACATTTTCGGGCATCAAGGTGTCACGCGCCCCTAACGCCGGCCATTCGACACGCCCGCTCGTCGGGGCGATCAGTCCGCCGAGAATATGCATGAGGGTGGATTTACCACTACCAGAAGGGCCGATGATCGCGATCCGATCCCGTTGCGCGATCTCACAATCGATACCCTCGAGAACAGCGATGGGGGTGCCGCCGGGAACCGGATAGCGCATCGCGATCCCTTCGGCGCGTGCGAGTATGTCAGTCATGATCAACCCTCCCGTCTTTGAGCCGGACAATGCGATCAGCGTGATGGGCCAGCGCCTCGCTATGGGTCGCGATCAGCGTCGTGAGGTCCGAATTGCGCCGCGCTTCGAACAATGCCAGCAGGTCGTCTTCGGTCGCCCTGTCCACCTCGGCGGTCGGCTCGTCAGCGATCAGAATTGGCGGATCAAGCGCGAGCGCGACCGCCAGCCCGGCGCGCGCCGTCTCGCCGCCCGACAGATGTGCGGGTAGCGCGTCACGCCGGTGATTTAGCCCGACAGCGCCGATCAACTCGTCAACGCGCGCCTCGTCCATCCGGCCCGCCATCCGCATCTGGAACCTGATGTTGTCGGCCACCGTGAAATGGGGAAACAAATTGCCCGATTGCATCAGAATCCCAAAGGCCCGCGCACGCAACTTTGCGCGCACGGGTTCCGGGCGGCGGGTCATCAGTTCGCCATCGGCAGTAACTTGGACCGCATCGGGCTCATCGAGCCCGGTAAGGCAGTTCAGAAGCGTAGACTTGCCACTGCCCGAAGGGCCGGTGACCGCCACGATTTCACCGGGCGCAAGCACAAGGCTCACACCCCTGAGTGCTGCTACTTCATCGTCACCGGTGTGATAGAAGCGATACAGGTCATGCGCGCAAAGCCGCTCCATCTCATTTCCATCCGAAAGAGCGCGACATCAGCCGCCATTGATCCACGTTGTCGGCGCCATAGGGGGCCGAGAGGTTCAGCGCTGCCATCTTTCCGCCCTGTTCGAACAAATAGAGGTTGTGCTCCAGCCGGACCTGCTTGCCGGTCACCACGTTGGGTTCGGAATTGTCGGAATAGTCGATCCGAAGGGCTTGGCCGAAGGGCAGCGTTACGGTGCTGGTCTTGCCAAGTTTGACCGCACGGCCCGTTTTTTCCAGCACCGGAAGGTAGCTGTCTTTCACCCACGCCAGATCAAGTTTCGCAGGTGCCTTGCTGATCGTGATTGCGACGGCGTCGAGCTTGCCCACAAATCGCACAGTCGGGCCGGTTCCGCTGCGCGCCCAGCCCTCGGGCACCTGCAACGAATAGCCCGCCGATTGGTAAGGGATAAAAACCTGCGTATCGGGAATATCGCCCGGCGGGTTCTTCTCGGGTGCCACGGCCTTTTCAGCATGCGCAGAAACAGCGGTTAGCGGCGCGAGCGGGCCCACCAACGCAGCAACGGCAAGCAGGATCACGAAGGTGGATTTGAAGGTGAAGCGTTTGGCTGACATAACGGACTCCATTCGATTTGAGGGCGGTTCGATCCGCTCCCCCTCTATTTAGAAGGCCGTTCGGTCTTTCTTTTTGTCACCAATTTACAACTTTGTAAGAACTGTAGATATGCCGTTACTCGCGGGACATTTCCTTTAACCTCCCAGGTTTGGGAAGAAGGTGATGTTCATGACCAAGGATCAACGCGAGATTCAGCGCAAACTGCGGATACTGATATACGCAGAAGAGATCGGTCACGTTGCGAAAGCCTGCCGGCGAGGCCTTCCTTGCAGCACGCATTCGCGCATTAATCCAAGAAGCCTCCACGCAATACGACTACATCTCGAGCATATCCCGTCCTTAGTCCGCCTTGCGGCATGTGCGGTCGAGCGCCGTAACGACGTCCTCGATGAGCTGCGATCAGATTGAGGCGGCGCTTCGGTACGCGGTGCCGACCGCGATGATCAACATTCACGTCGAATCGGAGCAGACGCATTTGGGTATCGTAGTTCTGGATTGATCGCACGAAGGGCTCCGACAAGGATCGGCGACCAGCAAGTTCGGACCCGGTCTGTCAGGCGAGCAAACTCCGTTAGTCGCCTCAGCGGTTGAGTATTTTTATCGGGAATTATTGACCCAAGTCTTTTTGTCGGATATTCAGGCCGCCAAACAGACAAGTGGGATTCTAATGACACGCATTTCACGCCTCGCCCCCGCGCTCCTCATGCTGGCCTGCACGCCAGCCCTCGCCGTCGCGGACCAGACCGGTCCGACGATCACTCTGACCGATGGGGTGGTGGTGCCGCAGACGATCGCACTGCCTGCCGACAAGGCGGTCACCCTGACCGTCTATAATACAGGCGAGACCGCAGCAGAGTTCGAAAGCAAGCGCCTGCGCATCGAGAAGATCATCGCGCCGGGCGAGACCGAGACGATCCAGCTGAGAGCGCTTCCGGCGGGCAGCTACCCCTTCGTCGAGGAATTTCACGAAGACCTCGACACCGCCAAGGGCACGATCGTCGTCAAGTAATCTACCGGTCACGCGCAGGAGAATGTCATGGACGGACAGATCATCTTCATCCTGTGGCGCGAGAGCGTCGAGGCGCTTCTCGTCATAGGCATTCTCTCGGGCTGGCTGGCGCATGAGGGTGCGGGTCGGCGAGCGGCGCGGTTCCTCTGGGGCGGCGTGCTGACCGGGCTTGCGCTGGCCCTAGCCTTCGCACTGACGCTGTTGGGGTTCTCGAAGCTCCTTTCGGCTGGCCTGCGTCAGGACGTGATGACGGTGATGGTGTTCGTGGCCGCAGGGCTGATCGTGCAGATGGTCGTCTGGATGCGCGGCCACGGCCGCACGCTCAAACGCGACCTCGAGGCAGGGCTAAAGGCTGCCGCCATGCGCCAAGGGTGGTGGGCGGTGTTCATCCTCGCCATGGCAGCGGTGGCGCGCGAAGGCTCGGAGACGGTCGTCTTTCTCTACGGCTCGCTCGCCGCCGCGAAACAGAGCGAGATGACCGGCGTTTTGGCCTCGATTACCGTGGGCTTTGCCACAGCGCTGGCGAGCTATGTGCTGCTGCGGGCCGGGGCGCGGTTCCTACCGTGGCGCGGCTTCTTCCGGGTGTCCGAGGTCATGCTGCTGCTGCTCGGGGCGGCGCTCTTCACCACCGGCGTGGACGATCTCGTATCGGCTGGCATCCTGCCCTTCGGCACCCCCCTCTGGGATATGAGCGCGCTACTCGACGACGGGGGCCGTCTCGGCGGGTTGCTCTCGGCGCTGACCGGTTACCGCGCCGCGCCCGATATGGCAACGCTGGGGGGCTGGGTCATCTACTGGGCCACGGTGGCAGGCATCCTGCACTGGCAGTCCCGCAGCTTGCGTTGGCGGCGAACGCCAGAACAATCAGCCGGATCAGGAGGCTGACCTTGTTGACCCGTGCAACCCCGATGGTCGGCAGCGGCGCGCCGAGAGCATAGCAGTGATCCCATGTGTCGCGTTCGGCAAGCTGACGTCCATGGGAAGCAACATCGTTCCGGCTTTGGCCATGTCCATACTGTGATTCCTAAAACAGAAATCGCGGAGGCGATCGCGAACAGACGCTGTTTCCTGACCGCGAAGGATGCCATGGAGGGGCATCGTCAAGTTATTGACGCGGCTTGTGGCAAGCGGTAGCGCGCGAGAATGATCAGTCAAATTTCACAACCTCG